>JBFWXJ010000404.1:0-5656 GCA_050187535.1 Alphaproteobacteria bacterium | reverse complement strand
CTATCGCCGCCTCACCGGCGCCGGAAAGCCGCACAAGCAGGCCCTCGTCGCCTGCGCACGCAAGCTGCTCATCTTCGCCAACGCCGTCCTCCAGCGCGGCACGCCATGGGAAATTCAGCGCCACATTCTTAATGGTTGCTGAGCTTGTCGAAGGATGAGGCTCTGCGGCCTGTCAGCCTCTGAGTACGAGGCAGTGCTCCGGCGCCACCCGCCAGCGCACCTTGCGGCCCTCGGCCAGTCCCGGATCGGGCAGGCCGTAGGCGCAGACCTCGACCGCGCCCGAACGCACGAAATAGTGCACCAGGTCGCCGATGAAGACGTAGCGGGCGACGATGCCGGGGATACCGTCGGCCTCGTCACCGGTGTCCGGCACCAGGCGCACATTGATCGGGCGGAAGCAGACGGCGGGCTTGCCCTCCCCCTTCTCGTCACGCCGCGGGTCGCGCGCCGGCAGCACGATGCCGGGCGCGACGACAGCCTCGCTCATGCCCGGCGCGTCGCGCAGCGGCGCCACGGCGGCGTCGAGGATGTTCTTCACGCCGAGGAAGCTCGCGGCGAAGCGGGTGCGCGGGGCGGCGTGGATCTCCTCGGGCGTGCCCTGCTGCTCGATGATGCCCGCGCGCATGAGGATGATGCGGTCGGAGAGCGCGAACGCCTCCTCCTGGTCGTGCGTCACGTAGATCGAGGTGAGGCCGAGGCGGCGCTGCAGGTCCTGCAGCTCGGTGCGCATGGAGATGCGGAGCTGCGCATCGAGGTTGGAGAGCGGCTCGTCCAGCAGGATGACCTTGGGGTCGAAGGCGATGGCGCGGGCGAGCGCCACGCGCTGCTGCTGGCCGCCCGAGAGCCGCGTCGCCGGGCGGTCGGCGAAGTCGGCGAGGTCGACGGTGGCGAGCGCCTTCAGCACCGGCTCGCGCGCCGCCTTGCGCGAAACGCCGCGGGCGCGGAAGCCGAAGGCCACGTTCTCGAAGACCGTCATGTGCGGCCAGATGGCGTAGGACTGGAAGACCATCGACAGGCCGCGCCGCTCGGGCGGCAGGTTGCGCCCGGCCGCCCCGTCGAAGGCCGCCGTGCCGTCGATGGCGATGCGTCCGGAGGTCGGCGTCTCCAGCCCGGCGATGGCCCGCAAGGTCGTGGTCTTGCCGCAGCCCGACGGACCCAGCAGCGTGACGTGCTCGCCGCGGCCGACGGCGAAGCTGACGCGGTCAACGGCGGTCACCTTGCCATAGGCGATGACGAGGTCGTCGACCGAGAGGAAGCGGGCGTCGCCGCCGGCGGGAGCGATCACGAGAGAACCTCGCGGTGGCGCGAGCGGACGGCGAAGGCCACGATCGCGAAGGTGAGAGCGAGCTGGATGACGCCCAAGGCGGCCAGCGCGTTGGGGTTGCCCGTCTCCCACAGGTCGAAGACGGTAACCGAGAGCACGACGGTGCGGCTGGTGTAGAGCAGGATCGACGAGCTGACCTCCTGCATCGACATGACGAAGAGCAGGGTCCAGGCCGCCGCCAGGGTCGGACGGGTCAGCGGGAACGTGACCCAGCGCATGGTGCGCGACCAGGAGGCGCCGGTGACGCGGGCCGCATCCTCCAGCTCGGGATGGAGCTGCCGCAGTGCGCCGCCGGCCGAGCGCACGCCGAACGGCAGGTAGTGCGTCACGTAGGAGAGCAGCAGGATCCAGATCGTGCCGTAGATCGGCAGGAACCTGACCCCGACATAGACCCAGAGCAGGCCCAGCGCGAAGACCATCGCGGGCGTGCTGAGCGGGAACATGCTGACCTGGTCGAGGTAGTGGCGGACCGGGCGCTTCGAGCGCACCACGACCCAGGAAACGGCGAGGCCGAGCGCGACGACGAGCGTCGCCGTCGCCAGCCCGAGCATGATGCTGTTCTGCAGCGCGAGATAGGTCTTCGGGTACTGGTGGAGCACATAGTGGAAGTGCTTCCAGCTCCATTCCATCAGATGGACGTCGATGGTGAGGAAGCTGATCGAGGCGGCCCAGACCAGCACCGCGACCGGCAGCAGGATCGCGAGCGTGACGTAGAGCCAGACGAAGCCCGAGAGCAGCCAGCGCACGCGGCCGAGCTCGATGGTGCGCGGGCGGAAGGCCTTGCCGGTGACGGTGACGTAGCTGCGCCGGCCGAGGATGCGCGCCTGCAGCCAGATGAGCGAGGCCGTCAGCGCCAGCAGCACGAGGCCCCAGGCGGCCGCCTGCCCGACGCGCGGCGGATAGTTGTCGAGCAGGCGGTAGATTTCCGTCGTCGCGACGAAGAAGTCGCTCGGCATGCCAAGCACCGCCGGCACGCTGAAGAGGCCGATCGACTGCACGAAGACCAGCAGCGCGCTGCCGAGTGCGGCAGGGAGCACCAGGGGCAGCGTCACGGCGCGCAACGTCAGTGCCGACGAGCCGCCATGGACGCGGGCACTCTCTTCGAGCGACGGGTCCATGTTGCGCAAGGCGCCACCGATCAGCAGGAAGGGCAGCGGCACGTAGGAGAGCGCCGTCACCAGCACGACGCCCAGGGGCGACTGCAGGTCGATCAGCGTCGGGATGCCGAAGGCCTCGCGGGCGGCGAGGTTGACGAGGCCGCCCTTGGGCGAGCCCAGCCACGACCAGGCGATCGCCGTCAGCAGGGGCGTGATGTAGAGCGGCACGACGACCAGCCGCTCCAGCAGCCGCCGCCCCGGCGCGTTGGTGCGCGCCAGGATCAGCGCCAGCCCGCCGCCGATCGCGATCGCGATGACCGTGGCGCCGACCCCGACCGTCAGCGTGTTGATGATGGTGCGCGGGCTGCGGAAGACGTCGGCGAAGTAGCGCAGCGTGAAGCCGTCCGGCTCGTCGATGCCCGTGCGCAGCACCGCCAGCAGCGGCACGATCACCATCCAGGTGAGCAATCCCACCAGGACGAGGATCACCACCCGCTCGGTCGAGAGGCTCCCCAGGCGCGCGGCGATGGCCGTCATCGGCAACGATGTCGGCGCCCTCTCCGCCCTCCAGGGGGGAGAGGGAGGAGACCCGCCGCGAAGCGGTGGAGAGGGTGAGGTGGGCGGCCGCCGGCGAATCCCCCCCTCACCCCGACCCTCTCCGCCCCCACGGGGCAGAGAGGGAGAATCCGGCTTTGCCCCGACGTCACTTGAACCAGGACTCGAACCTCTGCGGGAAGGCCGCGGCCGCCTTCTCGTAATCGGCCATGTCGGTCGGGATCAGCGGCTTGGTGTCGGCGAGCGCCTTCTGCCCCGGCGGTGGGGCGACGTCGGCGCGCATGGAGTAGACGCCGTAGATCTCCGTATCGAGCTTGGTCTGGCCTTCCTGGGACAGGACGTAGTCCATGAACAGCTTGGCCGCGTTCGGGTTGGGCGCGCCCTTGAGGATGCCGATGGGGGCGACCGCGATCGGCATGCCCTCGGTCGGATAGACCGCGGTGATGCCGGCCTTCACCGCGGATTCCTCGAAGGCGCGCCAGTGGTCGACCGTGGCGCCGACCAGCACCTCGCCGCGGATCATGGCGTCGCTGACCTGGCCCGACGTCGGCATGATGACCGGCTCCTGGGCCGCCAGCTTCTTGATGAAGTCGACGCCCAGCACCTTCTCCAGCATGTAGAACTGGTTGAAGGCCGTGCCGGCGGCCGCGTTCTGGATGGCGATCTTCTTGCCCTTGAACTCGGGCTTCAGGAGATCGACCCAGGCCTTGGGCGCCTGCTCGGCCGGCAGCTTGTTCTTGTTGTAGGCCATGATGACGCCGATGACGCGGGCCGATCCCCAGTAGCCGTCCTGGTGGCTGCCCGCCTGGTGGGCGGCGTATTCGGGCGAGCGGTACTGCAGCAGCAGCCCCTGGCGCGCCATGTCGATGTAGGGTGCCGAGTTCGCGATGTGCATGACGTCGGAATTGACGTTGCCCGACTTCACTTCCGCCATCACCCGCGACAGCACGCGGCCGGTCGGCGCCGTGTAGAAGCCCGTCGTCACGTCGATGAACGGGTACTTCGCCCTGAACGTCTCGAGGAACCTGGGAAACCCGTCGCCCGGCGCCGAGGTGGCGACGGCGAGCTTGCCTTCCTTGCGCGCTCCCTCGATCAGGGCCGCGCGGTCCTGCGCGAAGGCGGCCGAGCCCAGCATCGGCAGGCCGGCGGCGGCCATGCCGGATGCGAGGGCCATCTGGCCGAAGCGGCGGCGGGAAATGTCCTTCATGACCTCGTCTCCCTGTTGGTTGTCCGGTGCGTCCCGATGCTGCCGCGCGCTCCCTCCGCACGGCGGCCTCGCCTACCTCTGGAGCCCGCCGATGTTGCCCTCGGGGATCTCGATGCGTAGCAGCGGCGCGTGCTGCTGCATGCCCAGCACGTCGGTGTCGTCGACATCGCCCGAGGTCTGCCCGTCGGGCCGTCGGATGTTGATCTTGATGCAGCGCGCCGCATCGAAGTGGATGATGCTCAGCACCTCGTCGACGGTGATGCCATAGAGCTCGGCGACATGCGCGCGGGTGATGACGCCGCTGTTCTTGACCCGGAGATAGACCTCGTCGGAATCGAACAGCAAGTCGCCGGTGACGATGTAGGGCCCGGCGTTCTTGGTGCGGATGACGTGGGCGAGCTCGCGGATGTTCATGCGCCGACCTCGACGAGCCGGATCGGGAAGAAGGCGGGGTCCTCGATCGGCAGCAGGTGATGCACGCGCAGCCGGTATACGACGCCCAGGTTCAGGATCGTCGGGCTGTAGGGATAGGCGAGATTGCCCGCCGTGGTGACGCGGCCCTCGAAATTGCACCAGACCAGGAAGTTCTTGCCGTAGTAGCAGATGTCCTCGGCCAGCTCCTGGGTGGTCGCCACGATGTCGAGGATCACGCCCAGCTCGTGCGGCGGCGGCCCGGCCGCCCGCTCGCGCCGGCCCATCACGCCGTTCTTGCCGTAGACGCGGAAGGTGACGTGGAAGTCCTTGCCGACGGCGAGGCCGCGCCGCGCCATGGCGGCGACGATGTCCTCACGCGCACGTCCCAGGATCTCGTCGATGCGCTCGATGTAGACCGGGTCGCGGGCACCGCCGATGAAGATCGAGCGGTAGCCGATCTGCTCGGACCCCTCGAGCTTCACCTTGTAGACCTCGTCGTCGATCCAGCGGCTGCCGCGCACGCGCACGCCACGCTCGCCCATCGGCTCCAGCACGCTTTCGCGCATGTCGAGGAAGCCGCCGGGCTCGGCCTGGAACATGGGATCGGTGCGCTCGTAGACCGCGTGGGCCGCGACCGAGCGCACGGTGCAGCGCATGTCGGGATCAGCCGCCTCGACGGTGAAGCCGTCCTCGCCCAGCGTGCCCAGCACCGACATGTGGCCGCGCTCCGGCTCCAGGCACGCGCCGCCGCATTCCAGGATTTTGCCCAGATGCAGCGCCAGCCCCTTGGGGAAGCCCAGCATCACCGGCAATGCGGCGAAGATCGCATTGTCGCAGGAGCGGCCGGCCAGGATGATGTCCGGCTTGTGGCGCCGCAGCGCCTCGATATAGGGCTCGACGCCGATCTGGGCCACGATCTCGACGCAGGCGTCGACGTCGGCCGGCGTCAGGCGCCTGTCGTGCTGGCAGCCGGCGATCATCTCCTTCTCGGCGCGGCGGCGCAGCCAGTCGGCGTCCAGCGTGGTGTCGATGACGGCGACGCGGAAGCTGTGGCCGAGC
>JBFWXJ010000403.1:0-5657 GCA_050187535.1 Alphaproteobacteria bacterium | reverse complement strand
CCGCCAGCGCGTCGCCGAAATTGCGCCGCGCGCCGTCGGGGCTCCAGTAGGGGAAGGAAGGGCGCGACGGTGAGCCGGCTCCGCCATCAGCCAGCGAATCCATCGCGTGCCAGCTTGCGCGCCTTCGCCACCATCTTGCAACCGCATCTCAATGGCGGTGGACTTCTGCTGTGCGGTCTCCATCAGAGGCGCTCCAGCAGCGCCTCGATCGCCGCTTCCGGCAGGGTGAGGTCGGCGTTGAGCCGTGCCTCGGGCGTGTCGCCCATGACGTCCGCGGCCAGCACGCCATGGCGCAGGCCGGCCGCCTGCGAGAGGGCCGGGAAGGGGGTCGGCGTACCGGCCGCCACGATCTCCGCCACCGTGCCGCCCTCCGCCATGAAGACGATGTTGGCGAGTGCTGCGCCATGGGTCCCGACGACGACCGCCGCGTCGCGGAACAGCGCCATCTGGTCGGCGAAGGCGAGCGCGCCGGGGGCGACGCTCTCGAAGCCGGCCGGCGCCAGGAGGGCCGCGATGCGGTCCTCGTTGAGCAGCCGGCGGCGGCCGACCGCTCCGCGCCGGACGAAGAGCCGGCGCCGCGGCGCGGACGGCCCGCCGATGCGGCGCCAGAAGGCGACCGCGAATGCGCGTGACGGTGCCGACGCGATCTCCGCACGGCGGACGCCGACGACGCCGTCCGGCAGGGGCCGAACGGGCATCGGCGGCAGGCCGAGCGCGGTGCGCGCGATCTCCAGCGCCTCCGCCTGACGCGGGCCGAACGCCGCGTCGACGAGCAGCAGCGCCGGCGGCGCCTCCGGCCGCACCGAGGCCAGGCGCGGCAGGAAGTCGAGCAGCCAGTGGAAATGGTTGCTGGAGCCGCCGAGCACGAAGGCGACCGCGTCGCCGGGCGGGGCGGCGGCGAGCGCCTCGCGCCGCGGTGCCAAGCCGGCGGCGAAGGCCGGATCGAACACCGCGTCGTAGGCTTCGGCCAGATAGAGCCCGTCGACCTGGAAGGCGTCGCGGAAGGCGTGGAGGTCGAGCGTGACCGGGAAGAAGAGCGGTGTCGACAGCAGCACCCTGTCGAAGGCGACGGTGCGGATGACCGCATCCGCCGCCGTCGTCTCGCGGACGGGCAGCGGCGAGACGTCGGCGCGATAGCGGTCGAGCGCGATGTCGCGGACGGCGACGCTCATGCGTCGGGCGCACGCCCTCTCCGCCCGGAGGGGGGAGAGGGAGGGGACTCGCCGCGAAGCGGTGGGGAGGGTGAGGTGGGCTTCGCTGGCCGACGAATCCCCACCTCACTCCGACCCTCTCCGCCCCCACGGGGCGGAGAGGGAGATGCCGCGCAATTCGTCACGCCGTCGCGCCGAGGATCTCGGCCACCGTCGCCGCCACCGCCAGCAGCGCGGCATCGTCGCGCCGACGCCCGACGAGCTGGATGCCGAGCGGCAGGCCCTTGGGTCCGCGGCCGAAGGGGATGGTGACGCAAGGCACGCCGAGCAGCGTCCAGATGCGGTTGAAGACCGGGTTGCCGGTCGATGCCAGAGTCTCCGGCGCCTCGCCGGTCGAGGGCGGCAGCAGCAGCGCGTCCCACGACCCGAGCAGCAGGTCGAGGTCATTGCGCCCGAGGTCCGCCGCGTGCCGGGCCGCCAGCTCCTCGGCGGGGGCCACGGCCGCGCCGGCCGCCAGCCGCGCGCGCAGGCGGTCGCTCAGCTTCGCCTCGTGATGCATGCGCTCCAGCCGCAGCGAGCGGGCGCTCTCGCAGACCATGATCGTGTCCTGCGCGGCGTGCAGCGGCGCCAGCAGGTGCTCGTGGCCGAAGGGGGCGACGGCGTGGCCGGCCTTCTCCAGCATTCGTGCGGCGCGGTCGATGTTGCGCCTCATCGGCGCGGTCGCGGCGTTCCAGGGCGGCTGCCGGCAGAGGCCGATGCGCAGGCGCCCGGGCGCGGCCGGGACCGGCGTCGGGTCGAAGACGCCCAGCACCAGCGCCAGGTCGGCGACGCTGCGGCCGTACCAGCCGATCGTGTCCAGCCCTTCGGAGAGCGGCTTCACGCCCTCGCGCGGCACCAGGCCGAAGCTGGGCTTCATGCCGAACACGCCGCAGAAGGCGCCGGGCCGGATGACCGAGCCGCCGGTCTGCGTCCCCAGCGCCACATGGACGAGGCGGGCGGCGACGGCGGCCGCCGAGCCGCTGGACGAGCCGCCCGGCGTGTGGCCTGGGTTGTGCGGGTTCACCGTCGGCCCGGGATGGGCGAAGGCGAACTCCGTCGTCACCGTCTTGCCGAGGATGGTGGCGCCGGCCGATCGCAGCAGGGCGACCGCCGCCGCGTCGCGCGCGGGGCGATACCCGGCGTAGATCGGCGAGTTGCATTCCGCCGGCCAGCCCGCGGCGTCGATAATGTCCTTGACCCCGACCGTGACGCCCGAGAGCGGGCCCGACACCGCTTCGCGCGCGGCCCTGCGCGCCGCCTTCGGGTCGAGGTTGACGAAGGCCCTGAGCGCGCCGTCGCGCGCGGCGATCGCCTTCAGGCAGTCGTCGGCCACGGCGAGCGCGGTGGCCGAGCCCGACCGCACCACCCCGGCCACCTCGCTCGCGGTCATCTCGTGCCAGCGCGCCATCGCCGCCCCTCTTCCGTTGTTGCCGACGGTCGGCTGGCGGCCCGGCGGAAGTCAAGCCGGCCGGCGCGCCCGGATGGTCAGCGCCAGCGGGAAGGAGGGGTGGCCGTCCGGCAGCCGCCACATCTCGTCGTCCATGCGCACGAACATGGGAAACATCGCCCAGGGCAGCGTCGGGTACTCACCGATGTGCTCGACGGCAAGGCCTGCCTCCAGCAGCGCGTTGACGATGCGCGAGATCGAGTGGATCCACTGATAGGTGCGCTGCTGGGTCAGCTTCGACCCGTCGCCGGCATAGGTCGTCGCCTCGTCGAAGACCAGCGGCGCGTCGGGGGGCGTGTCCTGCGGATATGTCGGCAGCAGCCGGCCGTCGATCTGCTCCAGCATCAGCATGCCGGGATGGCCGTCCGCGAAGTAGAAGAGGCCGCCCGGCCGCAGCATCCGGGCGACCACGCGCGCCCAGGCCGGGATGTCCGGCAGCCAGCAGATGGCGCCCCAGGTGGTGAAGACCACGTCGTACTGTCCGCCGACCGCCGCCGGCGCGTCGTAGACATTGGCCTCGACGAAGGTCGCGTCCGGCCGACCGATGCGTGCCGCAAGCTCGCGCGCCGCGGCGATCGCATCCGGCGAGAAGTCGATGCCGGTGACCGTAGCGCCCCGGCGCGCGAGGCGCAGCGTGTCCATCCCGAAATGGCACTGCAGGTGCAGCAGCCGCTTGCCGGCCACGTCGCCCAGCTCCGCATCCTCGATCGTGTTCAGGCGGTCGTCGCCGGCGAGGAACCGGTCGATGCGATACCCGCCGGTGGTGTCGCGACGGTGGATCGCGACCCGCTCGTTCCAATTCGCCCGGTTGGCCCGGAAATACGCCTCGCGCTCGCCCGTCATCGGCCCACCCGCTATTCCTTGGCCGTCCCTGCACGGAGCCCCGACCCATGCGCGTGATCATCGGCCAGTTCGCCCATGAGACCAACACCTTCAGCGTCCAGAAGGCGGACGTCGAGGACTTCGCGAAGCTCTTCCTCCATCGCGGCAACGCGGTCGAGGCGCGCCTCGGCGGCACCAACAGCGAGATCGCGGGCTTCCTCGACATCGCAGGGCAGGAAAGCTGGACGGTCGTCCACACGCTGGCGACCTTCGCGAACCCGAGCGGCAAGGTGACGGACCGCGCCTGGGCGGAGCTCGGCGGCGTCATCCTCGATGCCGCGCGCGCCCACCCGGACGTGGACGGCGTGCTGCTGGCGCTGCACGGCGCCATGGTGACCGAGAGCCACGACGACGCCGAGGGCCAGCTCCTGGAGGAGCTGCGCGCCATCCTCGGCCCCGACGTGCCGATCGCCGTCACGCTCGACCTGCACGCCAACGTCTCCGACCGCATGGCGGCCCTTGCGAGCGCGCTCGTTTCGTACCGCACCTATCCCCATGTCGACATGCGCGAGCGCGGGCGCGAGGCGGCCCTGCTGCTGCGCCGGGCGATGGCGGGGGAGGTTCGGCCGCGGACGGTCGTCGCCCGCCGGCCGCAGCTCATCGGCGTCGCCGGCGGCCGCACCGACACCGGGCCGATGCTGGACGTGCTGGCCCGCGCGCGGGCCATGGAGGCGGAGCCGGGCGTCCTCTCGGTCAGCGTCAATGCGGGGTTCGCGAAGGCCGACATCCTGGATGCCGGGCCGACCGCGACCGTCACCGGCGACGGCTGCGATCCGCGCTGGCGGGCCATGGCCGAGGAGCTGATGGACATGGTCTGGGCGACGCGCGGCGGCCGCGGCGACGTGCTGACCCCGGCCGCCGCGGCGGCGCGCGCCGCCGCCTGGACAGGCCCCGGCCCCCTCGTCATCGCCGATGCCGGCGACAACCCCGGGGGCGGGGGCTACGGCGATTCGACGAGCCTGCTGGCCGCCCTGCTGGAGGCGGGCGTGACCGGTGTCGCCCTGGGCTCGATCCGCGACGCGGATGCGGTCACGGCCATGACCGCGGCCGGAGTCGGCGCCGAGGTCACGGTCGACATCGGCGGCAAGGTCGATCCCGCCTTCGGCGGGCCGCCGCTCCGCCTGTCGGGCCGCGTCGTCCATGCCGGTCCCGGCGACTACGTCCACGAGGGGCCGATGTGGGCGGGGCTCGGCGCCAGCTTCGGTCCCATCGCGGTGCTGCGCACCGCCGGCATCGACGTGATGGTTGCGACCAACCTGCTGCAGCTGCTGGACCGCAATCAGTTCCGCATCGCCGGTATCGAGCCGGCCGGCCGGCGGGTGCTGGTGGTCAAGTCCTCGCAGCATTTCCGCGCCGCCTTCGGGCCGATCGCGGGCGAGATCCTGGTCGTCGACGGCGGCGGCCTCACGACCCGGGACTTCCGCCGGATGACCTATCGCCGACTGCGCCGCCCGATCTTCCCGCTCGATGCGGGGTAGGGGTCAGGTCTCGGTGTCGGCGGGTGATTTCTCCGCCCGGTCGATCTCGCGGCACAGATCGGCGACGAAGCGCGCAATCGCCGGCATGTCCTCGTGCGCGAGACCCCGCAGGGCCTCCGCAGTCCCGCTCTCATCGATCGGAGAATCGAAGTCGTTGATATCGAGGCCGAGCCGGGAGCTCACCCACGCGGCATCGTCCCGGGCGCGTGCCTTCGTGCGTTGCAGCATCTCGGCGGGCGCCCGGAACCGTGGCCCTCCGATGGATAGTGCGATCTTGCGCATGCGGTGTGGCCAGTCCGCGTTCCGCCGACCGTCGGGCATTTCCGGGTAGAGGTCGTTCAAGGCAAGAAGCAACGCGACGGCAGGCTGGGTCAGAGATTGGTTTGCGCTCGCAATCTCGAACCGTTCGAAATCGGCCGGCGATACGCCAATCGTTTGCAGGAAATCGCGAACAACACAGCCTTCGGGGAAACGGCTACGATCATACAGCTTCAGAGTGATCGCGCTTTCGGGCAATAAATTATAAAATTTCTCGAAGCGCCGACGATATGATGGCAGTATTGGCTTTGCCGATAACTGTTCAAGATTTGCACCACCTTTCACTCTTTGCTGAAATGAGCTGACAGCGAACGAGATAGGCGGTCGGACATATGCGATGAT
>JBFWXJ010000402.1:0-5659 GCA_050187535.1 Alphaproteobacteria bacterium | reverse complement strand
GGATCGGCTCGACGATGCGCGCGCGGTAGCGGTCGAGATCCTCCAGCGACAGCTTGCCGCCGACCGCCTGCATGTCGGCGATCACCCGCTCGGCCAGGGCGCCGCGATAGAACGAACCGGTGCCGTTCTCCGCGATGTGGCGCAGGGTGCGGGCGAGGTTCGGGAAGGGCAGCATCTTGGGCGATCCCGACCACTGCCCGATCGGCGGCACGCCGTCGTCGAGCCAGACAGCGGCGCTGGCGGGATAGCGGCGCAGCTCCTTGGCGCCGGTCGCGATCATCAGGGTCGCGTACCAGTCGACCATCAACCCCTTCTCGGCATGGCCGATGGCGGGCGCCATCAGGTCGGACAGCTTCTTGGTGCCGAAATTCTCCAGCGCCATGCCGATGCCGGCCAGGTAGCCCGGCACCGCGATCGAGAGCGGGCCGTGGATGTTGCGGTCCTCCAGCACGGCCGGCCAGCCGAAGAGGTCGCTGCCGCCGGCGCCGCCGGTCAGCGGGTAGTCGGCGGCGTCGATGCCGAGCGGGGCGACCATGGTGAAGTCGACCGCGTAGGTCCGCTTCTCCTTCGCCACGTAGATCAGCATGCAGCCGCCGCCGCCGATGCCGTTCATCCAGTTCTCCAGCACGCCGACCGTGAAGGAGGTGGCGATGGCCGCGTCGACGGCGTTGCCGCCGGCGCGCAGGATCGCCGCACCCGCGTCGGCCGCGCGCCGGCTCTGCGAGGCGACGACGCCCCCCGAGGAACGCACGACTGATTTGGTCGTCTGCCAGTTGTGGCTGAAGGAATGATCGATCATGGGCGGCTCCGGGACGGAGGGATCGGTAGGGCGGGATGAATCCCGTAGCCCGCCCGGGCGGGACGCGACAATAGGCTTTCGCCGGCGGAACGCCCGCGGACGACTCCCGGCGGCAGGTGAGTCGCTTCCGATTTCCCCTGGTATGCCGCCGTGCCGCCATCGGTCTAATCTTCGCCCGATGTCCCACGCATTCTTCCCGAACCCGCATGCAGCCGGTTGCGACGCGCCCTATGGGGCGGCTCAGCAGGCGGTGCTGAACGCCGATGCCTTCGCGGCGGCAATGGCCGAAATCTCGTCCTGGCCGGGATACGCGCAGGCGCCGCTGGTGTCGCTGCCCGGACTGGCCGCACGCCTCGGCCTGGGCGCGGTCTGGTGGAAGGACGAGAGCGGGCGGTTCGGGCTCGGCAGCTTCAAGGCGCTGGGCGGGGCCTATGCGGTGTGGCGGCTGCTGGCGCGCGAGATCGAGCGGCGCATGGGCACGCGGCCGGCGGCGCGCGACGTGGCGGCCGGCGCCCATCGCGACATCGCGGGGACGGTCACCGTCACCTGCGCCACCGACGGCAACCACGGGCGCTCGGTCGCCTGGGGTGCCCGCACCTTCGGCTGCCGCTGCGTCATCTACATCCACGAGGGTGTGAGCGAGGCGAGGCGCGCCGCCATCGCGGCGTTCGGCGCCGATGTCGTCCGCACGCCCGGCACCTACGACGATTCCGTCCGCCGTGCGGCCGAGGATGCGGCGCGCGAGGGGCGCTTCGTCGTCTCGGACACGTCCTATCCCGGTTATCTCGACGTGCCGCGCGACGTCATGCAGGGTTATGCGGTGATGGCGGATGAGGCGCTGCGCCAGCTTCCGCAGGGTGTCCGGCCGACGCACGCGTTCGTGCAGGCCGGGGTCGGCGGGCTGGCCGCCGCGGTCTGCGGCCATCTCTGGGAGAGGCTCGGTCCCGCCCGGCCGCGGTTCGTGGTGGTCGAGCCGGACAAGGCCGCCTGCCTGTTCCTCAGCGCAAGGGCCGGAAGGCCGGTCGCGGCCGAGGGCGACCTCGACACGATCATGGCGGGCCTCGCCTGCGGCGAGGTCTCGTTGCTCGCCTGGGACGTGCTGGCGACCGGGGCCGACGCCTTCATGACGGTGCCGGATGCCGCCGCGATCGATGCCATGCGGACCCTGGCGGCCGGCGACCCGCCGGTCGTCGCCGGCGAATCCGGCGCGGCCGGCCTCGCCGGGCTCGTCGCCGCGGCCGGCGATCCCGCGGCGCGCCGGGCGCTCGGCCTGGACGCAGGTTCGGTCGTGCTGCTGTTCGGCAGCGAGGGCGACACCGATCCCGCCCTCTATGCGGAGCTGGTCGGCCGTCCCGCGGCTGCGGTCAGGGCCGCCGCATGATCGCCGATCTGCGCATCGACCAGGCGCGCCTGATGGGCCGCCTCGACCGTCTGGCCGAGGTCGGCGCCATCGACGGCGGGGGCTGCTGCCGCCTGGCGCTGACCGACGAGGACCGCGCGGGCCGCGCGCTGGTGACGGGATGGATGCACGAGCTCGGCCTCGCCGTCTCGGTCGATGCGATCGGCAACGTCTTCGGCCTGCGCGCCGGCCGCACGGATGGGCCGCCGGTCATGACCGGCTCACATATCGACACGGTGCGCACGGGTGGCCGGTACGACGGCAACTACGGCGTGCTGGCCGGCCTCGAGGTCGTCGACGTGCTGAACCGCGCGGGCGTCGTGACCGAGCGCCCGCTGGCGGTCGCCTTCTTCACCAACGAGGAAGGTGCTCGCTTCACGCCCGACATGATGGGCAGCCTCGTCCATGTGGGCGGCCTCGACCTGGCCGAGGCGCTCGCCGCCGGCGGCATCGACGGGCCGACGGTGGGCGAGGAGCTGGCGCGCATCGGCTGGGCCGGCGACATGCCGGTCGGCACCATCCGGCCGCACGCCTTCGTCGAGCTGCATATCGAGCAGGGCCCTGTGCTCGACCGCGAGGGCATTCGCCTGGGTGCCGTCGACAGCCTGCAAGGCATCTCCTGGCAGGAGCTGACGATCGCCGGCCAGTCGAACCATGCCGGCACCACGCCCCTGGCACTGCGCCGCGACGCGGGCTACGTCGCTGCCGCCATCGCCGTATTCTTGCGCGGCCTCGCCCGCGAGCTGGGCGGCAACCAGCTCGCGACCGTCGGCAAGGTCGACCTCGTGCCCAACATCATCAACGTCATCGCCGCCCGCGCCGCGATGACCGTCGACCTGCGCAACACCGACGAGGCGGCGCTTCAGGAGTCCGAGCGCCGCCTCGCCGCCTTCTGTGACGAGATCGCGGCCGCCGAGAGCGTGACGGTGACCTCGCGCCGCCTCGTCCGTTTCGAGCCGGTGATCTTCGACGCGGCCATGGTCGACCTGATCGAGGCGACGGCCGGCCGCCTCGGCCATCCGATCCGCCGCATGACCTCGGGTGCCGGCCACGACGCCCAGATGATGGCGCGCATCTGCCCGACCGCGATGATCTTCACGCCCTCGGTCGGCGGCCTCAGCCACAATGTCCGCGAGTTCACCGAGCCCCATGACCTCGCCGCTGGCGCCGACGTGCTGCTGCACGTCCTGCTGGCGCTGGCCGGGGCATGACGAGAGAGGCCCGACAATGACCCGCATCGTCACCGTCGGCGCGGCCCAGCTCGGCCCGATCCAGCGCGCCCATTCCCGCACCGACGTGGTCAAGCGCCTGACGGAGCTCATGCGCCAGGCGCACGCCATGGGCTGCGACCTCGTCGTCTTCCCCGAGCTGGCGCTGACCACCTTCTTCCCGCGCTGGTGGATGACCGACCGCGAGGAGATCGATTCCTTCTTCGAGCGCGAGATGCCCGGCTCCGAGACCCGTCCCCTGTTCGACGAGGCGGCACGCCTCGGCATCGGGTTCTCGATCGGTTATGCGGAGCTGGCCGTCGACGAGGGGCGCACGCACCGCTTCAACACCTCGATCATCGTCGACAAGGGCGGGAGCATCGTCGGCAAGTACCGCAAGATCCACCTGCCGGGCCACGACGAGCACGAGCCGTGGCGCGCCTTCCAGCACCTGGAGAAGCGCTATTTCGAGGTCGGCAATCTCGGCTGGCCGGTGTGGCGCGCCTTCGGCGGCATCATGGGCATGTGCATCTGCAACGACCGCCGCTGGCCGGAGACCTGGCGGGTCATGGGCCTGCAGGGCGTCGAGATGGTGATGCTCGGCTACAACACGCCCGAGCACAATCCGCCGGCCGCCGACCAGGACCCCCTGTCGGATTTCCACAACCATCTCTCTATGCAGGCCGGCGCCTACCAGAACGGCACCTGGGCGGTCGGCGTCGCCAAGGCCGGGCTGGAGGAGGGCTGCATGCTGATCGGCGGCAGCGCCATCATCGCGCCGTCCGGCGAGATCGTCGCCAAGGCGGTGACCCGCGACGACGAGCTGATCGTGGCGCGCTGCGACCTCGACCGCTGCCTCTCCTACAAGTCGACCATCTTCAACTTCGCCCGCCACCGCCAGCCGCACGCCTACGGCCTGATCGTCGAGCGGGCGGGCGCGGTGCCGCCGCCATGAGGACCACCCGATGATGCCGACCGCGACGCTGTTGTGGGCGGGGCTGCTCGGCCTCCTCCACCTCGTGCTCACCGTTCGCGTGCTCGGCGGCCGCTACCGCACCGGCACGGGGATCGGCGACGGCGGCGACCCGATGCTGGCGCGGGCCATCCGCGTCCATGCCAACTTCGCCGAATACGTGCCGCTGATCCTGGTCCTCCTGGCGCTGCTGGAGGCTGCCGGCTGGAGCCGGGCGCTGATCCACGGTATGGGCGCGGCACTGCTGGCGGCGCGTATCGCCCATGCGCTCGGCCTCTGGCGGGCGAACGGGCGGACGATCGGCCGCGCGGCCGGATTCTCCGCCACGTTCCTGATCCTGCTCGCCGTGTCCGTACTGGCGATCGCGACCGCGCTCGGCTGACCCGCCCTTGCGGGGCGCATGCGCCGGCCATAGCCTCTGGGCAAATCATTCCGCGGGAGGGAGGGCCATGCAGCTCGACCAGGATCAGGTGCGCCGGTTCGAAGAGGAAGGCTACGTCTTCCTGCCGGAAGTGTTCACCCCGGCGGAGGTAGCGATCATGCGGGGGGAGGTGCCGCGCATCTTCGCCCAGCGCCGGCCGGAGAACGTGCGCGAGCGCACGGGCGACGTGGTGCGCACCGCCTTCGCCGTCCACACCTACGATCCGACCTTCGCGGCGCTCGCCCGCCATCCGCGCATGGTCGGGCCGGTCATCCAGCTCCTCGGCGGCCCGACCTACATCCACCAGTTCAAGATCAACGGGAAGGCCGCCTTCGACGGCGACCAGTGGCAGTGGCACCAGGACTACGGCACCTGGAAGAACGACGACGACATGCCCGATGCCCGCGCCATGAACGTCGCCGTCTTCCTCGACGACGTGACGGAGTTCAACGGCGCGCTCATGTTCATCCCGCGCTCGCACCGCAAGGGCGTGCTGGAGGCCGGGCACGACCTCACCACCACCAGCTATCCCCTGTGGACGATCGACCAGGAGACGATCCGCCGGCTCGTCGCCGAGGGCGGGCTGGTGGCGCCCAAGGGGCCGGCGGGCTCGGTTCTGCTGTTCCACGGCAATCTCGTTCACGCCAGCCCGGGCAATCTCTCGCCCTTCGACCGCACCATCGTCTATGTCAGCCTCAACCGGACGGACAATGCGATCCGCCGTTTCAAGCGGCCGGAGTGGATCGCCCACCGCGACTTCCGCCCCATCGAAATGCTGCCGGACGATTGCCTGATGACGCTGCGGCAGGCGGCCTGATCCCATGTTCCTCCACGGCCTGCTGGCGGCGCGCGCCGCCGC
>JBFWXJ010000401.1:0-5664 GCA_050187535.1 Alphaproteobacteria bacterium | reverse complement strand
TGCTGCTGGTCGAGGCCAAGGCGTGGTTCTGGGTGTTCGGGCTGGCGCTCGGCATCTTCGTCGGCCCGGCGCAGGCGGCGAGCCGGACGCTGATGGCCCATCTGGCGCCGCCCGACCGCGAGAGCGAGATGTTCGGCCTCTTCGCGCTCTCGGGCAAGATCACCGCCTTCATGGGGCCGGCCGCGCTGGCCTGGGCGACGCTCGCCTTCGACAGCCAGCGCGCCGGCATGGCGACCATCCTGGTGTTCTTCGTGATCGGCTTCGCTATCCTCGCCACGGTCCGCGTCAAGCCTGGAAAATACACGGCTGCATAACCATTTCTCTCCTAGTTTGGAATACTTACAAGGAGAGGATCAGTGCAGAACTCCCGCATCGACCTGGCCCCCCGCATCCGCGAACAGGCGGCCCAGCTTCTCAACGCGCGGCTGGCCGACGCCGTCGACCTCAAGCTCCAGGCCAAGCAGGCGCACTGGAACGTGAAGGGCGCCGGCTTCATCGCGCTGCACGAGCTGTTCGACGGCGTCGCCGGGCGCATCGACGCCCAGGCCGACGACATCGCCGAGCGGATCACCGCGCTGGGCGGCGTCGCCGAGGGCACGCTGCAGGCCGTCGCCGGCCGGACCACGCTGCCGGCCTACCCGTCGGGCGCCGCCGACCACGTCGCGCGACTGGCCGATGCGCTCGCCCGCTACGGCAAGGAGGCGCGCGCCGCCATCGACGCCGCGACGGAGATCGGCGATGCCGGCACCGCCGACCTCTTCACCGGCATCTCGCGCGCCGTCGACAAGGACCTGTGGTTCCTGGAGGCGCACCTGCAGGATCGATAGCCCGCATTCAGTGGCGGAAGTGGCGGCGGCCGGTGAGGACCATGGCGAGACCGGCCTCATCGGCCGCGGCGATGACGTCGGCGTCGCGCAGCGAGCCGCCCGGCTGGATCACCGCCGTGGCGCCCGCCGCCGCGGCGGCCAGCAGGCCATCGGCGAAGGGGAAGAAGGCGTCGGACGCGACCACCGAGCCCTTGGCCGGGCTCTCCGGCAGGCCGGCGGCGCGGCCGGCCTCCTCGGCCTTCCAGGCGGCGATGCGCGCGCTGTCGACGCGGCTCATCTGGCCCGCCCCGATGCCGACGGTGGCGCGGTCCTTGACGTAGACGATGGCGTTCGACTTGACGTGCTTGGCGACGGTGAAGGCGAAGGCGAGGTCCGCCAGCTCGGCCGCCGACGGCGCCCGCTTGGTGACCACCCGCAGGCCGGCCGGATCGACGCGGCCGGCGTCGCGCGTCTGCAGCAGGTAGCCGCCGGCCAGCGAGCGCAAGGTCATGCCGGGCGCGGCCGGGTCGGGCATGCCACCCGTCAGCAGCAGCCGCAGATTGGCTTTGCGGGCGAGTGCGGCCTTGGCTTCTTCCGTCGCGTCGGGGGCGATCACTACCTCGAGGAATAGCTTGCCGAAGGCGGCCACCAGATCGGCGTCGAGCGTGCGGTTCATCGCGACGATGCCGCCGAAGGCGCTGACCGGGTCGCAGGCGAGCGCCCGCTTCCAGGCGTCGACGAGGTCCCTGCCCTCGGCGACGCCGCAGGGGTTGGCGTGCTTGACGATGACGATGCCGGGCGCGTCCAGTTCGGCCGCCAGCTCCACCGCCGCGTCGGTGTCGGCCAGGTTGTTGAAGCTGAGCTCCTTGCCCTGCACCTGGACGGCGGTCGCGACACCCGGGCGGCGCTCGCCCGAGGCGTAGAAGGCGGCTTCCTGGTGCGGGTTCTCGCCGTAGCGCAGCACCTGCCGCCGCTCGGCCGCGACGACGATGCGCGGCGGGAAGGTCTCGCCCTCCTGCGCGGCCATCCAGCCGGCCACGGCCGCGTCGTAGGCGGCGGTGTGGGCATAGGCGGCCGCCGCCAGTTTCCGGCGCAGCGCCAGCTCGGTAGCGCCGTCATTGGCGTCGAGCGCCGCCGTCAGCGCCGCATACTGGCCGGGCTCGGTCACGACGGCGACGAAGTCGTGGTTCTTGGCCGCCGCACGGATCATCGCCGGGCCGCCGATGTCGATGTTCTCGACGCATTCCGCCCGGCCGGCGCCACGCGCCACCGTCTCGCGGAACGGGTAGAGGTTGACCACCACGAGGTCGATCGGCGCGATCCCGTGGCGCGCCATCGCCGCCACATGATCGGCCTCGTCGCGCCGCGCCAGGATGCCGCCATGGATCGTCGGGTGCAGCGTCTTGACGCGGCCGTCCATGATCTCCGGGAAGCCGGTATGGGCGGAGACCTCGACGACCGGCACGCCGGCGGCCGCCAGCGCCCTGGCCGACCCGCCGGTCGACAGGATTTCGACCCCCCGCCCCGCCAGCGCCCGGCCGAGCTCGACCAGCCCCGTCTTGTCGGACACCGAGATCAGCGCGCGGCGGATAGGAACGAGAGCGGCGTCGGCCATCGCAGGGGCATCCGTTGGGCAGGGTCGGGGGCGGCGGCCGGACCCTAGTCGCGCGGCCCGCGCGGGCGCAAGCCGGGCGGCGATAGGCCGCGGCGCGGACGCGGGCAAGCCTTCCACGCTCTCACCGCCGAGGTGCGGGGTCTTCCGGGTCCACTGTCGGCCCGACGTGGCGCGGCAGGTCCATGGCGTCGTGGAGAATGCGCAGGACCTCGATGTGAACCGGCGCCGCAATGCGATACATCAGAAGGTGTCGGCCGCGGCGCCCATGCCGCGCGACGTGGATCGAGCGAAGCCCAGGGCGCAAATCCTCCCGCCGTCTGCTGCCGGCCAAATCCGGCCCGCCGGTCAGCTCGACGGCGGTAGCCACGACGGCAGCGCGATATCGCTCGGCCTGCTCGCTGCCGAACGTCGCGACCGACCATTCGACCAGCAATCGCAGATCGGCCTCGGCCAGCGCGGCGAGAGATACCCGCCAAGCCGCCATCGCACGCGCCTATCGCGACCGGCCGCGCTCGATGATCGGGTCGGTGATCGACCGCAGGTGACGATCCAGGCTCTCCGCGTCGTCGAAGGTGACGAAGCGACCGGCCTCGATGTCGTCGACCCCTGCCTGCACCGCGTCGCGCAGTGCTTGCAGCCGGACGGCATGGTCCTCTTCGTGGCGCTGGATGAGGCGCAGGCCGGCGCGCAGGACCTCGCTCGCATTCTGGTAGCGGCCGGACTCGACGAGCGCATCGATCATCCGATCCTGCGCCTCGGTCACAACTACGTTGCGGGTCGGCATCGCCATCCTCCGGGGTGAGGCCGCGAGGATAAACTTGTTGGCAGATTATGCCAATCCTACTGCGCCGGCACCGCCCGCGCTTCCCCCGCACCGACGGGGCCGTAGTCGGGGACCATGCGGGCGAGCGCCGCCAGGGCGGATTCCGTGCGGCCGGATCGCGCGGCCTCCGCCATCTCGTCGAGGCCGCGGGCGAGGAAGGCGGCGTCGACCGTGCGGGGTGCGGCACGCCGGATCGCCGGATGGGCGGTCGGCATCAGCGCCTCCGCGTCGTGGAACAGCTCCTCAGTCAGCTTCTCGCCGGGGCGCAGTCCCACGAACTCGATGCGCACGTCGGTGTCGGGGCGCCGGCCGGCCAGCCGGATCATCTGGCGCGCCAGCTCGACGATGCGCACCGGCTCGCCCATGTCGAGAACGAAGATCTCGCCCGCCACCGCCTCGCCCTCCACGCCCAGCACCGAGGCCTGCAGCACCAGCTCGACCGCCTCGCGCACGGTCATGAAGTAGCGCGTCATCTCGGGATGGGTGACGGTGAGCGGCCCGCCGGCGGCGAGCTGGCGCTGGAACAGCGGCACCACCGACCCGGTCGACCCCAGGACGTTGCCGAAGCGCACGGTGACGAAGCGGGTGCCGCCGCCGCGCCGCCGCTCGACCACGTCGAGGGCCTGGCACCAGCTCTCGGCCAGCCGCTTGGTGGCACCCATGACGTTGACCGGGTTGACCGCCTTGTCGGTCGAGATCAGCACCATCGCCTCGACCCCGGCCGTCCGGCAGGCGTCGGCCACGTGCCGCGTGCCGACCGCGTTGGTCAGCAGCCCCTCCAGCGGGTTCAGCTCGACCATCGGCACGTGCTTCAGCGCGGCCGCGTGGAAGACGAGATCGGGCGCCTCGCCCGCGATCGCCGCCTCGATGCGCGCGCGGTCCCGGACGTCGGCCAGGACGGCCGTGCGCGGCAGGCCCGGATGGCGCTCGGCGATCTCCAGGTCGATCGAATAGAGATTGAATTCGGATGCGTCGAGAAGGGCGAGCCGCGCGGGACCGAAGGCGGCGATCTGGCGGGTCAGCTCGCCGCCGATCGTGCCGCCGGCACCGGTGACCAGCACCCGCCGCCCGGCGACGAGAGCCGCCATCCGATCGCGGTCGAGCACCGCCTGCGGCCGGCCGAGCAGATCCTCGATGGCGATCGGCCGGACGGCGACCGGGTCGTCGATCCCGGGCCTGAGGTCGGTCAGACGCGGCAGGCGGGCGACCGACAGGCCTTCGGCGCTCGCCTCCTCGACCAGACGGGCCAGGCGCGCGGGCTCGACGTCGTCCTTGGTCAGGACCAGGCGCTGCGGCCGCCGCCCCTGGCCCGTCAGGCGGTCGAGCACCCGGCGGAAATCCTCGATGGTGCCGAGCACGTCGACCTTGCGGATTTCCCGTCCGACGCGGCCCGCCCGGTCCGCGAGGATGCCGACCACGGTGAACGGCGCGTCGCGGCGGCTGTCCATGTCGCGGATGAAGGTCTCGGCCGGGTCGCCGGCGCCGATCAGCACCACCGGCACCCGGCGGACCGGGTCGCGCCGCAGGACGGTGTCGAGGCGGCCATCCTTGAGGATGCGGTAGAGCGCCCGCGGCCCGATCAGGAAGGCGCAGAGCACGAACCAGTTGATGACGATGCTTGACCGCGGCAGCAGCTCCAGCCGGGTCGCGATGAAGAGGATCGCCGTGAAGGCGAGGATGGCGATGGTGACCGCCCGGACGATCGCGACCATGTCGTCGAGCGAGGCGTAGCGCCAGATGCCGCGATAGAGCCCGGTCGCCCAGAAGACGAGCGCGCAGACGAGCCCGAGCAGCCCTGCGTGACCCGCCACCCAGGTGAGCGGATAGTCCGCGTAGTTCTCGCTGCCGAGGCGCAGGTAGAGCGCCACGGGAAACGACGCCACCGCCATGGCGATGTCGTGCCCGTAGGCGACGAGGGCGCGCTGGTTGAGCCGAGTCATCAACGCGGGCAGTCTATCACGAGCCGGTCACAAGGCCCGCATCAGCCGGACGAGCTCGTCCGCGGGTGCGACCTCCGGTCGCCAGCCGAGCCGTGAAAGACCGCCCGCATCGACCTCCAGCGCCTCGGTCAGCCGCGCGATCGCGGCACCCGCGCCGAGCGCGGCGGCCATCCGGAAGGCCGCGGACGGCACCGGCCAGAGCCGCACGGCTCGCCCGTCTGCCGCCGCCAGCGCCGCCGCCAGGTCGGCGGTGGTGGGATGCCAGTCGGCGACGAGATACCGGCCGCCCGCGGCGTCCGGATGCCGCAGGCACAGCTCCACGGCCCCCGTGAGATTGGTGACGCCGACGAGGCTGCGGCGGGCGCCCAGCCCGGCGAAGGGCAGCGGCAGGGCGGTGCGGACGAGGCGGGCCAGTGCCCGGAGGTTGCCGCGCACCGCCGGCCCGTAGACGAGCGGCGGGCGGATCGTCACCGCCTCCTG
>JBFWXJ010000400.1:0-5678 GCA_050187535.1 Alphaproteobacteria bacterium | reverse complement strand
ATGCCGAGCAGGATCGAGTTGCGGATCGGGTCGACGATGCGCTGGGCGACCGGCGTGCGGTCGATCAGCGTCGTGCCGAAGTTCCCCGTCAGCATGCCGCCCAGCCATTCGGCGTAGCGGACATGGGCCGGGCGGTCGAGGCCGAGGGCGGCACGCTTGGCGTCGAGCTGCTCGGCCGACATCATCGCGATCTCGTCGGTCGTCAGGCTGACCTCGAGCGCGTCGCCCGGCAGGATCTCGGTCGCGGCGAAGACGACGACCGAGACCAGCAGCAGGATGAGGAAGGAGAGGCCGCAGCGCCTGAGCGCCGGGATCAGCATCGTCGTGCCCCGCGCCCGCCGGCGGTCACGACTTCCAGACGCCGGTGAAGTGGACGGCCCAGTGCTGCGGGTGGTTGACGAGGCCGTGGACGCCGGGCTTGCGGATCGCCAGCTCCTTGCGGCCGCCCAGCAGGATCACCGCCCCGTCCTCCTGCGCGATGCGCTGCATGTCGCGGTAGATGGCGCGCCGGCGCTCCGTGTCGCCGGTCACCATCGCCTTGCGGAACAGCTCCATGTAGCGCTCCTGATCCGGGCCGGACCAGTAGCCGCTCTCGTTGTAGTCGGGCCTGAGGCGGTAGAGACTGATGCCGGGATTGCGCGGGCCGACCGGCCCGAAGGCGAAGCGGTGCTTGCGCGTCTTGGCCGCGTCCTCGACCCGCCAGGCGCGGTAGCCGTCGTTGGGCATCTGCTGGATCGGCAGCGTGATGCCGGCTTCCTTCACCGATTCCGCGACGACCTGGAAGACCCGCGGCACCTCGGCCCAGTAGGGTGCGAAATAGAACGTCGGCAAGGTGATGCCGTTGGCATGCCCGGCTTCCGCCAAAAGCCGCCTGGCGGCCGCGACGTCGCGGCCCGGCAGGGGCAGGAAGGCCGGGTCGGACGCGTCCATGTGGGTGTCGTTGCCGATCCAGCCGCGGCCGCGATAGACGATGCGGTTGATCGCCTCGCGGTCGATGGCGAGCGAGAGCGCCTTGCGCACGCGACGGTCGAGGAGCGGCGAGCCCTCGTGCTTGGGCAGGATCATCATCATCTGCCCGCCCGATCGCGCCGTCTCCATCTCGGTGTCGGGCATCTTCTCGATCTGGGCGATCAGGCCCGGGTCGACGCCCAGCACCACGTCGAACTGGCCGGCGCGGAAGCCGTTCATCGCCCCGCCCATGTCGCCGGTGCGGTTCACCAGCTCCAGCCGGTCGAGATAGGGGAAGCCCTTCTCGAAGTAGTGTTCGTTGCGCTCCATGATGAGGCGCCGCTTGGGATCGAGGCGCACGGGCCGGAACGGGCCGGTGCCGTTGCCGTCCATGCCCATCCTGTCGGGCGGACCGGCCGCCATGATGACCTGCCGGTACTCGGCGACGACGTAGTGGAACTCGGAGTTGCCCTGGGTCAGCAGGAAGCGGACGCGGTCCGGACCGGCTTTCTCGACGCCCTTGATCTCGCGGGCGAACGACGATTCCTCGAGATGCAGCCGGAAGGACGCCACCACGTCGTCGGCGGTGAGGTCGCGGCCGTCGTGGAACTTCACGCCCTCGCGCAGCCGGAACTCCCACACCGCCTGGGCGTCGTCCGCCTCCCACGAGACCGCGAGGTCCGGCTGGACCTCCAGGTTCTCGTCGACATAGGTCAGCATGTTCCAGCAGGTGCGGGTGTTGATGTCGACCCAGTGGTAGGGATGCAGGCCGTTGGCCGCGTCGCCCGCCTTGGTGTTCTGCGCGGTGTTGCAGTAGACCAGCGCGCCGCCGCGCCGGGGTGCCGGCGCCTGCGCCAGGGCGCGCGCCGGATCGAGGAGGTCGGCCAGCGTCACCGCCACCATTCCGGCGCCCGCGCCGGCCAGCAGTCCGCGCCGGCCGACCAGCGGGCCGCGGTTGCGATCGTAGCCGTCCATCGTCTCTCCTCCCTCGTCCGGTCCCGCACACGGCAGGCCGCACGGCCCCGCTTTCTTGCTTGTGGCCGCATCGGCATGGTGGCGGCCATAAAACCACGCGGCCAATACGTTTTTTCTATTTGATCGATCGACCCATACGATGCGTGAGGGCACTTCGATAGGTCGGATCGAAAAGTTCGATTGGCGGGCGGCCCCCGCGGCTGACACCATGGGCGCAGACGGGCCGCCCGCGAGCCGTCCGCGAGCTGTACGCCCTGGGGAGGAACACCGATGCGCCGCGCTGTGCTCGTCATCTGCGACGGCCTGCGGGCCGACATGCTCGACCCGGTCTCGACACCGCATCTTGCGGCGCTCGCCGGGCGCGCGCTCTCCTTTGCGCGCCACCGTGGCGTCTTCCCGTCGGTCACCCGCGTCACCTCCGCCTCGATCGCGACCGGCAGCCATCCCGGGCGGCACGGTCTGCAGGGCAACGTCATGGCGATCGACGAGGGCGGCGGGCTGGTCGCCCTCTCGGTCGGCGACGTCGATTTCCGCGCCCGCCTGCGCCGCGCGACCGGGCGCACGCTGCACGTGCCGACACTGGCCGAGCGGCTGGCCGGCCACGGCGGCGCCATCGTCATGTCCAACGTCTCGCCGGGTGCCGCGCATTTCCAGGACCCGGACGGCCACGGCTGGGTCTATCACCGCTCGGGCTCGGCGCGTCCGGGCGGCGCGGCGGTCGCCGCCGACGACGAGCTGCGTGTCTCGCACGACGCGGCCGGCGACACCGCGATGACCGAGCGCTTCTGCAACGATGTTCTGGGTGCGCGACGGCCGACACTGGCGGTCTTATGGCTGTGCGAGCCGGACCATACCGGCCATGGCTCGCCGCTCGGCTCGCCCGAATACATGACTGCCCTGGCGGCGGCCGATCGCTGCGTCGGGCGCGTTGCAGCCACGGTCGCCGCCCTGCCGGACGCCGCCGAGACGCTGCTGCTGGTCGGATCCGACCACGGGCACGAGACGGTCGCGCGCGCCATCCGTGTCGACGAGCGTCTGGTCGCGGCGGGGCTGAAGGCGGCGATCGATTCGCGCGACGTGGTCGTCGCCGACAACGGCAGCGCCGCACTCATCCACTTGGCCGACGCGGCGCGGCCGCGGCTCGACGCCATCCTCGCCTTCCTGGAGCGTGAGGACTGGGTCGGCGAAATCCATGCCGGTGCGGCGCTGCGCGCCATCGGCCAGAACGACGCCACCAGCCTCGCGGTCGCCGTCAGCCTGCGCAAGTCGGCCGCCGCCAACGGCTACGGCATCCGCGGCACCACCGACCGCGTGCTCGCCAGCGGCAGCACGAAAGAGCGGATCGGCTGGGGCGACCATGGCGGCCTCGGCGAATACGAGCAGCGCCCCTTCCTCATGGCGCACGGCGCCGGCATCCCCGCCGGCGCGGTGCGCCACGGCGCGACGTCGGTCACCGACATCGCGCCGACGATCCTCGCCCATCTCGGCCTGCCGGCCGCGGGCATGGACGGCCGCACGCTCGATCTCGGCTGAGGCGCTACGGCCGGACGGCCGGCGTCTCCATGCGCAGGCCCGTGGCGCGCCAGCCCAGGTAGAGCTCGAGCGCGGCCGCTTCCTCGCTGCCGGGCGCGAAGGGCTCGGCGCGGATGCCGGTCATGCAGTTGCGCAGCCGCCGGCCGAGCGAGCCGATCGATTGCCATTCCAGGCGGTAGAGCGGGTAGCCGTTGGGATGCCCCTGCGGGATGACGTTGCCGGCCAGCTTCTCGCCGGCACGGCCGTCGTGGCACTGCGCGCAGGAGAGGTTGAGCTGGCCATGGCGGGTCGCGAAGAGCTGGCGGCCGCGGTCGAGGAAGGGCGCGGCCGGGCCGTCGCCCGCGACCGACATGGGCAGCCCCCGCGACTGCAGACCCACCAGCGCGGACAGCGCCAGCAGGTCGTCGCCCTCGGCCGCGAAGGCGGGCGCGCCCTGGCGCTCGGTGCGGCAGCGCTGGATGCGCTCATCGAGGTTCATCGGCCGCCCGGCGGCCGCGTCGAAGGCCGGCTGGCGCGCCGCGACGCCGCGCATGGCGGCCGGCTCACCGTGGCAGGACGCGCAGCTCTTGCCGGCCGGAACGTCCGCCCGGCTCCACAGCCCCTCGCCCCGTCGGACCCAGAGGAACGCCGGATTGGCGAAGTCGTCGTCCTGCATCGCCCGCGTCTCGCGGCTGGCGTCGTCGTAGCCGGAGCGCTTGTCGGCGGCGGTGGCGGCGAAGGTGACGAGCAGCAACGCGGCGACAACTAGCCCTCTCCGCCCCAAGGGGGGAGAGGGAGGGGACCCATCGCCAGAGCGATGGGGAGGGTGAGGTGGGCTTCTCCGCCATCGGACACCCCACCTCACCCCGACCCTCTCCGCCCCCGCGGGGCGGAGAGGGAGTGGGTCCCGGTCACTCATTCCACCACGATCTCGGCGCTCTGCGAATGCGTGGCGCCCTGGTCGTCGGTCCAGGTCATGGTGACGGTGCCGCTCGCCTCGGCGACGGCGAAGAAGGAGAGGAAGGGATTGGCGGCGATCGCCGGGTGGAATTCAGCGCGCATCACCTCCTCGCCGTTCCAGGCGCAGACGAAGGTGTGGATGATGTCGCGGGGGATCGCCTTGCCCATGGCGTCGCGGCGCTGGCCGCTCTCCATGGGGTGCGAGATCAGGACCTTGATCTCGACCGTCTCGCCCTTCTTCGCCCGCTTGGGCAGGTTGATCAGCGCGTTCGCCATGACGCTACTCCAGGCACGCCGCCAGGGTCACCAGCAGCTCGACCTCGTCCTTCCAGCAGGAGCCGTCGGCGAGCCTGGCGACCGCAGTCACGGTCTGCGAGGTGACGAGCCGGATGCGCGTGGCGACCTGCGGGCGGCCCGATCGCGGCCCGAAGTGGAAGGCCGCGACCTTGGGCAACGGGTTGCGGTCGGCGAAGATGTGGATGCTGGCGACGCGCCCGGGCCCCGTGAGCGGGGCATCCACGACGACCGAGGTCGCCACCGTGTTGCCGTTCTCGACCAGCAGCGGCACGTCGAGCTTGACCTTGCCGGCCTTGACCGTGCCCTCGCCCGCCAGCTCGCGGATGAGGGCCGCCACCTCGTCGGCCTCGGCCCGGGCCGGCGCAAAGGACACGGGCACCAGCGCGGCACCGGCGGTGCCGGCGGCCAGCAGCAGGAAGCGGCGGCGCGGTAGGATCATGGGCCACGCAGCGTCGCAAGGAAGGCGACGACGTCCTCGATCTGGGCAGCCGAGAGGATCGGCTTGCCGGCCCAGGGACGGCCGACACGGGACAGGCCTTCGGTCGCGTGATAGCGCGGCATGATGGATTCCGGGTTGAGGCGCAGCGGGTCGACGATGCGCAGGCGAATCTGTCCGGGGCTCAAACGCTCGCCCACGCCGGTCAGATCCGGGGCGAGCGTGCCCTGGAAGCGCTCCTCCGGGAACGGCCCGGAATGGCAGAGCAGGCAAAGCCCCTGCTGGCGCGTCGTCACCACCTGCCGGCCGCGTGCCGGATCGCCCGCGAGGCCGCCGAGCGGCGCCGGTATGGCGTCGCCGATGACCCGGTAGGGCACCGTTTGAGCCGAGGTCGGGGCCGATGCGAGCGCCATGGCAACCATCATCGCCGCCCCGGCCCTCAACCGAACGCCTCGGCGGTGATCGTCGCGAACCAGGCATTGGCGTAGTCGGCCTCGAGCGCGCGGACGCTCGCGGGCGCGTCGGGCGGGCTGGTGCCGCCGGCGCCCGG
>JBFWXJ010000399.1:0-5692 GCA_050187535.1 Alphaproteobacteria bacterium | reverse complement strand
TCGGCGACGCTGGCCGGCAGGCCGTAGAAATCGACGATGGTGCCGATCGGCGTCGCGGGGTCGACCGGGAAGTCGCCCAGCGCCAGCTCGGCCTCCTCGTGGATCGGCCGCACCTGGGCGGCGAAGAGGCGGTCGAGACGGTAGAGGCTCTCGGTCGGTGCCAGCGCCAGCACGAGGTCGTCGGGCGCCAGCGGCTCGCCCGCCTCCGGCCGCAGCACGCGGTCGTCGCGGAGCACGCTGACGACGGCGGCGTCGCGCGGCAGGTGCAGCTCGGCCGGGGCATGGCCCACCGCGGCGCTGCCGGCCGCCACGCGGTAGCCGATCAGCTCGCGGGACTGGCGGTGCAAGGGGTCGAGGTCGAGGCGGTCGTCGCCGGCGCCGGTCTCCGGCGGCAGCTCGACGCCGGTCAGCCGGGCCGCCAGCGGCAGCGTCCACCCCTGCGCCACCAGCGAGACGATCACCACCACGAAGGCGATCGAGAAGACGGTATGCGCGTGCGGTATCTCGTGCAGCAGGGGGATCATCGCGAGATAGATCGGCACCGCGCCGCGCAGGCCGACCCAGGCGATGAACAGCTTCTCCGACGAGCGGAAGCGGAACGGCCACAGCGAGAGCCACACCGCGACGGGACGCGCCACGAGGACGAGCGCCAGGGAAACGAGGATCGCCGGCCAGGCGAAGGGCAGCAGCGTCGAGGGCGTGACGAACAGCCCCAGCATGAGGAACAGCGCGATCTGGCTGAGCCAGCCGAGCGCGTCCGAGAAGCGCATGATGAGCTGGTTGCCGCGGTGGCGCCGGTTGCCGAGCACGTAGCCGACCAGAAAGATGGCGAGGAAGCCGCTGCCGTGGACCAGCAGCGTCGCACCGAAGATCAGCACGGCGCCGGCGACGGCCAGGATCGGGTAGAGGCCCGCCGCGAGCTGCAGGCGGTTGATCAGCCAGACCAGCGCGTGCCCGCCGACCCATCCGGCGAGCCCGCCGACGCCCATCTCCCACATGAAGGTCAGCGCCAGCGAGGCGTCGGGATAGCGCTGGTCGGTGTCGATCAGGACCGTGGCGCCCAGCGTCAGGAAGATCGCCATCGGATCGTTGATGCCGGATTCGACCTCGAGCGTGGCACCGACGCGGCGGTTCACGTCGAGCCCGCGCAGGTGCATCAGCATGAAGACCGCCGCGGCGTCCGTCGATGCCACCGCGGCCGCGACGAGAAAGGATTCCAGCGGATCGAGCGATACCGCCCAGGAGACCGCGACGGCAGTCAGCAGCGTCGTCACCAGCACGCCCACCGTGGCGAGCGCCGTCGCGGGCGCCCAGGCGAGCCGCATCGCGTCCCGCGTCGTGCGCAGCCCGCCGTCGAACAGGATCACCGCCAGTGCGATGCTGCCGAAGAAGTACGCCGTCCGCGCGTCGGAGAACTGCACCTGTCCCGGCCCCTCGTCGCCGAGCAGCATGCCGAGGCCGAGGAACACGAGCAGGACGGGGGCGCCGAAGCGCGAGGACAGGCGCCCGGCGAGGATGCTCGCGAGCACGATCAGCGCGCCGGCGAAGATGACCTGGTGGATGGCTTCCATGGATGACCCGACGCAGCTTAGATTCGGGCTTGCGGCGATACGAAGGCGATAGTCGAGGACGACGCGGCCGATGCCGGATTTTCTTCTCGAGCGCGACCTCGGCGGCATCGTCTGCGGCATCGACGAGGTCGGCCGCGGGCCGCTCGCCGGCCCCGTGGTCGCGGCGGCCGTGGTGCTCGACCCGGCAAGGCTGCCGCACACGGTCCTGAAGGCGATCGACGACAGCAAGAAGGTGACGCCGGCGACGCGCGCCACGCTGGCGGCGGCGCTGCGCGCCCATGCGCAGGTCGGCATCGGCGCGGCCAGTGTCCGCGAGATCGACCGCGACAACATCCTGCGCGCGACCTTCACCGCGATGGCCCGCGCGCTGGCGCGCCTGCCGTGCCGCCCGGATGCGGCCCTGGTCGACGGCAACCAGCCGCCGCCGCTTGGCTGCCGCGTCGTCACGGTGGTCGGCGGCGACGCGCGGTCGTTGTCGATCGCGGCCGCTTCGATCGTCGCCAAGGTGACGCGCGACGCGCTGATGGCGCGGCTCGCCCAGCGCCATCCCGGCTATGGCTGGGAGACCAATGTGGGCTACGGCACCGAAGCCCACCGCGACGGGCTCGCCCGATTCGGGGCGACGGTGCATCACCGTCGCAGCTTCGCGCCGATCGCCCAGCTGGCGTTTCCGTCCCACATCTTGAGTCCGGCGATTCCATAGACTCGATAACTTGTTGTCCCGAACGGACGATTTGACGTTATCCACAACGCCGTTCATGGTGCCCGCATGGGGGGGCCCAACGGCATCGCGACCGATGCGATCCTGGTCGGCGACTGCGTCGACCGGATGAACCGTCTGCCGGCGGCGTCGGTCGATCTCGTGTTCGCCGATCCGCCGTACAACCTGCAGCTCGCGGGCGACCTGCGCCGGCCGGACAACTCGGCCGTCGACGGCGTCGACGACGACTGGGACAAGTTCCAGGACTTCGCCGCCTACGATCGTTTCACCACGGACTGGCTGACCGCCGCGCGCCGGGTGCTGAAGGACGACGGCACGATCTGGGTCATCGGCAGCTACCACAACGTCTTCCGCGTCGGCGCACGAATGCAGGACCTGGGCTTCTGGATCCTGAACGACGTCATCTGGCGCAAGACCAACCCGATGCCGAACTTCCGCGGCCGGCGCTTCACCAACGCGCACGAGACGATGATCTGGGCGTCCAAGCGCAAGGACGCGCGCTACACCTTCAACTACGAGGCCATGAAGGCGCTCAACGACGGCCTGCAGATGCGCAGCGACTGGTCGCTGCCGATCTGCACCGGCGCGGAGCGCCTGAAGCGCGACGGCCGCAAGGCGCACCCGACGCAGAAGCCCGAGGCGCTGCTGCATCGCGTCGTACTGGCGGCGAGCCGGCCGGGGGACCTCGTGCTCGATCCCTTCTTCGGCAGCGGCACCACCGGCGCGGTCGCCAAGAGCCTCGGCCGCCGCTGGATCGGCATCGAGCGCGATCCCGACTACGCCGAGATCGCCGAGGCCCGCATCGCCCTGGTGACGCCGTCGGATTCAGCTTCGGTGCAGCTCGACGCCAAGCGCGACGAGCCGCGCGTGCCCTTCGGCGCGCTGGTCGAGCGCGGGCTTGTGCGCGCGGGCGAGCTCCTGTTCGACCAGGGTCGCCGCTGGGCCGCCAAGGTGCGCGCCGACGGCACCGTCATCACCGCCGACGCCAAGGGCTCGATTCACCAGATCGGCGCCTCGGTGCAGGGGGCGCCCGCCTGCAACGGCTGGACGTTCTGGCATGTCGAGCGCCAGCAGCGCCTGGTCGTCATCGACGTGCTGCGACAGAAGGTGCGCGCCGAGCTGGCGTGAAGCACCTCCTCGGCCTTGACCCGGGGGCGCCATCCGTGGTGTTCGGCGGCCGACCCGTTCCTGCTGCAGGTGACCCATGCCCGACGGCGCCTTCCACGAGATGTTCCCGCTCGCGTCCGACCCGACGCCCTACCGCAAGCTGACCAGCGATTTCGTCGGGCTGTCGACCTTCGCCGGCAAGCCGATCCTGACGGTCGAGCCCGAGGCGCTGACCCTGCTGGCGCGGACCGCCTTCTCGGACATCGCGCACCTGCTGCGCCCCGGGCACCTGGCGCAGCTCCGCCGCATCCTCGACGATCCCGAGGCGTCGTCCAACGACCGCTTCGTCGCGTTCGACCTGCTGAAGAATGCCAATATCGCGGCCGGCCGCGTGCTGCCGATGTGCCAGGACACCGGCACCGCCATCGTCATGGCGAAGAAGGGCCAGCAGGTGTGGACCGGCGGCGGCGACGAGGCCGCGCTCTCCGAGGGCGTGCGCCGTACCTATCTCGAGACGAACCTGCGCTACTCGAACCTGGCGCCGCTCTCGATGTTCAAGGAAGTGAACACGGGCGACAACCTGCCGGCGCAGATCGACATCTATGCGACCGAGGGCGACGCCTACAAGTTCCTGTTCGTCGCCAAGGGCGGCGGCTCGGCCAACAAGGTCTTCCTCTACCAACAGACGCCGTCGGTGCTGAAGGAAGAACTGCTGCTGAAGTTCCTGGACGAGAAGATCAAGACGCTGGGCACCGCCGCCTGCCCGCCCTACCACCTCGCCATCGTCATCGGCGGCACCTCGGCCGAGCTCAACCTGAAGACGGTCAAGCTCGCCAGCACCCGCTATCTCGACGGCCTGCCGACCGAAGGCGACAAGTTCGGCCGGGCCTTCCGCGACGTCGAGATGGAGACGCGCATCCATGCGCTGACGCGGGCCAACGGCATCGGCGCGCAGTTCGGCGGCAAGTACTTCTGCCACGACGTGCGCGTCATCCGCCTGCCGCGCCACGGCGCGTCGTGCCCCATCGGCCTCGGCGTCTCGTGCTCGGCCGACCGCCAGGCGCTGGGCAAGATCACCAGGGACGGCGTCTTCCTGGAGCAGCTCGAGGAGCATCCGGCCCAGTACCTGCCCGAGGTCGACGAGGGCGCGCTCGCCGGCCCCGTCGTCGCCATCGATCTCAACCGGCCGATGGACGAGATCCGCCGCACCCTGTCGCAGTACCCGGTCAAGACCCGCATCGTGCTGAACGGCCCGATGATCGTCGCGCGCGACCTCGCCCACGCCAAGGTCCGCGAGCGGCTGGAGAAGGGCGAGCCGATGCCGGACTACTTCCGCGATCGCATCATCTACTACGCCGGCCCGGCCAAGACGCCGGAAGGCTATGCCTCGGGTGCGTTCGGCCCGACCACGGCCGGCCGCATGGACTCGTTCGTCGGCGACTTCATGGCCAAGGGCGGCAGCTTCGTCAGCCTCGCCAAGGGCAACCGCTCCCGTCAGGTCACGGATGCCTGCAAGACGCATGGCGGCTTCTACCTGGGCTCGATCGGCGGCCCCGGCGCCCGGCTTGCCCAGGACTGCATCAAGAAGGTCGAGGTGGTGGACTACCCCGAGCTGGGCATGGAGGCGGTGTGGCGCATCGAAGTCGTCGATTTCCCGGCCTTCATCGTCGTCGACGACAAGGGCAACGACTTCTTCGCCGACATTCCGAGCTACTGAGCCGCCCATGGCGCCGCGCCGGCCGCTTCCGCCATACATCGCGACTCTGGTGGAACGGCTGGCGCCGCTGGGCGAGGTGCGGCCGAAGGCGATGTTTGGCGGCTGGGGGCTCTACGCCGACGGCGTGTTCTTCGCGATCGTCGCCGACGACGTCCTGTTCCTGAAGGTCGACGACGGCAACCGCGACGACTACGAGAAGGCCGGCATGGCGCCGTTCAGGCCGTGGCCGGACAAGCCGACGACCATGTCCTACTGGACCGTCCCTGACGACGTGGAGGCCGACCCTGGGCGTCTCGTCGCCTGGGCACGCAAGGCGCGCGAGGCCCAGCTTCGAGCCAAGCGATGATCGACACTGCCGACACGGTGCTGCGCAAGCACTCCGTCGTCATCGCCGGGCACCGTACCAGCGTCTCGATGGAAGCCGCCTTCTGGGAGGCGCTGCGCGCCATCGCGGAAGCCGATGGCCGGTCGGTCGCGGGACTGATCGCCGACTTCGTCCGCAGGCGCACCGGCAATCTCTCGGGCGCCTTCCGCGTGTTCGTGCTGCGGCGCTGCCGGGGGATCGCGATCAGCCCG
>JBFWXJ010000398.1:0-5701 GCA_050187535.1 Alphaproteobacteria bacterium | reverse complement strand
CGGTCGTGCAGGTCGTCGATGTTCTGGGTGACGAGCAGGAAGTCGCCCGACCATGCCGCCTCCAGGCGCGCCAGGGCCGCGTGGGCGGCGTTGGGCCGGACCGCGCCGTCGAGGAGGCCGCGCCGGCGGGCGTTGTAGAAGGCCTGGACGCGGGCCGGGTCGCGGGCGAAGGCGTCCGGCGTCGCCACGTCCTCGATCCGCACGCTGGCCCAGATGCCGTCCGCATCCCGGAAGGTGTGCAGGCCGGATTCGCGCGAGATGCCGGCGCCGGTCAGCACGACGATCCCGCCCGATCGCGGCAGCGCCATCCGCCTACCCCACCAGCTCGTACTCGGCTTCCGCCTGATAGACGGCACCCTCGCCGCCGAGGAAGCTCGAATAGAGGACGATGCGGTCGGCGACGAACGGCTCGGCGCGCAGCAGGGCGTTGGCGGCGAGGAACCCCTGGACGCGCGGCACGGACGCCCCCTTGAGGCGCGCCAGCGTGACGTGGGGGGAGAACTTGCGGCCTTCGGGAGGGCAACCCGCGCGCACGACTGCCGATTCGACCTTGTCGCGCAGATGGGCGAGGGCGGGCGTGCGCTCGACGAGGGCATGCAACGAGCGCGCCTTCCCGCCCTCGCCGAAGGTGCCGACACCGGCCACGCGGACCTCGACCGCGGGCGCGCGCAGGCCGGCCAGTGCGGCGTCGATGTCGTGCGCCGTGCCCTCGTCGACCTCGCCGACGAAGCGCAGCGTCAGGTGCAGGTTCTCCTCGTCGACCCAGGCGGCACCCGGGATACCGCCGCCCAGCGCCGCCAGCCGCATGCGCAGGGCGTCGGGCAGATCGATCGCGACGAAGAGACGGATCATGGCGCCTCAGGGACAGGGATCGGGGTTGGCCGCCTGCACCGCCTCGATCTCCGCCGTCACCTCGGCCGACAGCGTCAGCGCGAGGCTGGCGATGTTGGCATCGAGCTGCGCCGTCGTCGTGGCCCCGATGATCGTCGCCGTCGTGAAGGGCCGCGAATGGATCCAGGCGAGCGCCATCTGCGCGGGGTCGAGCCCGTGGCGACGCGCGATCGCGGCATAGGCGGCGACGGCAGCCGCCGCCCGCGGCGTCTCGTAGCGGCGGCGGAAGCGCGGGAACAGCGTCATCCGCGCCCCTTCGGGCCGGGCACCGTCCAGGTACTTGGCCGAGAGCGTGCCGCCGGCCAGCGGCGAATAGGCGAGCAGCCCGCATTCCTCGCGGATCGCCATCTCCGCCAGCCCGACCTCGAAGGTGCGGTTGAGCAGGCTGTAGGCGTTCTGGATCGAGACCGGCCGCGGCAGCCCCGCCGTCTCGGCCGCGCGCAGGTAGCGGTAGAGGCCCCACGGCGTCTCGTTGGAGACCCCGACATGGCGGATGCGACCGGCCTCCACATGGCGGGCGAGCACGCCCAGCGTCTCCTCGATCGGCACCGCGTCGCCGTCGGGCGCGTGGCGGTAGCCGAGCTGGCCGAAGGTGTTGGTCGGGCGGTCGGGCCAGTGGACCTGGTAGAGGTCGACGTAGTCCGTGCGCAGACGGCGCAGGCTGTCGGTCAGCGCGCGGTCGATATTGGCGCGGTCGAGCCGTGGCGAGCCGTCGCGGAAATGCGCCATGTCGCGGCCGGCCCCGACGACCTTCGTCGCGAGGATGACCCGGTCGCGCCGGCCGCGGGCGGCCAGCCACGAGCCGACATGCGCCTCGGTCCGCCCCTGGGTCTCGGCCATGGGCGGCACCGGGTACATCTCGGCCGTGTCGATGAAGTTGACGCCGGCGTCGATCGCGCGGTCGAGCTGGCCGTGCGCCTCGGCCTCGTCGTTCTGCTGGCCCCAGGTCATCGTGCCGAGGCAGATGGCGCTGACGCGGAGGCCGCTGCGCCCGAGCGGACGGTACTGCATGGAAAGACGGGCTTTCGGGGAAGGTGTCAGAGGAAGAGCGTGAGCACCCCGGTATAGCCGTAGAGCCGCGTGTGGAAAATCTCGCCGTTGGCGAAGAAACCGGCGATGGGCACCGGCCCGAGCGCGGCGCGGATCGCCGCCATCTCGGCCGCGTCCGGCCCGAAGAGGTTGGGGCCGCGGGCGATGCACGAGCAGTAGACCGCCGCCTTCGCCTCGCGCCCGCCGCGCCGCACCAGGTCGGCCAGCATCCGCTGGAGGTCGGCCGCCGCGGCCTCGCGGTCGCGGGTGCAGAAGAACAGGCGGTCCCCCGGCGACACGTTCTCCGCGACCGCGACCCAGCCGCGGCGCGGGTCGATCGCCACGAGGTTGCGCACGAGGTAATCGGCGCGATCGGACCCGGCGACCGGGAAGGCGACGAAGAGCCGGCCCGCCGCCCGCCGCAGGTCGGCCGCCATCTCGGGCCCGATGTCCTCCAGCATCACCTCCAGCGCCGGGCGGCCGTCGAGGGCGAGGACGACGTTGGCGTCGGCAGCGGTCACCTGGCGCTGCGGCCCGATCGGGCTGCAACCCTGGGACAGCCCGGTCGCGACAGCCACATCAGCGCCCAGCAGCACGCCGGACACGCCGCCCGCGCGGCGCCCGCCCGCGGCGTGGGTCGCCGGCACCGCCGTGGTCATCAGGCCGCCGACCAGGAAGGCACCCGTCGCATCGGCCAGCCCGTCCAGCATCGCGGGGAGGCCCTGGTCGCGGGGGTCGCCGTGGACGATCGCCAGCGTCGGCGTCGCGCGGGCGATCCACCCGGCATCCGTGGCGCCCAGCGGCGGGTCGCCCGGGCGGTCGAGGCCGAAGGCGCGGAAGCCGTCCGGCGGCAGCCGCCCCACCAGCAGGGACGCGGCCGGCGCGTCGACCGTCTCCAGACCGTCGCCGCAGACGCCGAGGGCGATGCCGCCGACCCATTCCGCGATCCCCGACTCGCGCTGCAGCCAGGCCAGCGCGTCGGCGAAGGCCGGCGCCGCCTCCTCGGAGAGGTAGAGGAAGCCCAGATTGGCGCCCTCGGGCGCGCCGCCGGCCCGCGCCCAGGCGGCGGCGACCGCCGCCATCCCGTTGTCGCCCGTCGCCGCACCTGCGCGAAAGCCGCTCATCGCCGTCTCCCCGGCGACGAGGCTAGGCCCGGCGGTCGGGCGTTGGCAATCGCGGCGGGACTGGCGTACAAGGCCGGGGTCCGATGCGCATCGCCGTCGTCACCCCCTATTTCGACGAGCCGACCGAATGGCTCCGCCGGGGGCACGAGAGCGTGCTGGCCCAGGGCGTCGGCGCCACCCACATATTCGTCTCCGACGGCCGGCCGAACGAAGCGGTCCCCGCCTGGGGGTGCCAGCACATCCTGCTGCGCCGCCACCACGCCGACTGGGGCAACACGCCGCGCATGGCGGGCGGGCTGTCCGCGGCCTCGCAGGGCTTCGACGCGGTCGCCTATCTCGACGCGGACGACTGGTTCCTCGACGGGCATCTCGAAGGCCTGATCGCCGCGGCCGAGGCCGGCGGCGAGTTCTGCACCAGCCGGCGCATGCTCCACCGCATCGACGGCAGCCCGATCGGCCCCTGCCCCGACGTCGACGGCGAGATCACCGCCGATTCGAGCGGCATCCTGCTGACCCGCACGGCCTTCGCCACGCTCGGCGTGTGGTGCCTGCTGCCGGCGCCGGTGCAGCGCGACGCCGTGCAGTCGCTGCTGGGCTACGTCCAGCTCCGCCGCCGCCGCATCCGGACCACCGGACGGGCGACGGTCGCCAAGCGCATGGCCAGCCGGGCGCTCAATCCCGACGCCGGCACCTGGGCGGACCGCCTCAGCGACGAGGCGCCGCTCGATCCGGTGGCGCCGCGCCGGTGGTGGCACGGGCTGGAGCCGGAGGCGCGGGCGGTCTTCATCCGCCGGATGGGAGCCGACTGAATGCGTCGCGTCGCGATCGTCACCCCCTATCACGGCGAGCCGCTCGCCTGGATCGCCAAGGCCCACGCCAGCGTGCGCCTGCAGAGCCATCCGACGACGCATATCCTGGTCGGCGACGGCAAGCCCGAGGCGGCGGTCGACAAATGGGATGCGCAGCACATCGTCATGCCGGCCGGCCACCGCGACTGGGGCCACACGCCGCGCGCGATCGGCGCGCTCTCGGCCGCCGCCCAGGGCTTCGACGCGATCGGCTTCCTCGACGCCGACAACTGGCTCTACCCCGATCACGTCGCGACCCTGCTGGCGCTCCAGGAGAAGGACGATCTCGAGGCCGCGTCCTCGCTGCGCGTGATGCACCATGTCGACGGCCGGTTGCTGCATCGCTGCCAGCTCGTCGACGGGATCGAGACCTTCGACACCAACTGCCTGATGATGTTCCCGCCCGCCTACAGCAGCTTCGCGGTCTTCGCGCTGGTGCCAAACGACGTGCGCTACATCGCCGACCGCTGGGTCTCGATCTGGCTCAAGCGCCGCAAGCGGAAGATCGGCTGCACCAACAAGGCGACCGTCGCCTACCGGGTGCGCTACCGGCACTTCTACGAGACCTCGACCCTGCCGATGCCGACCGAGCACATCGTCGACCTCGACATTCCCCATCCGCGCGAGCTGCGCGAGTGGTGGATGGCCCTGCCCCAGGCCGACCGCGACTTCCATCTGCGGACGATGGGCGCAAGCTGAGGAGCGCGGCGCGGCGCAAGGCCGGCTCGCCTCGAGGTTGCCCCGCCGGGCGAATGGCCATAGTAAGGAATGGACGCCATTCGCCGCAGGAATCATGCCCGAAGCCGCCCATGCCGCCCCGCCGACGGACGCCGCGCGCACCGTCGCGCGCATCCTGATCGAGATCGAGGCGGTGCTGTTCCGTCCGGAGCAGCCCTTCATCTTCACCTCGGGGCGGGCGAGCCCGGTCTACATCGATTGCCGGCGCATCATCTCCTTCCCGCGGGCGCGGCGCCGGATCATGGACCTGGCGGCGACCTGCATCGAGGACGAGGTCGGCTTCGAGAACATCGACGCGGTCGCCGGCGGCGAGACGGCGGGCATCCCGTTCGCCGCGTGGATCGCCGAGCGGCTGATGCTGCCCATGCAGTATGTCCGCAAGAAGCCCAAGGGCTTCGGGCGCGACGCGCAGATCGAGGGGCACCTGAAGGAGGGCTCGCGCGTCCTGCTGGTCGAGGACCTGGCGACCGACGGCGGCAGCAAGCTCAACTTCGTGACGGCGCTGCGCAACGCCGGCGGCACCGTCGCGCACACGTTCGTCGTGTTCCACTACGGCATCTTCCCGGAGAGCGTCGCGGGGCTGCGGGCCGAGGGCGTCGAGCTGCATGCGCTCTGCACCTGGTGGGACGTGCTGGCGACGGCCGAGGAGGAGGGCTACTTCGCGCCGGAGACGACGCGGGAGGTCCGGGCCTTCCTGCAACGGCCGGTCGACTGGTCGCTGGCGCACGGGGGCAAGCTGTGAGCGCCGCCGTCGGCGGGCGCCGAGGCTAGGGCGCGATGGCGCGGCGGCAGGGTGCGATCGGCCTCGCGGCCGCCCTCTGGCTGCTGGTGGCGGGGGCGGCGGCCGCCAAGGACGAGCTCGTCATCGGGATCACGCAGTTCCCTTCCACGCTGCATCCCACGATCGACAGCATGCTGGCCAAGAGCTACGTGCAGGCGATGACACGCCGGCCGGTCACGGCCTACGACGCGTCGTGGCGGCTCGTCTGCATGCTCTGCGTGACCCTGCCGTCGATCGAGAACGGGCTCGCCAGGCCGGTCGACCTGCCCGAGGGCAAGCGCGGGATCGAA
>JBFWXJ010000397.1:0-5710 GCA_050187535.1 Alphaproteobacteria bacterium | reverse complement strand
CGGCGGTGCGTGAGCGGATCGCCGAATACCTGCAGGAGGCGGTGTGGCGGCGCGGCTGCGCGCAGTACCTGCAGATCCTCGCGGGCCGCAACGACATCCGCGGCGTCGACCTCGCCGGCGACGCGACGCCGCTCGTGCAGTAGGTCGCGATCCTGCGGCCGGGCGTTTCGTCATGACCGCTCGACCTCGACCATCGGCGCAGCGGAGGGTCCGCTGCCGCCGCCGATCCTGCGGGACGGGTTCCGTCCCCTGTTCCGCGCTGCGGCCGCCTGGGCCGTCGTCGCCCTCGACCTCTGGCTGGGCGCTCGCCCGGCACGGCTACGAGATGGTGTTCGGCGTCGGTGGCGGCGTCGTCGGCGGGTTCCTGCTGCCGGCCGTGCCGAGCTGGGCCGGCCAGCCGAAGGCGGCCGGGTAGCCGCTGGCGGCGATGACGGAGTTGTGCCCGCGCGTGGCCGACGAGATGACGCGGGCGCCGGCGTCGACATGTCAGCGCCAATCGGCGAAGTGACGACCAAGGTCGCGACCGCGACGCCCGGGCGGAAGAGGGGGTCGGCCCAACGCATTGAAAAGATTGGCGTTCCGTGCGCGACGAAGCTGGGAACTGGGCGGCTACGGTTCACCTATAGACTTCAAATCATGGTCCGCGGATTCTGTGACCTGCCCCCCGAAATCTCTTCCACCTGAATGTAGTGTCCGGCCCAACGAGGGGACGGACGGATGAAGCGATCGCGGTTCACGGAAGAGCAGATCATCGGGTGCTGCGCGAGCAGGAAGCGGGGGTGGCGGTGACGGAGCAGTGCCGCCGGCGCGGCATCAGTTCGCCGACCGTCCACAAGTGGAAGGCCAAGTACGGCGGGCTCGGCGTGTCGGAAGCGGGCGGCCTATGCGATGAGCGAGCGACGGGCGCATCCTGGCCGTGGTCGACGACTGCACCCGGGAGTGCCTGGCGCTGGTGGCCGACACTTCGCTGTCCGGTGCGCGGGTCGCCCGGGAACTGGACCGCCTGGTCGCCCGGCGTGCCCGGCCGGCGGCCCTCGTCAGCGACAACGGTATCGAACTGACCTCCAACGCAGAATGGCTTCATCAAGGCCCTTCAACGGCCGTCTGCGGGACGAACTGCTGAACGAGACCTTGTTCGCCTCCCTGCCGCATGCCCGGGCGATGCTGGATGACTGGCGCCGCGACCACAACGAGCGGCGTCCGCATTCCAGCTTCGGCTGGTTCACTCCTGCGGCCTGTGCACAAGCCCTGTCCGGCGGCGCCGGCCGGGCGCTGCGCTACGCCAGGGCTCCGCGCCGGCCTCTTGCGACCATCGGCCACAACGGTTCAGATCAACGCCGGACTCTAATTTCGACTGGATGAGGAACGCGGGTCAGGTCAACTTTTCCCAAGCTCAAGGCTCTCCTGCGGCGCGGCAGCATTACAATCAGTCCCCGCACGGGAATATCGCCATTCCCATCGATGCCTTCAGCCCTGCCGAATGGGCGAACTACTTCGCCGCCGCGGCGTACTATCCCGCGAGATCGGATCCCGCTCCAGTCGAGCTTTCAGCGCGACATATGGGGTGGGGGCGGCCAGCGACTGACGGCGGCCATCGCCTGAACCTCGTCCGGGTGCGGGGCGGGGAAGGGGAATCCTTGCTCGCGCATCGACTCGATGAGGGCGCCGCGCGCAATGCCCTCGGGATGGGTGTCGGCGACGCGGCTCATCTGCGCGTAGCGGCCGGCGGTGCCGCCGAGGGGTCCGCGGGCGAAGATGTCGGCGCCGGCCGCGACCAGAAGGCGGGCGATGACGAACTGGTTGCTGGCCGTTGCGATCAGCAGCGCGGTGTTGCCGATGTGGTCGCGCTCCTCGAGCGGGTGCCCGGCGGCGATCAGCCGACCGACCGTGGCAGCATCGCGCGCCATCACCGCATCGGTGAGTGCCGGCATGGTCCCTCCCGCTCAGCAGCCGTTGGCGGCGATCGCCTGGTCGACCCCGTTCCGCCGTCTGGCCAGGGCGTCGCGAACGCTGCCCATGCGATGCAGCAGAAGGCTGCGCACCGCGGTAGCGGCCGCCAGCGTCACCGCTGCCACGCCGCTGAAGGGGGCCAGCAGCTTCAGCGCCAGCATGCCCACGTTCGGCGGCGGGTCGAGTGGCCATTCATGCGTCGCCTTGGCGTCGGGCAGCGGTGTCGCCTCCTGGACGGCGTCGAGCGCCTCGCCGCGCACGACCACCCGGTCGATGCGGCCGCCGTCGATCGGCTTCTCGACTGTGTCCTCGTGCAGGGCTGCGGGGTTGAACAGGCTGGCGTCGGCGCCGCCGGTCGAGGCCGCCGCGGCCGCAAGACCCCCGCCCAACGAGTGGCCGACATACCGCACCTTCACGCCGCGGTCGTGCATGTCGGAAGCGATGAGCTGCGCCTGCGTATAGTAGGGTGCCTCCATGCCGAGGGACTGGCGGGCATTGTTCGCCCAGTCCTCGCCGACCACCTGGGAGCCCTTGAATGCCACGACGTGGCTCCCGTCCTGGTGCTTGAAGACAGCCGCGCCGAAGTTGCTCCCGGGCTGGTGAAGGTGCTCGGGGGTCAGACCCAGCTTCGCCAGCTCGGCGGGGTCGGTGACCTCCCGGTAGCCGGGCGGGGCCTCGCGCTTGCCGGGCTCCTGGTAGGCGGCCTCAGCCATGGCGGCGTCGCCGTCGAGTCGTGCCAAGTCCGCCTGCTCGGCGCGCAGCTTGGCGCAGGTGACGGGCGAGCAGGCCTGGATCGCGCTCATCGCGCGCTCGCCGCCGGGTCGCGGGTGACGAGATCGCGGATCGCCTGGACGCGCGCCGGCATGGGCTGGTCCGGGTCGAAGGCGATGTCGAGGGTAAGCAGGTACTGCTCGCCGGTCATCTCCGGCATCAGGCGACGGGCGGCGAGGTAGAGGAAGAGGCGCTCCTCGCCCTCGCTCCCGGAGTCTGCGGGGTCGATGCCGGCGCCCTGCGCCTCCGCGCCGTGGGCGGCCTCCAGCGCCTGCAGCGCGACCTTGTCGGCAGGGCCGGGGAGTAGCGGATGCGCCTGCCACCAGCGCAGGAAGCGCTCCGTCCGGTCGTCGCCGGCGCGGGCGGCGATGATACGCTCCAGCGACGCGAGCTGCCCGCGACCGATTACCAGCATCCCGCCCCGCCCCCACCCATGGCCCAATCGACACGTGCGCGCGTGCAGTTGATATTCGCGATCACCGGCGTTCAGAGCAACCTCTGCATGGCATGTCCGGAAGATTAGGCTACGATCGCTGATCAGACACGCAGGAGGGCTGTCGATGCGCAGCATTCTTCTCGCATGGCTGGCGCTGCTCTCTCTCATTACAGGCGCCGGAGCCACCGAGGGCCGGGTGGCGCTGGTCATCGGCAACGCGGCCTACAAGGCGCAGCCCTTGGCCAATCCGGTCAACGACGCGCGCGCCATGGCCCGCACGCTGGAGCAGGTGGGCTTCCAGGTGACGCGCGTCGAGAACGCCGCGCACCGCGACATGACACGGGCACTCACCGCCTTCGGGCGGCGGGCGACAGCCGGCGGGCGCGTCGCACTCTTCTACTACGCCGGTCACGGCGTGCAGGTGCGCGGCCGCAACTTCCTCGTGCCGGTCGACGCCGACATCACCAGCGAGGCCTCCGTCATCAGCGAATCCATCGACGTCGACAGCATCCTCTCGCAGATGGCCGGTGACGCCGCAGGCGTTGCCGAGCGGCTCAATCTGGTGATCCTCGACGCATGCCGCAACAACCCCTTCGAGAGCCGATTCCGCTCGGCCGGCGCCGGGCTAGCCGCCATCGACGCGCCCAAGGGAACGCTCATCGCCTACGCAACGGCGCCGGGCCGGGTGGCGGCCGACGGCGAACGGCGCAACGGCCTCTACACCGAGCACCTGCTGCGCGCCATGCAGACCCCCGGACTCAAGGTCGAGGAAATCTTCAAGCAGGTCCGCATCGACGTCGCGCGCGCCACCGGCGACAGCCAGATCCCCTGGGAGGCCTCCTCGCTCACCGGCGACTTCTACTTCCGACCGCCCGTCGTCCAGCCCCCCGCATCGATGCCGGCCGTCGATCCGACCATGGTCGAGCTGCAGATGTGGCGGCGCGCCCGCGACAGCGGCCGGCGGGAGGACTATCGCGCGTACCTCGCCCGCTATCCGCAGGGCGAGTTCGCAGAGCTGGCCCAGGCGCGTCTGGCATCCCCGGCTGCTCCGGCCCCGCCGGCCGCTTCCTCTCCGCCGCCCGCCGTCGTACCACCGCCCGCCGTCGTACCACCGCCCGCCGTCGTACCGCCGCCCGCCGTCGTACCACCGCCCGCCGCCCCGCCCAGCGCGGCTGCGCCAGCGGTGATCGCGCTCGCGCCGGCCGCGCCCGCCCCACCGGTGCCGCGCGGCGAGCCGTCCGCCCTGCTCGCGACGCTGACGGAGAAGTCGCCCGGCGTGGCGCTGCCCGACACGCTGCGGATGGAGGCGCTCGGCGTCAAGGTGCCCGAGCTGTTCCGCCGCTTCCACGGCGCCTGGGTCGGGCGCTGGGGCGTCGATCTCGACCATGTGCTGGTGGTCGAGTCGGTCGCGGCCGACGGCGGCGTCGGCGTCCTCTATGCCTGGGGCGACGCGCCGCCGCCGATGCGGCAGAAGCGTGGCTGGAGTCGCCATCGCGGCACCATCGCCGACGGCACGTTGCGGCTGCACCCGTTCGCCAACGGTGCCCGCGTGCAGTATTCGCTGGATGCGGCGGGCGCCCTCCAGGGTAGCTACGAGCGCAGCGGCCGGACGTTCTCCGCGTCGCTGGTCCGCCCCCCACCTGCCATCGCGCCGGCCGCGGCTCCCGCCGCCGGCACCGCTCCGACCCGGGCCGGCCCGTCCCCGGGGGCACCGGCCGGGCCACCCGCCGCCCCGCCCGGCACGACCGCGCCGGCGCGCCTGCTGGTGGCGGCGCGCATCCCGCATCTGAACGATGCGGCGCGCGGCCGGCTGGACGACCAGTACCCGGGAGCGCCGGAGCCCAAGGCGCTGGCCATCTCGCGCGATGGCGAGGCGGCGTGGGCCGACGGCGACGGCCTGGAGGAGGCGATCCGGCGCGCCCTGCAGCATTGTGAGATGCGCGCGAAGGAGGGCTGCGTCCTCTACGCCGCCAACATGGAGGTGCGCCTGGCCGACGGCGACTGGAAGCCGGACCTGCGCGTCCCCCGGCAGCTCGACCGGACGTTCGACTACGCCGACGTTCCCTTCGTCAGGAGCTCTGCGCGTGCCGACATGATGCGTTACTGGGAACGGCGCCGGATCAAGGCCCTGGCCCTGTCGCCCACCGGGGCTTGGGGCTACCAGTGGGGAACCTCGACCGAGGGCCGTGCCATCGAGCGGGCGCTGGAGCTCTGCCGCGCGAAATCCGGCGCCGCGCCGTGCTTCATCTATGCGGTGAACGACAGCGTCGTCTTCGACGCCGACGCCAACCGCGGCAAGCTGCGATAGGCGAGGCCCGTGATGCGAGCCGCATACTTCGCAGTTCTGGCGCTGCTGGCGGCGGCCACGGCGACGGACGCGCGCTCAGGCCGACGGGGCCCGGGTGGCGCTGGTCATCGGCAACGCGGCCTACAAGGCGCAGCCCTTGGCCAACCCGGTCAACGACGCGCGCGCGATGGCCCGCACGCTGGAGCAGGTGGGCTTCCAGGTGGTGCGGGTCGAGGACGCCGGACATCGCGAGATGACGCGGGCCG
>JBFWXJ010000396.1:0-5763 GCA_050187535.1 Alphaproteobacteria bacterium | reverse complement strand
TGGGAGAGCCGCACCGGCATCCTCGTCGAGCGCAAGGCCCTGCGCATGGATTCCGGTGGCCCGGGAGAGTTCCGCGGCGGCCTCGGCCAGGAGATCGTGCTGCGCAACGAGACCGGCCATCCGCTGACCGTATTCTCGATGGCCAACCGCACCGACTTCCCCGCCGCGGGGTTGCATGGCGGCATGCCGGGCGCGCTACGCGAACACCTCCTGGAAGGCCGGCCGGTGCATCCCAAGAGCCGCCAGGAGCTGCAGCCGGGCGAGCGCCTGACACTGTTGGAAGCGGGCGGCGGCGGCATCGGCGATCCGCGCCGCCGCGACCCCGCCAAGGTTCGCGCCGACGTGGCGCTGGGCTTCGTCAGCCCGGAAGCGGCGGAGCGGATCTACGGCGTCGCTGCGGACGCGGCGCCTCGACACCCGTCCGAACGCCGCCTCATCAAGGTAGAGTCCCGTCGACAGACTTGACCTGCAGGGCTCGGCCGGTGGAGAGTTGCTCGCCGCTAAGTTGTATCGGCGGCACTTCAGGTACGATCCGAGGCGGGAGTACCAGTATGGCACGGGCATTCCACGACACGCACCATCGCTTCTTTCGCCGTTGGTTCGGCGGCCGCGTAACCCTCTACATCGCATGGAGTCGCCGCGAACCCTGAGCTGCGTGCAAGGCTGAGAAAGGGCCGCGCGTATGCTCAGTCTCAGCCACGTGCCCACCGGCCCGACGACACCGCGCTTCAGGCAGGGATCAATCGGCCGTCGCTCAGGTGCAGGTGCCGGGTGGCGACGTCCATGATGCGGTCGTCGTGGGTGGTCAGCAGCACGCCGCAGCCCATGGTCTGGGTCAACTCGCGGATCTGATCGACCACGACGCGCGCTGCCGTCCGGTCGAGCGCCGCCGTCGGCTCGTCGACGATCAGCAGGTCGGGCAGCGCCACCAGGGCGCGTGCGACCGCGACGCGCTGCTGCTGGCCGCCGGAGAGCTGGTGGGGGTAGGCCTGCGCCTTGTCGGCGAGGCCGACGTTCTCCAGCATCTTCAGGGCGCGCTGGCGGTCGAAGTCGCGGGCCGTCTCGGGCAGTGGCAGCAGGCTGCTCAGCATGTTCTCGAGAACGGTGAGCGTGCCGACGAGATAGCTTTTCTGGAAGACGAAGCGCAGCCGCGAGCGCAGACGGTCGAGCTCCACGTTGGACGCCAGAGCGACGTCGGAATCGAAGACCCTGACGGTCCCGGGCGGCGGCCGGCGCAGCAGCCCCACGAGCGACAGCAGCGTCGACTTGCCCGAGCCCGACGGGCCGGTGACCGCCACGATCTCCGCCGGCGAGATCGTCAGCTCGAGACCACGCAGCACGGCCACGTCGCCCTGCGGGCCCCTGAAGCCGAAGGTGAGGCCGGCGATGGCGACGAGCAGATGGTCGCTCACAGCAGCGCGGCCGGGTCTGCGCGCTCCAGCCGGCGCACCGCCAACAACCCGGAGACGGTAGCCACCATCAGCCCGAAGCCGGTGACGAGCACGACCCGAGTCACGGTCAGCTCGACCGGAAGCTGCGTCGCCTCCCCGCAGATCCAGTAGACGGCGGCGGCGGCGGCCAGGGCCGGCGGCAGGGCGGCCAGAAGGATCAGGCCCGCGGTCGCCAGCACCACGACGACGAAGAACCAGGTGCGGTGGCCCAGCGTCTTCAGCAGGGCGTACTCGGCCAGCCCTTCGTCGATCGTCTGATAGAGTACCTGGTAGACGAAGACCGCGCTGATGAGGAAGCCGATCACGGCACCCATGTCGAAGAGCACGCCGATCGGCGTCTCCTTGCTCCAGAACTCCCGCTCGCGCAGAGCGAAGCCGGCCTTCGTCTCGACATCGACCTCGCCCCCCAACCCATCACGAAGGTCGCGCACGACCGCCTGCGGATCGGCCCCGGGAACGAGGCGGACGACGCCCAGGGAGATGCGTTCGCGGCTCTGGCCGATGGCGTCGAGAAGCGTGTCGATGCCGACGAGCATGCCGCCGGGGAAGACGATCGTGGCGCCCAGCCGATATAGCCCGGAGACGATGAATGCGCGCTGGCGCGGGCGCTGCGGGTTGGCGGTCACCAGCTCGACCTCTCCGTCGCGCGCGAGGCGCTCGGTCACGGCGCCGTACATCGGCTGCGACAGGGCGTCGAAGAGCGCGCGGTCGGGAAGCCGCAGGTCGGCGGCCGCAGTGCCCAGCATCCCCATCGGGAACGGGGGAGCATCGGGATCGATCCCGATCGCCAGGATCGCGACGAAGCGGCCGTTGTCGACGTTGCGCACGGTCAGCTGGGTCAGCACCAGCGGCGCGACGAAAAGCACGGCCGGATGTCCGGCCGCGCGTTCGAGTGCGGACCGGCTCAGCCATGTCGGGCCCTGAAGGGCCTGGAATTCCGGCGGCAGGACGACGAGATCGCCGTCGATCACCTGGTGGAGACGCACGGCGCTGTCGTAGAGGGCGCTCTGGAATCCGAGCTGCACCAGCACCAGCATCAGCCCGCCCGCGACGCCCACGAAGGCGGCGACGCTGCGCCGGGCTCTCCCCGCCGTCTGACGCCATGCGAGGCGCAGCGCGAAGGCCAGGCGATCGCGCGTCTCGGGTGTCACGCGGCGCGCCTCCCGTCGCCCGGCTTCACCGATCGAACCGCACGACAACCTCCAGGCCCGCCACGCGCGGCAGGCCGTCCGGAGAATCCGGCATCAGGTCGACCTCGACGAAGCGCGATTCGATGCCGGTGACCGTATCGGCGGTCGGTCGCGTCACCAGCTCGACGCGGGCGCCGACGCGGATCACGGCGGCCGGCCACGACTGCGCGCCGTTGCGCAGGCGGATCGTCGCGCGCTGGTCACGGCGGATGCGCCCGACGAGACGCTCGTCGACCTCGGCCACGATCTTGACGTGCGTCAGGTCGGCCATGTCGAGGATGCGGCCGGGTCCCAGCGCCTGTCCGGCGCGCGCGCGTATCGCGAGCACGGTGCCGTCGGAGGGTGCGCGCACCACCGTCAGCTCCAGGGCCGCGCGCGCCTCCGCCTCCCGCGCGCGTGCCTCCGCCAGTTGCGCCTCCTCGAAGGCGATGCGCGTCGCCGAGACCTGCTCCATCGCAGCGACGTTGGCTTCCGCCTCGCGGAGCCTGGCGCGCGCGGTGCGCAGCTCGGTCGCCTTGATCTCCTGATCGGCCAGCGTCGCCACGCCGCGCGCCTGCAACGCCTCGCTGCGCCGCTGCTGGCGGTCGGCCAGATCGAGCTCGGCCGTGCGCGAGCGGACGGCCGCGCGCAGTGCCTCCAGCTCGGCGTCCTTGTAGGGGCGACGGACATTGTCGAGGCGGCGCTCGGCCACCACGACGGCCGCAGCGGCCGACGCGTGGGCCGCCGCAGCGCGGTCGTGGCTGGAGAGCAGAGCCAGCACCTGGCCGGCGATGACGCGATCGCCCTCGCGCACATCCAGCCGGCCCAGGGTCTCGGTCGGTGCTGCGCCGTAGGCCCCGATCTCGTGGACGCCGCCGACCGGCTCCACCCGGCCGCGGAACAGCAGCGGCAGCTCGACCGGCGCGGTCGCCGCCGCCGGGCGGCGCTCCGGCCACAGGCCCAGGCGATCACCGCCGAAAATGAGCGCAATTGCGACGGCCGCCAGCGTCACGAGAGTCAGCAGGGCAGCCAGTCGTCCTCGGGTCCGCATTCTCGTCGCCGCGTGGGGAGGAAGGCGTGGTTGGTACTGCGGACGCCGCGCCGTAGCAAGGCTGGCCCGGAACTTGCTGCGACGCAGCGGCCTCAGTGCGACGGAGGGTGTGACGGCGACGAGCTGGGCCATCGAGGCGACTGCCGACGCGCGGATCGAGGTCCGCGGCCTGGCGGTGCATTTCCCGGTTCTCCGCGGACAGCTGTTCCGCCGAGAGATCGGGAAAGTGCGTGCCGTCGACGGCGTCAGCTTCTCGATCCGGCGCGGCGAGAGCTTCGGGCTGGTCGGCGAATCCGGCTGCGGCAAGACCACCGTCGCCCGCACCATCCTCAAGCTGCTGGAACCGAGCGCCGGGACGATCCTGTACGACGGCGAGGACGTGACGCAGCTCTCGGGTCAGCGGATGAAGCGCTTCCGCCGACGCGTCCAGGCGATCTTCCAGGACCCCTACTCGTCGCTCAATCCGCGGATGACCGTGGGCGACATCCTGCGGGAGCCGTTCGTCGTCCACGGCGTCGGCCTCGGCCGGGCGGCGCTCGACCGCGAGGTCCACGAGCTGCTCGACGTCTGCGGCCTGCCGCGCCGGCTGGCCCAGCGCTATCCGCACGAGATGTCGGGCGGCCAGCGCCAGCGCGTCGGCATCGCACGCGCGCTCGCGCTCAAGCCGGAACTGATCGTCTGCGACGAGGCGGTCTCGGCGCTGGACGTCTCCGTGCAGGCGCAGATCGTCAACCTGCTGGAAGACCTGCAGACGGCGTTCGGCCTCACCTACCTCTTCATCGCCCACGATCTCGGGGTCGTCCGCCATCTCTGCCAGCGGGTCGGGGTCATGTATCTCGGCCGCATCGTCGAATTGGGCGAGGCCGACGCCTTGTTCGAGCGGCCGAGCCATCCCTACACGCGCGCCCTGCTGTCGGCGGTCCCGGTGCCCGATCCGGCGCTGGAGGCCGGACGTACGCCGCAGCCGCTGGAGGGCGAGGTGCCGAGCCCGGTCAACCCGCCCACGGGCTGCGTCTTCCATCCGCGCTGCCCGATCGCGGTCGCCGACTGCGCGCGGACGCGGCCGGCGCCACGCGCGCTCGAACGCAACCATTTCGCAGCCTGTCTCAGGGCGGGAGCGACTCCGCCCTTTCCCCTTCCCGCCCTCGCAGGAGATGCGCCATGACGGAACGCCCGCCTTCGATCGACACGATGCGTGCGGAGTGGGACGACGCCCACGACTTCGACCCGAAGGATCCGCTGGTCGGGCTCGCTCGGGCGGACCTGTCGGGCCCGCGCCTCGGCCGTCGCGCCGTGCTGCGCCTGATGGCGGCGGCGGGCACGCTGACCGTCGCTCACCTGCTCCCCTCGGGCCCGGCGCGCGCGCAGGGGAAGGCGGGCGGAACGCTTAAATGCGGGTGGGCCGGCGTCGGACAGATCACCACGCTCGACCCGGCGAAGATGAACCAGGTGCTGCAGTTCCAGATCACGTCGAACGTGCTGAGCGGCCTCACCCACATCAACGCCGAGCTGATCGCCGAGGCCGACCTCGCGCGGGATTGGGAGGTGTCGAAGGACGGCACCGAATACACCTTCAACCTGCGCGAGGGCGTCACCTTCCACAACGGCGCGCCCTTCACCGCCGATGACGTCCTCTTCACGTACGAGCGCTCCAAGAACCCGCAGATCTCGATTCATTCCCGCGCGCTCGGCAACGTGACCGGCGTCGAGAAGCTCGGCCCCTACAAGGTCAAGTTCAAGCTGGAGGGACCGCAGGCGTCCTTCCTCGTGAAGACGACGGAGCGGTCGAGCGGCCGGGTGCTGACGATCGTCTCGAAGACCGCCCTCGCCGCGATGGGCGATGCCCAGTACGGGCTGGCGCCGGTCGGCACGGGCCCCTTCAGGATCGCGCAGCACACGCTGGGCCAGAGCATCGTGCTGGAGAAGTTCGACCGCTACTACGACCCCGAGCGGCCGAAGCTCGATCGCGTCGTCATCCAGCCGATCATCGACGCCGAGCCGCTCGCCGCGGCGATCGAAGCGGGCGACATCCAGCTCATCGGCGGCGGCACCATCGCGCCGGAGCTGATCGACCGCCTGGTCGCCAACAAGG
>JBFWXJ010000395.1:0-5764 GCA_050187535.1 Alphaproteobacteria bacterium | reverse complement strand
CTTCACGAAATCCCAGGCGAGATCGGGGTTCTTCGAGCCCTTGGAGATGCCGAGCCCGTGGCTGTTGGGCGTCGCCCAGTTGTCGGGCATCTGCGCCGCGCCCAGCGTGTCGCCGTTGATCCACGGCCCCTTGCCCTTGATCCAGAAGAAGGCCGGCGCATGGGCGTGCAGCATGCCGACATTGCCGGTGGCGAAGGCCTCGTTGGGCTCGACCCAGCGGCCGGTCCAGGAAAACCCGTTGATGGCGCCGCTCTTGGTCGCCGCGGCGAGCCTGGTCATGACCTCGGCCGCCTTCGGTGTGTTGAAGACGGCCTTCTTGAGGTCGGGCGAGAGCAGATCGACGCCGTTCATCTGCATCAGGGGCCAGTACAGCCAGTCGAAGTTGAGCGTCATGAAGCCGGTCTTCTCGGCCCCCTTGATCTTGTCGGCGGCGGCCAGCAGCTCGTCGAAGCTCTTGGGCGGCTGGGCGATGCCCGCTTCCTTGAAGCGCGTCTTGTTCCAGAACAGCAGCGTCTTGGAGACGTAGTAGGGCACCATGTAGCTTTTGTTCTCGAACACCCAGTTCGAGAGATAGGCGGGCTCGTAGCGCGCCTTCACCGCGGTCTCCGCGCCGAGCCGGGGCGTCAGGTCGAGCAGCGCTCCCTGGGCTGCGTATTCCAGGCCGAGCGCGCCCTGGATGTCGATGACGTCGGGCGGCGTGCTGGCGGCGAGCTGGGTCTGGTAGTAGGCCGGCAGCTCCGGTCCCTTCTTGTCGACCCATTCGACTTCGACGCCGGGCCGCGACTTGATGAAGCCCGCGATCCAGCCTTTGAGGTGCGACTCGAGGTGCACCAGGTTCCAGGTCAGGAACGTGATCTTCTTCGGCGCCTGCGCGATCGCCGGTGCGCCCAGCACGGAGGCGGCGGAGAAGGCTGCGGTGGATTTGAGAAGCTGCCGGCGTTGCATGTTCATCCTCCCGTTGTCTGCGTTTGCTTGGCTACATGGTCTGGCGAAGCCCCGTTGACCTGTCGAAGAAGTGCAGATTGGCCGGATCGGCGCTGAGCCTCACGGCTTCACCCTTGCGGCGCACGACGCGCGGCGGCAGGCGGGCGACGACCGCCGTGCCGCCGACCTCGAGCGACACCAGCGTGTCGGAGCCCAGCGGCTCGACGACGCTCGCCATGCCCTCGACCAGCGGGGTGCCGCCTCCCTGTCCACCGTCGTGCCACACCAGGTGCTCGGGCCGCACGCCCAGCAGCAGGTTCTCCGATGGCCGGCCGGCGGCGGGCAGGGCGGCGGCCGGCAGGAGGTTCATCGGCGGTGCGCCGATGAAGCCCGCGACGAAGGTCGAAGCCGGCCGATCGTAGACGTCCTCGGGCGTGCCGATCTGCTCGATGCGGCCCCCGTTCAGGATGACGATGCGGTCGGCCAGCGTCATCGCCTCGACCTGGTCGTGGGTGACGTAGATCGTCGTCGTGGCCACGCGCTCGCGCAGGCGCTTGATCTCGGTACGCATCTGCACCCTGAGCTTGGCGTCGAGGTTGCTGAGCGGCTCATCGAACAGGAACACCTTGGGATCGCGCACGATGGCGCGGCCCATGGCGACGCGCTGGCGCTGGCCGCCCGAAAGCTGGCGCGGCATGCGCGCGATGTAGGGCTCGATGTCGAGGATGCGCGCCGCCTCGTCGACCCGACGGCGGATCTCCTGGCGGTCGATGCCGCGATAGCGCAGCGAGAACGCCATGTTCTCGAACACCGTCATGTGCGGGTAGAGCGCGTAGTCCTGGAACACCATGGCGATGTCCCGGTCCTTCGGGTCGAGTTCGTTGACGACGCGGCCGTCGATGGCGATCTCGCCCGCGGTGATGTCCTCCAGCCCGGCGATCATGCGCAGCAAGGTGCTCTTGCCGCAGCCCGAGGGGCCGACGAAGACGATGAACTCGCGGTCGACGATCTCGAGGTCGACGCCGTGCACGACTTCGACCTCGCCGAACGACTTTTTCACGCTGCGAAGGCTGAGGCCCGCCACGTCGTTCCCCCTTGGGCGAAACGGTAACATACTGACCGCTCGCTGGTCGGTGGGGAAGCGGATGCGCATCGGGTTGGTCGGATACGGCGCCTGGGGCCGCGTGCATGCGAGCGTCATCGGGCGCATCGTCGGGCTTTCGCTGGGCGGTGTGGTGTGCGGCGACGCCGCCTCGGCCCGGGATGCGGCGCGCGACCTGCCCGGCGTGCCGGTGCATCGCACGCTCGATGAACTGCTCGCCGATCCCGCCATCGAGCTGGTCGACATCGTCACGCCCAACCATCTGCATGCCGGCATGGCGATCAAGGCGCTCGAGGCCGGCAGGCACGTGCTGCTGGAGAAGCCGATGGCGACCACGCGCGCCGACGCCGAACGCGTGGTCGCGGCAGCCGAACGATCGGGCCGCTATTGCGACAGCGTTCTCCAGCTGCGCGCCTCGCGGCAATGGGCAAAGGTGCGGTCGCTGATCGAGGACGGCGCCCTGGGCCGGATGCGCGCCGCGAACTTCACGCTGTTCCGCCGGCCGTTCCGCGGCGGGGCGGGCGACTGGCGGTTCGACGGCGCCGAGGTCGGCTCGTGGATCCTCGAGGAGCCGATCCACTACATCGACCTGCTGCTGTGGTACTTCCGCGAGCGCGGCCTGCCGGTCGAGCTGTCGGCGAGCGGCGTGGCCTCGCCGCGCGGCCCGGGCATGTTCGACGCCTTCGCCGCGACCATGACCTTCGCCGACGGCAGCTACGCGGTGTTCTCCCAGTGCCTGGCGGGCTTCGAGCATTCGCTGCTGCTCGAGCTCGCAGGGACCGAGGGCGCGATCCGCACCTGGTGGGCTGGCGCCATGGACCGCACGGAGACGCCCGACTTCGAGCTCAAGCTGCAGCGCGCCGGCGCCGAGGCGGCGGAGATCGTAACCGTCGAGAAATCGGGCGAAGTCTTCGAGCTGGAGGAGCAATTGCGCCGCCTGCTGGTCGAGGTGCCCTCGGGAACGCCGCTGGTCTCCGCCCGCGAGGCGTTGCCGAGTTTCAGGATCTGCCTAGAAATCGAGCGCGCGCTCGTCGAACGGCGGGCGATTCCCCTGAGGTGGCCGTGATGACCCGACGTTTTGGCGATCTCGCGGACGACATCGCGGCCCGCCTGCCGGACCGCGAGGGCCTCGTGTTCGGCGTCTCGCGCCATACCTTCCGCGAGGTCGCGGCCCGGATCGACGAGGCGGCGCGCCGCCTGATCGCGGCCGGCGTCGGCCACGGCGAGCACGTCGCCCTGTGGCTCAACAACTGCGACGACTGGATCTTCATCGCCTTCGCCGTCCAGAAGATCGGTGCGGTGCTGGTGCCGATCAACACCCGGTTCCGTTCGCGCGACCTCGCCTACGTGCTGGCGCAATCCGACTCGAGCTTCCTGATCACCCACGATCGCTCCGGCCCCGTCGACTATGCCGCCCTGGTGCGCGAGGCCGTGGACTTGCCCGCGACCGGCGACGCCGTGAGCGACCCGCGCTTCCCGCGGCTGCGGCGCGTGATCCTGCTCGGCGAGCAGCCGCAAGCCGGAACCGTCGCCGGAACCGTCGACTGGGCCGCGCTCGCCGGGCCAGCGGCCGGCGTTTCGGCCGATGACCTGGCCGCCCGTGCCCGCGCCGTCGACCCCGCCGCCACCGCCTTCATCATGTACACCTCGGGCACGACCGGCTTTCCCAAGGGCGTGGTGCGCACGCACCAGCTGATCGGCAACGTCGAGGAGCGCGCCGGCCTGATGGCCATCACGGCCGACGACACGATCCTGAATTACCTGCCGCTGTTCCACGCCTTCGGCCTGTCGGAGGGGGCGTGGATGTCGCTGGTCACCGGCGCCCGGCAGATCGTCACGCGCGGTTTCGATCCCGACGAGAGCCTCGACCTGATCGAGAAGGAGCGTGTCAGCGTCATCCACGGCTTCGAGGCGCACATGAAGGGCCTCGCCGAAGCGCAGGAGGCGCGGCCGCGCGATCTTTTATGCCTGCGCACGGGGATCTTCGCCGCCGGCATGCTGAGCGCCACGCCGGTCGTGCGCCGCGGCATGCGGGCGCTGGCGCCGCTCACGAATCTCTCGGGCTACGGCATGACCGAGACCTGGCTCGGCGTCGCGCTGTCCTCGCTCGACGACGACGAGGCGCATCGCAGCGAGGCGTCGGGCTGGCCGGGCCCGGCCTTCGAGCTGCGCATCGTCGATGACGGCAGCGGCGCGGTGCTGGGGCCGGGCATCGCCGGCGAGCTGCAGGTGCGCGGCGGGGCGGTGATGACGGAGTACTACCGCAAGCCCGCCGAGACCGCGGCCGCCTTCACCCCCGACGGCTGGTTCCGCACCGGCGACGCGGCGATGTGGCTGGCTGACGGCTGCCTGCGCTTCCTCGGCCGCTACAAGGACATGCTGAAGGTCGGCGGCGAGAACGTCGATCCGATGGAGACCGAGGGCCTGCTGCTGGAGCATCCCGCCGTCCAGCAGGTCGCCGTGGTCGGCCTGCCCGACGAGCGCCTGGGCGAGGTCGCGGTAGCTTATGTCCAGTGCAGGGCGAATGCCGCGATCGGCGCCGAGGACGTGCTGGACCACTGCCGTGGCAAGGTCGCGAGCTTCAAGCTGCCGCGCCACGTGGTGTTCATCGACGCCTTCCCGATGACCGAGTCGGGCAAGATCCGCAAAGCCGAGCTGCGCGAGGACGCGAAGAAGCGGTTCGCCTGACGTTGGACACATCATTCATGCTCCTCTCCCCCTAGCGGGTCCCTAGCGGGGGAGAGGAACATGAATTGTGAGGGAGGGAAGCTCGCGCGCGCTGTGGTGAAAGTACGCCGCGATCAATAAGCTGCCCACCATGCCGGCCCGGACCCTGACGCTCTACATCGACTACAAGAGCCCCTACGCCTATCTGGCCAAGGAGCCGGCCTATCGGCTGGAGCAGGAAACCGGAGTCGCGATCGACTGGCTGCCCTACATCCTCGACATTCCCGCCTATCTCGGCAGCGCCAAGGTCGACGCCGAAGGCCGCGTCCTCGAACAGGATCGCAACGCCCACCAGTGGCGCCGGGTGAAGTACAGCTACATGGACGTGCGGCGCGAGGCCAACCGGGTCGGGCTCACGATCCGCGGCACGCGCAAGATCTGGAACTCGTCGCTCGCCGGCATTGGGCTGCTGTATGCCAAGCGGCACGGCGCCTTCCGCGCCTACGACGACGAGGTCTTTGAGCGGTTCTGGAAGCACGACCTCGACATCGAGGACCCCGCCGCCCTCGCCGACGTGCTGAGGCGCGCCGGCGCCGACACGGCGGGCTTCACGTCCTTCGCGGAAGGTGAGGGCAAGCGCGAGTTGAAGGCGGTGCAGGACGCCGCCGAGGCCAAGGGCGTGTTCGGCGTGCCGAGCTTCCTTTTTCCCGGCGGCGACCTGTACTGGGGACGTGAGCATCTGCCGCATATCCGCGAGATCCTTGCGACGTCACGAGGTTGACGCTGGGGGATGGCTCAGCTACCCCCTCGCACCCGCTGGCCCAGCCCTCCGGAACCAAAAAGTGCCCGATTCCGCCGTAGTTCCCGCTTCCGACGCTCGCCTGGCCGGCCACCCGGCCGGCCTCAGGCGTACGTTCGCGATCATCTCCCATCCCGACGCCGGCTAGACGACGCTGACCGAGAAGCTGCTGCTGTTCGGCGGCGCCATCCATGTCGCGGGTGCGGTGAAGGCGCGCGGCGAGGCCCGGCGCGCGCGATCGGACTGGATGAAGATCGAACAGCAGCGCGGCA
>JBFWXJ010000394.1:0-5780 GCA_050187535.1 Alphaproteobacteria bacterium | reverse complement strand
GCCGCGCTGATCGAGGACGGGTTCAAGCGCACGTTGGCCTGCCCGCCGCCGGTCGCCGTCGTCGCCGACATCGATGTCGTCGCGCGCGCACCCGCCGCCTTGGCCGGCTGGGGCTACGGCGACCTCGCCGGCAAGATCGTCGCCGGGGCGGACTGGCTCCTCGCCGACGCCCTCGGCGAGGAGCCGCTGGCGCCGGGCGCATTCGGCCTCGTCCAGGACAATCTCGGCGACTGGCTCGGCGATCCCGAGGGGCTGCGCGCGGGCCGGCCGGCGGCATTCGGCGGGCTGATGGAGGGCCTGCTGATCAGCGGCTTCGCCATGCAGGCGCACGGCACCTCGCGCCCGGCGAGCGGCAGCGATCACCAGTTCTCGCATCTCTGGGAGATGGAAGGCCTCGCCGTCGACGGGACGCCCGTCGCGCACGGCGCCTGCGTCGGGATCGGCTGCCTCACGATGCTGGGGCTCTATCGCTGGCTGCTCGCGCGCACGCCGACCGCGGCCGACATCGACCGCGCCGTCCTGCGCCATCCCCCCGTCGAGCGGATCGCGGCCGAGGTGGCGGATGCCTTCCCCGACAGCCCCATCGCGCCCGCGGCGCTGGCCGAGGTCACGGCCAAGCACCCGACGGGCGAGCGCCTGCGCGCGCGCCTGGACGCCCTCGTCGCGGCGTGGCCGACGCTGCGGCAGCGGCTCGCCGATCGCCTGCCGTCGCCGGACGAGATGCGCCGCCGCCTCGCCGCCGCAGGGGCGCCCGCCACGGCGGGCGCGATCGGCATCGACCGCAGGACGCTCGCCCGCGACTGCCGGCGGGCGCGGCTCATCCGGCGGCGCTATACGGCTCTCGATCTGCTGGCCGATCTCGGCTGGCTCGACGCGGCGATCGCCAGCGCCGTGGTGGATGGCACGAAGTGAAGGAATCCTCGGCATGGTGATGATCGTCGGCCACCGCGGCGCGCGGAACCTGTGGCCCGAGAACGGGCTCGGCGGCTTCCGCCGCACGGCGGCGCTGGGCGTGGAATCGGTCGAGTTCGACGTCCACGCGACGGCCGACGGCGGCGTGGTCGTGATCCACGACCCGACCATGGACCGCACCACGCTCGGCTCCGGGCCGGTCGTTCGGCACACGACGGCGGAGGTGACGGCCACCCGCCTGCGCGAGGATGCGCGCGAGCGGGTGCCGACCCTGGACGAGGTCCTGGCGGTCTATGCCGGCACCGGCATCGAGCTGCAGATCGAGATCAAGACCGATACGGTCGGCGACGTCTACCCGGGCCTTGAGCGCAAGGTGATCGACGCGGTGCGCGGCCGCGGGATGGAGCGGCACGTCCGCCTGACCTCGTTCATGCCGCATATCCTGGAAACGGTGCGCCGGGAATGGCCGGAAGCGCCCCTGGTCGCCTCGGTCGACCGCCGCTCGGCGGAGATCCTGGGCGGCATGGGGGCCGCACTCGACCGCTTCCTCGCCTTCGGCGACATCTGCATCGCCGTCGAGAAGGCGGTGCTCGTCCACACGCTCGATCTCTGCCTCGCGCGCACCGGCCGCGAGCGGCTCGGCGCCTGGGTCCCCAACACGCCGGACGAGATCGCCTTCTGGATGGGCCAGCCGATCCGCCAGGTCACCACCGACCGTCCCGACCTGGCGCTGGCCGCCAGGTCGGGGCGATGACGGCCGCGCGATGACGGGCCGCGCGATGATCACCCGCCGCCGGCTGCTCGCCGGAGCCGCGGCGCTGGCGCCCTTGGCCGTGCTGCGCCACGGCCGGGCCGCCCCGGTCGACCCCTTCCAACTCGGCGTCGCCTCGGGCAGCCCACGGCCGGACCGCGTCGTCCTGTGGACGCGCCTGATCACGGACACCGGCATCGGCGGCGGCGGCATGCCCGACGCGCCGGTCGAGGTCGAATGGGAGCTGGCCGAGGACGAGGGCTTCGCCCGCATCGCCGCGCGCGGCACCTTCACCGCCGTGCCGGAGGCGGCGCACAGCGTCCATGCGGAGCCGACTGGCCTCGCTCCCGGCCGCTGGTACTGGTACCGCTTCCGGGCGATGGGCGCCGCGAGCCCGGTCGGCCGCACGCGCACCGCGCCGGCCGAAGGTGCGGCACTCGCCCGGCTGCGTTTCGCCTTCGCCTCCTGCCAGATGTACGAGCACGGCCATTTCGCCGCCTACCGCCACATGGCGGCGCAGGACCACGACCTCGTCGTGCATCTCGGCGACTACATCTACGAGATGTCCTGGGGCCGCCGGCACGTGCGCCACCACAACGGCCCGATCCCGACCGAGCTCTGGGAGTTCCGCGACCGCTACGCCCTCTACAAGGCCGACCCGGACCTGCGCGCGGCCCATGCCGCCGCGCCCTGGGTGGGCGTGTGGGACGACCACGAGGTCGCCAACGACTACGCCGGCGACAGTTCGGCGCGGACGCGCGAGCCCGTCGTCTTCCGGCGCATCCGGGCAGCCGCCTACCGCGCGTACTGGGAGCACATGCCGCTGCCGATGGCGGCCGCCCCGCGCGGGCCCGATATGCGCATCTACGACCGCTACCGCTTCGGCGACCTGCTCGACCTGATGCTGCTCGACGACCGGCAGTACCGCTCGACCTTCGCCTGCGGCACGGTGAATGCCGGCGTCGGCCCGGCCACCGATTGCCCGCAGCGCGTCGACCCCGCCCGCACCATCCTCGGCACCGAGCAGGAAGCGTGGCTCGACGGGGCGCTGGCCGATGCGCGCGGCCGCTGGACGATCGTGGCGCAGCAGACCCTGATGGCGGAGATCGACCGCAAGGCCGGCCCCGAGCGCGCCTACTGGCTCGACGGCTGGGACGGCTACCCGGCGGCGCGCGGCCGCCTGCTCGCTTCGCTGGACGCCCGCCGCCCGCGCAACCCCGTCGTCATCGGCGGCGACGTGCACGCCTTCTGGGTGACCGACCTCAAGCGCGACTTCGCCGACCCCGCCTCGCCCACCATCGCTTCGGAGATCGTCGGCACCTCGATCACCTCCCAGGGGCCGAGCGAGGCCGGCCTGCGCACCGCCATGGCGGAGAACCCGCATGTCCGCTACGCCCGCGGCGACAAGCGCGGCTATGTCTCGATGACGCTGGAGCCGGGCTCGTGCCGCGCCGATCTGATCGCGGTCGACGATCCGTACGAGGCGGCGTCGGAGGCACGGCCCCTGGGCGCCTTCGTGGTGGAGGACGGCGTCGCCGGCGCGAAGCCGGCCTGACGGCGTCAGTCGCCGCAGATCCGCGGCGCGGCGGCGGCCAGCAGCGCCGCCATGTCGATCGTCGTCGCGCCGGCCGGCGCCGCGGTCCGCGGCGCCACCACGACGAAGCGCGGCGGCGGTCGGTCGCCGTGGGCGGCGACCCAGGCATGGCGCATCATGGCCGCGGCCGCCCATGGCCGCACGCTCGACGGCAGGCCGAACTCGTCGAAGCGCTGCCATTCGCGGCATGCGTCGATCACCGGCGGCGGCGGCAGCAGCGCCACCGTCCGGTCGCCGCCCGGCGCGATCGGCCGGACGGCAGCCACCAGCGCCGCCCACTCCTCGCGCTGCAGGTTCACGATCCCGTTCGCCGTCGCCTCGCGCATGACCACCAGGCCGTGACCGGCCAGCGCCGCCACCGCCAGCCCCGCCAGCGCCGGGCCCCAGCGGCCCGCGAGGCGTTCGGCCACCGTCACCGCAGCGGCGGCGACCAGCGCGGCGATCGTCATCGCCATGGGCAGGCTGGCGCGGAAGGACGGCCAGCTTTCCGCCACCACGAGGTTCGGCAGGAAGGCGGCGACGATGGCGACCGCCTGGATCGCGAGCGCCGCCGCCGTACGCCGGAACCGGCGCTGGCGCAGCAGGGCGCCCAACGCGATGACCGCCGCGACCGCGAAGCCGAACCGCGGCACCGGATCGAGGTTGAACAGGTTCTGCGCCTGGCGCAGCGGCACGCCGACGAACCAGGCGAACTTCGCGGCGAGATCGGTCACCGGCGCCGCCCGGCCGGACGCAGGGGCGCCCGGCAGCAGAAGCGGCAGTAGGAAGAAGAAGAGGCCGTAGGCGACGACGACCGCCGCCAGCACGAAGAGGGCGGGCAGCAACCCCGCGCGCAGTGCCGCCGCTGTCGCCGGCCGGCGCACCAGCGCGATGGCGACGCCGGGGACGAAGGCCATCGCCGCCGGCTGGTAGATGGCGAGCGCGGCGGCCAGCAGGCAGGCCGCGCCGGCCAGCCGCCCGAGGGCGGGCCGCGACCCGTCGCCCGTGGTCGCTAGCAGCGCCGCGGCGAGCGCGGCGGCAACCGCCACCAGCGGGCCGACCAGCGTCGCCCAGGCGGCCGCGAGCGCAAATCCCGGCAGCGCCACCAGCATCAGGCCGAGCGCCGCCGACGCCGTGCGGGGCCAGCCACCGCGCATGGCGAGCGCCGCCGCCAGCCCGGCGATCACCGCCTCCAGCCCGAGGTTCAAGTGCCGCACCAGCGCGAGGTCGCAGATGTCGTCGACCGGCGTCAGGGCGAGGTTGAGCAGGAAGCCGTAGAGCGGCCTGCCGTCGCGGGCCACCCAGGCCCAGAGCGGCCAGTCGGGAAAGATTCCGCTGCCCTCGGTCAGGACATAGTCGTCGACGAATCCCCAGCAGCCCCCGAGCAGCCGCCCGTAGACCGCCCACAGCGCCGCGCCCGACGCGAGGACGGTCGCGACGGCGAGCAGGACGACGCTGCCGGCGCGCGGAACTGATGCGCCGGCCGGGATTTCAGCGGTCGAAGCCAAGGTCGCCCCCCGGGCGGCATGTGCGACAGCCATCCCGCGAATCGATCGCAACTTCGCGGAGGCCGGTCGGACGGAAACAAAGCCCGGACGATTCGGTCAATCCGCATCTCGCCGCGGGCTTGCCCCGCCGGCCGCGGCGCGCGAGGTTGCGCCCCGTCCATGCCTCTCCGCGTCCAGCCCATACCCGCCGATGCGGCGTCGATCGCGGCGGCCGCGCGCCTGCTGCGCGCCGGCCGGCTGGTCGCCTTCCCGACGGAGACGGTCTATGGGCTCGGCGGCGACGCGACCGACGACCGCGCCGTCGCCGCCATCTTCGCCGCCAAGGGCCGGCCTGCCTTCAACCCGCTGATCGCCCATGTCGCGGACGTGGAGGCGGCCGGCCGCATCGCCCGCCTCGGCGACCGCGCCGCGATGATCGCACGCCGCTTCTGGCCGGGGCCGCTGACCCTGGTGCTGCCGCGACGGCCCGAGGGCGGGATCTCGCTGCTCGCCACGGCCGGCCTGGATACGGTCGCGGTGCGGGTGCCGGCCCATCCCGTGGCCGCGGCCCTGCTCGCCGCCGTGGACCGGCCGGTCGCGGCACCCAGCGCCAACCGCTCGGGTCGGGTCAGCCCGACCACCGCCGCCCATGTCGCCGATGGCCTCGGCGATGCCGTCGCCATGATCCTCGACGGCGGCCCCTGCCCGATCGGCCTCGAATCGACCGTCCTCGACCTCTCGGGCGACCGGCCGGCGCTGCTGCGTCCTGGGGGGGTCACCCGCGCCATGCTGGAGGCCGCCCTGGGCGCCGCCCTGGCGGCGCCGACCCTCGACCCGGCCCGGCCCGCATCGCCGGGCCAGCTCGCCAGCCACTACGCCCCCGCCCGTCCCGTTCGCCTCGGCGCCCTGTCGGTCGCCCCCGACGAGGCACTGCTCGCCTTCGGCCCGTCGCCGCCGGCCGGCGCGGCGGCGACCCTCAACCTCAGCCCTGCGGGCGACCTGACCGAGGCCGCCGCCAATCTCTTCGCCCATCTGCGCGCGCTCGACCGTGCGGACG
>JBFWXJ010000393.1:0-5801 GCA_050187535.1 Alphaproteobacteria bacterium | reverse complement strand
GGATGCACTCGGCCAAATCCGGCAGCGGATAGGTCGGCAGGCCGCGCATGTGGTTGCGCGTCGGCTCGTGGCACATGACGAGCGCGTCCGCCGCCGCGCCGTGCAGCAGGCCGAGGCTGACGCCGGCATAGGAGGCGTGGAAGAGCGAGCCCTGCCCCTCGACCATGTCCCAGTGATCGTCGGCGGCCGGCGGGCACAGCCACTCGACGGCGCCCGAGATGAAGTCGGCGACGACGGCATCGATCGCCACCCCGGAGCCGGCGATGAAGATGCCGGTCTGGCCGGTCGCCCGGAAGTCCGCCTTCTTGCCGCGCGCCCGCATCTCCTTCTCGAGCGCCAGTGCGGTGAACATCTTGCCGATCGAGCAGTCGGTGCCGACCGCGAGCAGGCGCTTGCCCGTGCGCTTCTTGCCGTCGGCGACCTCGAAGTTCTGGGTCGGATGGCGCACGTCGAGCAGGATTCGGCCGTTGCGGGCGGCAGCCTCCTTCAGCTCGGGGATGTCCGCCAGCTTCTTGTGCAGGCCGCTCGCCACGTCCATGCCGAGGTCGAGCGCCTTGACCAGGCTCGCGATCCAGCTGTCGGGGATCTTTCCCCCGCGGTTGGCGACACCGACGATCACCGTGCCGACGCCCTGCTTGGCGGCTTCCTCGATCGTCATGTCGGGAATCTTCAGGTCCGCCTTGCAGCCCGGCAGGCGGAACTGCCCGATGCACCAGTCGCGGCGCCAGAACACCACGCCGTCGGCCACCTTGGCCGCGAGCTGGTCGTGGGCGTCGCCGATGAACATGAGATAGGGCGTGCGGAGAACGGTCACGGGTCGTGGTCCTTTCGAGGGACGGAAATGCGCGGAGGGGGGCCGGCGCCGGCGCGGGAATTTAGAAGCACCCGCGGCGACGCCGCAAGGGAGCGCGGCCCGCGGGACGGCACCCCGTGGACGCGCCCGCCCGTTTCGGCTACCAGCACCGCGGCCGACGAGGGGACGTGGAACATGGCAGCTGGGACGGAACTGCGCGTGGCGGTCGCGGGGCTGGGCGCGATCGGGCTGGAAATCGCGCGCCGGCTGGACGCGGGCGTGCCGGGCCTGTGGCTCTCGGCCGTCTCGGCCCGCGACCGCGACGCGGCGACGCAGCGCATCTCCGGATTTGCCGAGCCCCCGCCCGTGCTCCCGGTCGAGGAGCTGCCGGACGTCGCCGACGTGGTCGTCGAGTGCGCACCCAAGTCCGCCTTCGCCCAGATCCTGGAGCCGGCGATCGAGGCCGGGCGGATCGTCATGCCGCTCTCGGTCGGCGCGCTTCTCGACCGCATGGACCTGGTCGATCGCGCGCGCGAGACCGGTGCGCGCATCATCGTCCCGACGGGCGCCCTCCTCGGCCTCGACGCCGTGCGGGCCGCGGCCGAAGGGAACATCGAGAGTGCGCGCATCGTCACGCGCAAGCCACCCAAGGGTCTCGCCGGTGCTCCCTACCTGGAGCGGCACGGTATCGACATGGACGGGATCGTCGAGCCGACCAAGGTCTTCGACGGTTCGGCGCGCGACGGCGCGCGGGGCTTCCCCGCCAACGTCAATGTCGCGGCAGCCTTGTCGCTGGCCGGGATCGGGCCCGACCGGACGCGGCTCGAAATCTGGGCCGATCCGACGGTCACCCGCAACACCCACACGATCGTCGTCGAGGCCGACAGCGCCTGCCTCACGATGACGATCGAAAACGTGCCTTCGGAGAACCCGCGAACCGGCCGCATCACCCCGCTCAGCGTCCTCGCGGCGCTCCGCGGGCTGGTGTCGCCGCTGAAGATCGGGACGTAACCGGGCGGTTCGCCTTTGCTCCCGCGCGCCACGGGTCTATGTCAGATGCGATGACATTGATCGCCGATCCCGATTCCCTCGCCGCCTTCTGTTCGCGGCAGGCCGCCGCCGACTTCATCGCGGTCGACACGGAATTCATGCGGGACAAGACTTACTGGCCGCAGCTCTGCCTCGTGCAGGTGGCCGGTCCCGACGAGGCCGCCGCCATCGACCCGCTGGCGCCCGGGATGGATCTGGCGCCGCTGGTGGCGCTCATGGACGAGCCGAGGATCGTCAAGGTCTTCCACGCCGCGCGACAGGACATCGAGATCTTCTTCCACATGACCGGCCGCATTCCGGAGCCGCTGTTCGACACGCAGGTGGCGGCGATGGTGTGCGGCTTCGGCGAGTCGGTCTCGTACGAGACGCTGGCCTCGAAGCTGGCGGGCGCGCGCATCGACAAGTCGTCGCGCTTCACCGACTGGGCGCAGCGGCCGCTGACGCAGCGGCAACTGACCTATGCCCTCTCGGACGTCACCCATCTGCGCCCGTCCTACGAGAAGATCCGCCGCCGCCTGGAGAAGTCCGGCCGCGGCGAATGGCTCGACGAGGAGATGAACACGCTGCTCGATCCGGGCACGTATCGCCTGGAGCCGGCCGAAGCGTGGCGGCGCTTCAAAGTCCGCGGCGGCAGTGCGCGTTTCCTCGCGGTGCTGAAGGAGGTCGCCGCCTGGCGCGAGCGCACCGCCCAAGAGAAGAACCTGCCCCGCGGCCGCATGCTGCGCGACGAAGCCGTGCTGGAGATCGCGGCCCACCACCCCCGCACGGTCGACGAGCTCGCCCGCACCCGTGGCCTCGGCAAGGGCCTGGCCGAGGGACGCTATGGCGGCGAGATCCTGGAAGCGGTCGCGCGCGCCCTCGACCTGCCCGACGCGGACCTGCCCAAGCCGCCGCCGCGCGAGGACACGCCGCCCGGCCTCGGGCCGCTCGTCGAGCTGCTGCGCGTTCTGCTCAAGATGAAGTGCGAGGATGCGGAGGTGGCGCAGAAGCTTGTCGCCTCGGCCGACGACCTCGAGCGCATCGCCGCGTCGGATGCGGCGGACGTGCCGGCGATGCATGGCTGGCGCCGCGACATCTTCGGGCAGCACGCGCTGGCCCTGAAGCACGGCCGGCTGGCACTCACCGCACGCGGCAAGTCGATCGCCGTGGTGCCGCTCCCCGGCCCCGGCTGAGGTCAGTCCGCGATCTTCATCTCGGCGCGACGGTCGAGGATGCGGCCGAGCAGGTCCAGTCGACGGCGCACCGCCTCGCCGGCGACCAGGGCGTCCGCCGAGGGAATGCTGAGCGTGATGGTGCCGTCGGAGACCGCGAGCCGCGACCGCGCCAGCGCGGCCGGCGAACCGCCGGAGACCGTGTAGGCGATACGCAGCGCGACGCCGACCGCACGCGCCCAGACGATGTCGACGGCAGCGGCGAGCGGCTTGAACGGTGCCATGATCGGCGCGTCGAAATCGCCGCCGTAGCGCGCATGCAGCGCGGTCGCCAGCGCCACGCGCGCGCGGTGGTCGATCCCGCCATAAGGCAGCCGCAGCGCGCGAAGGTAGGCGTGCTCGGCACGATAGTCCGGATGCTCGTTCCAGGTCGTGTCGCCGAGCAGGGCCGCGGCGTGACGGATGCGTCGTCGCCCCGGCACGTCGTCGGCGAAGAGGCCGTTGGTCCAGGCGAAGAGCTGATCGCCCTCGATCGCGAAGCGCCGGGTCCGGGACGCGACGTCTCGACAGGCCTCGATCAGCGGATCACGCCGGCGCTCCTCGGGATCGAGCAGCGAGAACAGGTGACCCTCGCGCAGCCCGTAGGCCGAGAACACGACGCGCCGCGGCTCGATCCGGCGCAGCATCCGTCCGAGGACCACGGCCGCGTAGGGCACCGCCTCGAGCCGGCGGCGCGACACGCCGGTCAGCTTCTCCAGCGACTTGCGCGTACGGCCTTCCAATGCGTCGAGGAAGCCCGCCATCGCCGGGCGTTCGACGGCGTACTGGTGGATGACGTGCAGCGGATAGTTCGCCGCGTCCATATGGATGCGGGCGAGCGCGCGCCACGCGCCGCCGACGAGATAGAGGTCGCGCCCGCGGCAGGACGTCAGCCAGTCGACTTTCCCGATCGCGGAGTCGACGAGCGCGCGCGCCTTCTTCGGGCTGTCACCGGTCGCGTCGGCCAGTCGCAACGGCCCGAGCGGCAAGGTCACGGCGTCGGCCATCGCGCCGTTCGCGAGCGCAACCAGCTCGACACTGCCGCCGCCGAGGTCGCCCATGACACCGTCGGCGTCGGGGATGCCGCACAGCACGCCGCCCGCCGAGAGCAGCGCTTCCTCGCCGCCGGAGATCACGCGCACCGACACGCTGCACTGGCGCTCGACCTGGGCGACGAAGGTGGCGCCGTCGACGGCGTCGCGGACCGCAGCCGTTGCGAGGACGTCGAGCCGCGCCACCTCCATCAGCCGCGCCAGCTGCACGAAGCGGCGGAGACTCTCCAGCCCTTGGATCGTGCCCTCCGGGCTGAGACGTCGGGTCCGCTCCAGCCCCCGGCCGAGCCCGCACAGCACCTTTTCGTTGAAGAGCGCCAGCGGCGAGCGCTTCGCGCCGTCGAAGACGACGAGGCGGATCGAGTTCGATCCGATGTCGATGACGCCGACCCGCCCCGGCGCCGGTGCCGCAGGCGGTTCAGTCACCGTGGAGCACGAGCCGCGAAAGCTGTCCCGACTGCTTGCGCGCGCTACCGCGCCCGGAGAGGCTCGGATTGGTCATGAAGTACTCATGCGCTGAGAAGCCGTCGCCCGCCTTGGACGCCCGGACATACTCGCCGTCGGGACCGAGAGTCCAGCTCTGCGCCTGATCCTTCAGGTTGGCGACCATGATCTGGTCGAGGACCTGGCGGTGCACGGTCGGGTTTTCGATCGGCACGAGCGATTCGAGACGATAGCTGAGATTGCGGGTCATCCAGTCGGCCGACGAGATGAACACCCGCGCGCTGTCCGAAGGCATCTTGCGCCCGCCCCCGAAGCAGATGATGCGTGCATGTTCGAGGAAGCGACCGATGATGCTCTTGACTCTGATGTTCTCCGACAGTCCGGCCACGCCCGGACGCAGACAGCAGATGCCGCGCACCACGAGGTCGACCTGCACGCCCGCCTGCGACGCGCGGTAGAGGCACTCGATGATGTCCGGGTCGACGAGCGAGTTCATTTTCGCCCAGACGGAGGCGGGCCGGCCGGCCCGGGCATGCTCGATCTCCTCCTCGATGTGCCGCACCAGGGTCGAGCGCAGCGTGATGGGCGCGATGGCGAGTTTCTCCAGCCGGTCCGGCACGGCGTAGCCGGTCATGTAGTTGAAGAACTTCGCCGCGTCGTCGCACAGCACCGGATCGCAGGTAAAGTATGAGAGGTCGGTGTAGATCTTCGCCGTGACGGGATGATAGTTCCCGGTGCCGAAATGCACATAGCTGCGTAGCCCGGCACTCTCCCGCCGTGCCACCAGCGACATTTTCGCGTGGGTCTTGAGATCGAGGAAGCCGAAGACGACCTGCACGCCCGCGCGCTCCAGATCACGCGCCCAGCGGATGTTCTTCTCTTCGTCGAATCGCGCCTTGAGCTCGACGAGCGCGGCCACCGACTTCCCGGCCTCGGCAGCCTCGACGAGGGCGCGCACGATCGGCGAATCGTCGCTGGTGCGATAGAGCGTCTGCTTGATCGCCACCACCGCCGGGTCGGCTGCCGCCTGGCGCAGGAAGCGAACGACGACGTCGAAGCTCTCGTAGGGGTGATGGACGATGATGTCTTTGGTACGGATGGCCGCGAAACAGTCGCCGCCGAAGTCGCGGATACGCTCCGGAAATCGGGGGTTGTAAGGCACGAACTTGAGGTCCGGCCGTTCGTCGACGATCACCTGCTTGATATCCGCGAGGCCGAGCAGGCCGTCGACCTCGAAGACGTCGTCGCTCCCGGCCCCCAGCTCCTCGATCA
>JBFWXJ010000392.1:0-5851 GCA_050187535.1 Alphaproteobacteria bacterium | reverse complement strand
TTGCCGAGCTGGGCCAGCACCGATTCCGGGATGTCGAGCGGGTTCTGGGTGACGAAGTAGACGCCGACCCCCTTGGAGCGGATCAGCCGCACCACCTGCTCGACCTTGTCGACGAGCGCCTTGGGCGCGTCCTCGAAGAGGAGATGCGCCTCGTCGAAGAAGAAGACGAGCCGCGGCTTGTCCTGGTCGCCCACCTCGGGCAGCTGCTCGAACAGCTCCGCCAGCAGCCACAGCAGGAAGGTGGAGTAGAGGGCCGGCTGCTGCATCAGCCGGTCGGCCGCCAGGATACCGATGCGGCCGAGCCCCGCGTCGTCCACGGCCAAGAGATCGGCCAGCTCCAGCACCGGCTCGCCGAAGAAGCGCTCGGCTCCCTGGGCCTCCAGCGCCAGCAGGGCGCGCTGGATGGCGCCGACCGAGACGCCTGACACGGTGCCGTAGCGCAAGGTCAGCGCGCGGGCGTTCTCGGCGACGAAGACCAGCATCGCGCGCAGGTCCTTGAGGTCCAGCAGCGGCAGGCCCTCGTCGTCGGCCAGCTTGAAGGCCAGCGTCAGCACCCCCGCCTGGGTCTCGTTGAGGCCGAGCAGGCGCGACAGCAGCAGCGGCCCCAGGTCCGACACGGTTGCCCGCATGGGATGTCCCTGCCGGCCGTCGAGATCCCAGAACGTCGTGGGGAATCCGCGATGGTCCGGCGTGACGCCCAGTGCCGCCGCGCGTTCCGCCAGCCGCGGCTTGGGTTCGCCCGGCTGGCTGATGCCGGCCAGGTCGCCCTTCACGTCGGCCATGAACACCGGCACGCCCAGGCGCGAGAAGCCCTCGGCCAGCACCTGCAGCGTCACCGTCTTGCCGGTGCCCGTCGCGCCCGCGATCAGCCCGTGGCGGTTGGCGAGCCGCGGCAGGAGATGCAGCGCGACCGCGCCCTTGCCGACGAAGATGCCCTCGGCCATGTCCGACCCTTCCCGCACCGGCGCCGCCCGAGGCGGACGCGCCCACCTTCTGCTAGGGGGCGGCCGACCCCGCCGTCAAGGCGGGGGCTTGTCCCGGCCGCGCGCATGGGCCATCTCCGCGGCCATGATCCGCTTCGCGACGGCGCTGCTCGCCGTGCTCCCGCTGCTGCCGGCGGCCGTGCCCGCCGCCCATGCCCAGGGCCGGCCGGCGGCGCGCGAGGTCCGCTACGACGACTGGCGGCAGACCTGCGAGACGCGCCAGGCCGGTGCGGCACCCACCTGCTTCATCGAGCAGCGGGTGTCCCGCGACAACGAGCCCGAGCGCCTGCTGGTCGCCGTCGCCATCGGGTGGTTCGCCCCGGACGGCAAGCCGGGGATGATCGTCAAGCTGCCGCCCAACGCCCAGCGCGAGGCCGGCGTCATCATCCAGGTCGACGAGAAGCCGATCCGCGAGGTCGGCATCCGCGGCTGCGGCGCCGACAACTGCACCGTCGTGGCGCTGGTCGACGACGGGCTGCTGACCGAGCTGCGCGCGGGCAAGCGCGTGACGATCGCCTATGCCCGCGGCGAGGACGGCGAGGTCGTCGCCGTCCCGGTGTCGCTGCGCGGCATCAGCAAGGGGCTGGCCGCGCTGCGACGCAAGTGATGGCCACCGAGCGGAACCGAGTGTCTCCTGGAAAGAAACTGGATGCTGCTGCGGATCGGAAGGGTTCGGCCGGCCTGGGCAGCCCACCTCAACCTCCCCATCGCTGGCGCGATGGGTCCCCTCCCTCTCCCCCCGATGGGCGGAGAGGGCACGCGTCGCATGACGGGTCGGTTCCCCCTCTCCGCCCCGTGGGGGCGGAGAGGGTCGGGGTGAGGTGGGGATTCGCCGTTGCTTCAGCGCCCCGAGGGTTTCATCCTCGATGGTCGGGCAAGGCGGCCGGAACTCACCCTGAGCGCAGTCGAAGGGTGAGGCGGCACCGGCCGCAGAGCTTCGTCCTTCGACAAGCTCGGGACGAGGACCCTGCCGCTGGAAGATGCGGGCTCAGCGGCCCTTGAAGGCCGGCTTGCGCTTCTCCATGAAGGCGGTACGGCCTTCCTTGTAATCCTCGCTGGCGAAGCATGCCTTGACCAGGCTGTCGCACAGCTCGCGGTCGACATGGCCCGGCACCTTGCCGATGATCTCCTCGACCTCGCGCTTGACCGCGAGGATGGTCAAGGGCGCGTTCTCGGCGATGGTCGCCGCATAGTTGCGCACATAGGTCTCGAGCTCGTCGGCCGGCACCACGCGGTTGACGAGGCCCATGCGCTCCGCCTCGTCGGCGCTGAACGGCCGCGCGGTGAAGAAGATCTCCTTGGCGAAGGCCGGGCCCACGATCGCCACCAGCTTGTTGATGCCCGTCACCCGGTAGCCGAGGCCGAGCTTGGCCGCGGGGATGGCGAAGCGGCTGTCGTCGGAGCAGATGCGGATGTCGGTGTTGAGGGTGATGGCGACGCCGCCGCCCACGCACCAGCCGCGGATCATGGCGATCGTCGGCTTGCCGACGTTGCGCAGCCGGTCGCTGCAGTTCTCGACGAAGCGCTCGTACTCGGCCACCTGCTCGGGCGTGTTGCGCGCCTGCTCGAACTGCGAGATGTCCGCACCCGACACGAACGCCTTGTCGCCCGCACCCTTCAGCACGATCACGCGCACGGCGGGGTTCGCCTCGAAGTCGTCGAGGATGCGCGGCAGCGCCTCCCACATGTCGGTCGAGACGGCGTTGCGCCGCTCCGGCTTGTTGAAGGTGATCCAGCCGATCGCGCCGTCGATCTCGGCGATCATGTGCTTGGTGATCTCGGGCAGGCGGCGGACGTCGTCGGGCATGGCGTTCCTCGTCGGCGGATGAGGACGCGGAGCCGCGTCCTGGCGGTTGACGGCACGGCATATAGCATGCCCGCGCGCGGCGCGGCACGGCCGCCGGGAGGGGCGATCCCGCCGGGTCGCCCGTTCCCCGCCGACCTCACGTCGACGCGGTGTCTCCCACCTGGAAGTCGCCGGGCTGGGGCGGGGCGAGCGGGCCGAAGACCGCGCGGTCGGGCTTGATGTCCAGCAGCGGCGTGCCGTCGAGGCAGTCCAGCCCGCGCACCAGGAGGGTCGCTCCCTCGACCGCCAACAGCCGCACGACCGAGGTGGCGATCGGGTTAGGCCGCACCGGCGTGCGCAGCGAGAAGGTGCCGCGCGCCGTCCCGTCGTTCTTCGGGCTCTGGAGGACGAGGTCGCGGCGCGACAGGTGCAGCCAGTAGAGCACTTCGAGCTGCTCGTAGCCGGCGATGCCGTCCAGCGCCGCCACCCAGGGCTCGTGCAGGACGATGCGGCAGGTCGGCCCGTCCGGGCGTCCCTGGCGCGGGCAGGTCAGCCGCGACGTCCAGGGCGTGTGGATGGTGCCGATGAAGACGAGACCGGCATCGGTCGCGGGCGGCGCGTCGACCGCCACCTCGCCCTCGCGAATCTCGCTCTCACGCACCATCCTGAAGCGCCTTCGTGTGCGATGTATCTCGTGAGACACAACGATACGCGCCGGTTGCCGGGGGGTCAAACCTTGCGCGCCGCTCGCGCTCACGCTATCGGGGTCCCCGCGGCGTCAACCCGAACCGAAGGAGGGCTGCGATGACGATCAATCTCCATCACACGCGCGGCCCTGTCGCCGCCCCGCAGCGCGTCGCTGCGGGGCTGGTCCCGGCTCGGAACTGACTTCGGGCGCCCGGCCACGGGCGCCCTGCCGATCACGGATCCGCCCCGACGGCGCCCATGGCGTCGTCCGCCCGGCCTTCACCCGGGCGCCCGCCTCTCCCCTCGTAGATTTCGTCCGGGCGCCGTCGTGCGGCCCGGACCCGAGCAGAGAGACTTCCAGATGGGCTCGATCGGCCTTCGCGGCGTGAGCGTCCTCACGCCCCATCCCCTCTTCCGCGATCTCGACCTCGTCGTCGGCGACGGCGACCGCATCGGCCTGGTGGCCGGCAACGGCGGCGGCAAGTCGACGCTGCTGCGCTGCCTCGCCGGCCTGGCCGAGCCGACGGCCGGCACCATCGTCCGCTCGCGCGGCCTGCGCGTCGCCCATGTCGCGCAGGAGGTGCCGGACTCCCTCCTCGGCCTGACCATGGCCGAGGCGGTGCGCCGCGCGCTGCCGCCGGACGAGCGGGCGTCGCAGTCCTGGCGCGTCGATCTCGTGCTGGACGGGCTCGCCACGCCGGAGGACCTGCGCGAGCGGCCGGTGGCGGCGTTGAGCGGCGGCTGGCAGCGCCTCGCCATGATCGCGCGCGCCTGGATCGCCGACCCCGACCTGCTGCTGCTGGACGAGCCGACCAACCACCTGGACGGCGCGGGTATCGAGCGGCTGGAGCGCTGGATCGTGGAGCAGGCGGGAGGGATCGCCATGGTCGTCGCCAGCCACGATCGTCGGTTCCTCGACGAGACGACGACCCGCACGCTCTTCCTCAGGCCGGAGCGCTCGCGCCTCTACGCCCATCCCTACAGCCGGGCGCGCGCGCTGCTCGCCGCCGACGATGCCGCCGACGAGGCGCGCTTCGCCCGCGACCGTGACGAGGTCGAGCGGCTGCGCCGTAGCGCCGGCGAGCTGCGCAACATCGGCATCAACAGCCGCAGCGACGCGGCGCAGCGCAAGTCGATGCTGATGGCCAAGCGCGCCGACGGGCTGGAGCGCACCCTGCGGCCGGCCCATGCGGAGAAGCCGGCGACGATCCGGCTCGACGGGCGCGCCGGCCATGCGCGCACGCTGGTGGCGCTCGACGACGTATCGGTGAAGGCGCCGGACGGGCGGGCTCTCTTCCGCACTGGCCAGCTCCGCATAGGCCCGCGCGACCGCATCGTGCTGCTCGGCGCCAACGGGGTCGGCAAGTCGAGCCTGGTCGCCTTGCTGCGGCGTGCGGCGTCGGAGCCCGACGACGTGCCGGGGGTGCGCATCGCGCCGTCGCTGACCGTGGGATATCTCGACCAGGAGATGTCGCAGCTTCCCGGCCGCGAGACGCCGTTCGACGTGATCGCCGGCCGCTTCCGGCTGGGCGACCGGCGCAGCCAGTCGCTGCTGGCCGGCGCCGGCTTCCCGGTCGAGCGGCAGGGCCGGCCGATCGACAGCTTCTCGCCCGGCCAGAAGGCCCGCCTCGGCCTGCTCGTCCTGCGCCTGACGGCACCCGGCTTCTACCTGCTGGACGAGCCGACCAACCACCTCGACATCCCCGGCCGCGAGCAGCTCGAGGCCGAGATCGCCGAGGGCGACGCCGCCGCCATCCTCGTCACCCACGACCGCGCCTTCGCCGACGCGGTCGCCACCCGCCGGCTGCTGGTCGAGAAGGGACGGCTGCGGGAGGTGGAGGGTTGAGCGGGAGTGTCGGACCCCGAGGAAGGTAGCGCCGGGCACGCCGAAGGACGATCGCCCTCTCCGCCCTGAAGGGGGGAGAGGGAGGGGACCCGCCGCGCAGCGGCGGGGAGGGTGAGGTGGGCGCCGCCGCCCGCCTCTCTCGTGGCTTCATTGAACGCGCCGCAGTCGCGGCGCCCACCTCTCCCCGGCCCACACCCCCCTGAAGGGCGGAGAGGGGGCGCCCCCACCGCAGCCGTCAAGGCTGCGTCAGCCCCAGCGACTTGCAGGCGAGCACCAGGAACTGGTGCATGCAGGTGGCGGCCAGGAACGCGGTCATCCCGCCGACGTCGTGCGGCGGGCTGACCGTGTTGATGTCGAAGCTGACGAAGCGCAGGCCGGCCAGCGCGTTGATCAGCGCCAGGCCCTCGCGCGCGGTCGGCCCGCCCCAGGCGGGGGTGCAGACGCCGGGCGCGCAGGAGGGGTCGAAGAAGTCCATGTCGAAGCAGAGATAGACGGGCTTGCCCGCCAGCTTCGCGTGGACCTCTTCGAGCAGGTTGGAGCCGCGCCGGA
>JBFWXJ010000391.1:0-5853 GCA_050187535.1 Alphaproteobacteria bacterium | reverse complement strand
AAGCCCGGCTGGCGGCCGCCCTTCAAGTTTCCGGGCGCCTGGCTCTACGCGACCGACACGCCGATCCTGCACGTCATCGCGCGCGAGCAGGTCACCCATGACGACGGCGTCCTCGATCACATGGCCTTCTCCGCCGTCGACCTGCGCGGGGTCGTGAAGACGCTGAAGGGCGAGGGCAAGGAGTTCGAGCTGCGGCGGGTGCCGGACAGCGGCATCTGGCAGCTCTTCGTGCGCGACCCGGCCGGCGCCAAGGTCGAGTTCGACTTCTCCCGCGACGAGCCGGCGCCCGAAGGCTGGAAGGCCTGAGCCTCCAGGATTGGCCGTTTTGCGACAAGGTTCGTCAGGACCGCGCGGAACGGCCACGCTAGGATGGCGGTGCAGGAGACCGCCATCATGCATGCCGACGCGCGCCAGATCTGGTTCATCAACACCGCCCACACCCTCAATCACTACGCGTTGCTGATCCTCGCCACCGCCGTGCTGGCGATGGTGCAGCAGTCGGCGGACGCCTTCGGCAGCGAATACGGGCCGATCCTGGCGCTCGGCACCGCCATGTTCGTGGTCTACGGCCTGGGCGCCCTGCCGATGGGGTGGCTGGCCGAGCGCTTCGGCCGCAAGGCGCTGATGGTCGCCTTCTTCCTCGGCGCGGGCACGGCGATGGTGGTCGCGGGCGCGGCGACGACACCTCTGATGCTGGCCGTGGCGCTGGCCGCGATGGGTGCCTTCCTCGCCATCTACCACCCGATCGGCACTGCGATCCTTGTGGAGGCCGCGGGCACGCGTGTCGGCCGATCGATGGGCATCAACGGGGCCTTCGGCAATATCGGCGTCGCCGCCGCGCCGATCGTGACCGCCTTCGTCGCGGCGAAATGGGGCTGGCACTGGGCCTTCGTCGTACCGGGCGTCGTCTGCATCGCCGTGGGCCTCGCCTATCTGCGCGAGCCCTCCTTCGATGCGGGCGCGGCCAAGCGCGCCGCCAAGCCGTTTCCCGAGATCCCGCCCGCCGTCGTCCGCCGCGCCGTCATCGTGCTGATGGCGATCGCCGCCACCTCGGGCCTCGTCTTCAACGCCTTCACGCTACTCGTCCCCAAGCTCATGGAGGAGCGGCTGGCGTCGAGCCCGGACCTGCTGCCGGTGGTGGGCGTGCTGGCCTTCCTCGCGACCCTGTGCGGCGGCCTCACCCAGTTCGTCGTTGGCCATCTCATCGACCGCAACACGCTGAAGGCGGTCTTCCTGCCGATCTCGCTCGTCCTGGTGCCAGGCCTGCTCGGCCTCGCCTTCGCCGAAGGCTGGGTCGTGCTGCCGCTGGCCGGCCTCGTCGCCGCCTCGATCTTCGGGCAGGTCACCGTCAACGACACCATGACCGCGCGCTACATCGCGCCGGCACTGCGCGCCAAGCTCTACTCGATCCGCTTCACGATCGGCTTCCTGGGTGCTGCCTGCGCCTCGCCGCTGGTGGGCTTCCTGCACGAGGCGACGGGCGACCTCGCCCTCTCCATGGTCGTGCTGGCCGCCTTCGGCTGCGTCACGCTCGCCTGCGGCATCGTCTTCCCCAACCGCCGCGAGGAGCTGTCGCCCGAGGCGTGGAAGCGGGCGCCGGAGGCGCTCATGACTCGCCCGGCACCGGCGGAGTAGCTGCCCGGGGGACCAATAGCCCCGGCGCTATCGCGGGGCGAACGGTGCCCGCGGCCGGATCGCCGGCCAGGCGACCATGGCTGCGGCGAGCGCGGCCAGCGCCTCCAGGCTGCTGACGACCACGGCGGCGGGCCCGCCCAGCCAATGGGCGAGTAGGCCCAGATGGGCGAAGCCCAGGACCGACGTGCCGATGCACACGGAGAGCACGCCCATCACCCTGTTGCGGGCGGCCGGCGGGGCGGAGAGGAAGACGATCGTCGCCTGCATCGTCGAGAAGGAGGCGGCGCCGAGCCCGACCGCGACCTGGGCGACGCCAGCCGCGACCGGCCAGGGCACGATCGCGAAGACGAGCGAGCCCGCGGCGAAGAGCGCGACGCCCGCCAGATAGAGGCCGCGATAGGCGGGCGGCCGCGCCCGGATCGACACCAGGACGGCGCCGGCGAGGGCGCCCAGGCCGTCGGCGCTCATCAGCAGGCCGACCGGGAACGCGGAGAGGTGCAGGCTCTCTTCGCCGATCACCGGCACCATCGCCGTCGCCGGCCAGGCGAACACGTTGAAGACGATCGTGACCGCCAGCGTACCGACCAGGGCCGGATCGCCGCGGATGATGCGCAGCCCCTCGGCGATGCGGGAGAGGACCCGCAGGCGGCCGTCGAGGTCGAGCCGCTCGGCCAGGTCGAGCCGCAGCAGCAGCGCCGCCGCCACGACATAGAACCCGGCCCCCAGCAGGAACGCGCCGTGGATGCCGCCCACCTCCAGCAGCAGCCCGCCCAGGCCCGGACCCAGCATCCGGGTCGCGTTGTTGGTCGCGGAATCGAGCCCCATGGCGGCGGCCGTCCGCCCCGGACCCGCCAGCTCGCCCAGCATGGTGCGGCGGACGGGCATGTCGATCGCCCAGAAGATGCCGTTGATCAGCGCGCCGGCCGCGACGTGCCAGAGCTCGAGCCGGCCCGTCCAGGCGAGCGCCGCCTGGAGCAGGGATACGACGAGGCCCGTGGCGACCACGCCCAGCAGCATCCGGCGCTTGCTGATGCGCTCGGCCATGGCGCCGACGAAGGCGCCCAGCAGCGACATCGGCATCATCCGCAGCATGGTGAGCAGCGCCACCTGCAGCGCCGAGCCGGTGACGTCGAAGAGCCACACGCCGGTCGCCAGCATCTCGATCCAGCGGATCGTGCCGATCGCCAGCCCCGCGACCCAGACGCGCCGGAACGACGGGTCGGTCAGCAGCGAGCGCGGGCCGCGGCCGGCGGCGAGGCGCTCCTCGGGCGTGGCCGCCTCGCTCATGCGGCGGAAATGGCTGGCATCTGCGGCGACGGACCCCGACGTTCGCCGCGATATGAACGGATGGCGCGGCTTTGGGCAACTGCCGCCTACGGATGAGGCGGCGGCGCGGCTACTCCGCGGCGGCCGATGCCTCCCGCCACGCCGCGGGCGGCGATCCGACATGGCGGCGGAAGGCGCGGTTGAACGCCGCTTCGGACTCGTAGCCGACGCGGCCCGCCACCTCGCCGACGCCCATGGTGCCGTCGCGCAGCAGGCGGCGCGCCAGCAGCATCCGCCAGCCGGCGAGGTATTGGATCGGCGACTGGCCGATCAGCTCGGCGAAGCGCCGGGCGAAGGCGGCGCGCGACATGCGAGCCTCACCCGCCAGCTCGTCCACCGTCCACGGCCGGTCGGGCAGCGCATGCAGCAGGGCGAGCGCGCGCCCGACCTGCGGGTCGCGCAGGCCGGCGAGCCAGCCGTGCCGGCCGCCCGGCCCTTCGGCGGCGTGGCGCAGCTGCCAGCGCAGCACCTCGACGAACAGCGATTCGGCGAGCCGGGCCATGACCGCTCGGTTCCCCGGGCCGGGGGCGGTCGTCTCGGCGACGAGGTAGCGCAGCGAGGCACGCCACCATTCCGCCTCGGCGGCCTGCCGCAGCGGATGCCGGGAATGCCCGGCGTCGTCGATCGTCTCCAGCGCCAGGCCGTGCTCGCCGTCGCGGACGTGGATCAGCGCCGGCAGCGCCCGCAGCAGCGGGTCGAACTGCTGGTCGGCATGCAGGAACCCGCAGATGAACCGGGCCGCCGCCCCGCCGCCGCCATGGCTCAGCACCGTCACCCGATCGCGCGCGGGCTGGGTGTAGATGCGGTTGATCGGCACCGGCTCCAGCCCGGCGGCGCTCGCCATCACGTGCTGGTCGCCGCGCGGGAAGATGACGACGTCGCCGGCCGCGATGGCCACCGGCGGCGCGGTGCCGACGGACACCAGGCACGCACCTTCGACCATGGCATGGAAGGGCGTGACCGACCCCTCGGGCACCTTCAGCCGCGCCGCCAGCATCGCCGGCGGCGAGCTGGAGAAGGCCCAGGGACTGGTGAACTCGCCCACGAAATGGATCGCGCCGGTCAGGCGGACGACGCGAAGGACTTCCGACAAGACGTCCATGGGCGGCTCTCCGGCGGCGCGAACCCGGAAGCTTCCCGCCGCGCCGGGCGCCCGTCAACCGCGCGAGACGATCGGCAAAGCGATCGAGAGCAGCGGTCGAAGCCCCTTCTCAGGCGCCTCGTCGCCCGCCATCCTCGGGCGCGCCAACGACGGAGCCCTCCGATGCCCGGCAGCTACGATCCCGCGACCTACGCGCCGCTCACCTTCCACGACGCGGCACTGCGCTTCCGCGACGGCTCGGACGACCCGCGCGCCTATCTCGAGCGCTGTCTGGAGACGGTGGCGGCGCGCGAGCCGGTCGTGCGCGCTTTCGCGACCTTGAACGCGGACGGGGCCCGGGCGCAGGCGGATGCGTCGGCCGCGCGCTGGAAGGCCGGCCGGCCGCTCTCGACGGTGGACGGCATGCCGGTCGGGATCAAGGACCTGCTGGAGACCAGGGACATGCCGACCGAGATGGGCTGCGAGGCCTATCGCGGCAACTTCCCCAAGCGCGACAATGCCGCCGTCTGGGCGCTGCGGCAGGCGGGCGCCGTCATCTTCGGCAAGCTGGTCACGGCCGAGCTGGGCGGCGCCCATCCGGGACCGACGACCAATCCGTTCGACCCGTCCCGCACCGCCGGCGGCTCGTCCTCGGGCTCGGCGGCGGCGGTGGGTGCCAGGATGATGCCGGCGGCGCTGGGGACCCAGGTCGGCGGCTCGGTCATCCGGCCCGCCGCCTATTGCGCCAACGTCGCGCTGAAGCCGACCCAGGGCGGCATCAACCGCGGCGAGCGGCAGACGACGAGCATGAGCACGACCGGCATCCATGCCGGCTCGATCGAGGACATGTGGCAGGTGGCGGTCGAGATCACCGCGCGCGCCGGGGGCGACCCGGGGAAGCTCGGCCTGTTCGGCCCGCGCACCGTCCCGCCGGCCGCCCGGCCCGCGCGCCTCATCATGCTGGAGACCGAAGGGTGGGCCGACCTCGATTCGGCTACCCGCGGCGCCTTCGCGACGGTGCTGGAGCGGCTGGCGACCGCCGGGGTGTCGCTGCTGGGCCGGGCCGACCACCCCTGGATCGAGGCGCTGGAGCGCTCGCTCGCCGATGCGCGCGCGGTGTGCGGCGCGATCACGGGATGGGAAAACCGCTGGGGCCACCGCAACCTCGTCGACCTGCACCCGGACGGCGTCAGCGCGCGCGCCAAGGCGGTGCTGGCCAAGGCCGAGGCGATGACCCCCGACGACTATCGCCGCGTCATCCTGGAGCGCGAGACGGCACAGCTCCGCCACCGCGCCGTGGCGCCACTGGCCGACGCCATCGTCACGCTCGCCTGCCCCGGCCCGGCGACGCCGTGGTCCGGCGACGTGCCCGGCCAGCCGCTGGCGCCGCGGCCGACCGGCGACTTCGTCTTCAACGCGCCGAGCTCGATGCTGTTCGCCCCCGCGGTGACGGTCCCTCTCGTCGCAGTGGGCGGTCTGCCGGTCGGCGTCCAGGTCATGGGCCAGCAGCACGAGGACGCCCGCATGACCGCGATCGCCCGCTGGATGCAGGGCGCGGTGGCGCCGGTCGCGGTGGCCGGCTGACGGCCCTCTGGCCGCAGAACCACAGCCAAACGCGAGGTCCTCGCCCTGAGCCTGTCGAAGGGTGAGGTTGCGCCGGCCGGAGAGCCTCGTCCTTCGACGAGCTCAGCAACCATTAACAATGTGGCGCTGAATTTCCCATGGCGTGCCGCGCTGGAGGACGGCGTTGGCGAAGATGAGCAGCTTGCGTGCGCAGGCGACGAGGGCCTGCTTGTGCGGCTTTCCGGCGC
>JBFWXJ010000390.1:0-5890 GCA_050187535.1 Alphaproteobacteria bacterium | reverse complement strand
TGCGCGTGGGCGTCGACTACCAGATCCGCGAGACCGTCGAATCCGCGATGGCGATGGGCCAGGCGGTCCTCGTCGGCCTGGGCGTCCCGGAGGACGAGGCTTCCCAGATCGCCGACGACGTGCGGCGGCGCGACGAGGAACGCCTGGAGCTCCAGGTGACCGGCGGCCTCTATGCCGGCGCCGATCTCTTGCGACACAATGCGCCGGTGCCGACCCCGCTGACGACACCGCGGCGTCGCGGCCAAGTAGTGGGAGGGCCCGCCCAGCTGTCCGAACAGGGCTGATCCGCGGCATGACGCCCTGCCGGCTGGGAAATGACGTGCGTTCTGTGTAACTTGATGGTTCATAAGCGCCCGATGCGAATCGGGCGCCGGGCGAGCGGTGCGTGTGGATGGACCGGCAGCCGCCGGCTCCAGGGAGGAAGCGCCGTCGGAGTTCGCGAAGGGCCGGAAAAGAAAGAGCTGCAACGAGATGGACTTCACGATCACCCGAAAGATCGAGATCGACGCCGGGCACCGGATCGCCAGCCACGGGTCGAAATGCCGGCACCTGCACGGCCACCGCTATGTGGTGGAGGTGACCTGCCGCGCGCCGTCCGGCCGTCTGGTCGAGGCCGGCGAGCAATCCGGCATGATCCTCGATTTCGGCTTCCTCAAGGACGAGCTGATCCGGCACATCGACGAGCCGTGCGACCATGGGCTGATCGTGGCCCTGGACGACCTTGACCTTCTCTCGCTCTTCCTGCCGAAGGGGGAGACGTTGAAGAAGTGGACGGCCGCGCTCGCTGTCGACGTGAAGGCGCAGGGCTATGCGGAGCGCAACGATGGCCGCCTGGGGCAGAAGCTCTACGTCATTCCCGCGCCGCCGACCGCCGAATGCCTCGCCCGCCACTGGTTCGAGCGCCTGATGCCGGCGATCCGCAAGCGCAGCGGCGGCCATGCCGAGGTCGCGCATGTGCGCGTGTGGGAGACGCCGAACTGCTGGGCGGACTACGGCGCCGAGGATGCGGCCCGCTGACGGCGCCCGTCGGCCGCGGCGACTGCCACCGGTTCGGTTCCGGAGCCGCCCGACCGCTCAGATCATGCCGGGCCGGAACCGTGACCGCCGGCTGATGATCCGGCCGGCGACCATGAACAGGCCGTCGCCGGTGTAGTGCAGGGTCTCCGGATGCCTGGGCGAGGCTGCGGCGCGCGCCGCGACGACCTCGAAGATGAAGAAGTTGTAGCGGTCGACCAGCGCGTCATCCTTCAGTCGACACTCGAAGCACGCATGGCATTCGGCGATCGACGGCGCCCGGACCGCGCCGGACTCTTCGGCGGTGAGGCCGAATTGGCCGAATTTGTCGACTTCCGCTCCGGTCGTGTTGCCGACGCCGACCACCGCGTCCGTCAGCGCCGTCGTCGGCAGGTTGATGACGCATTCGCCGCTGTCGCGGATCATGCGGAAGCTGTGGTTGGCGGCGGAGATCACGCAGCCGACGAGCGACGGCGTGAACTCCATGACCGTGTGCCAGCCGAGCGTCATCACGTTCCGCCTGCCGCCCTGCGCCGAGGACACCAGCACGATCGGCCCGGGCTCGAGGAACCGTCGAACCTGCGAGGCCGGGAAATCCCGCTTCGCCCGACGCGGCGCCATCGCTTCAGATCACGTCGGGAAGCTGCCGCGGCGGCAGGGGCGGCGACGTCTCGTCGTCGTAGAACGCGGCCAGGATCTCCTTCGCCAGCCGCGCCAGCGCGGTCGGGTCCGCCGGGTCGCCCGGGTAGTTGGGGCCGGCCATCAGCGTCGCGGCGGCGCGCAGGCATGCCGTCTCGATCTCGATGTCGTAGCGCAGCATCGTCGGCCTCCCTTCAGGCTCGCCGGCGGGCGAGCGTCAGACCATCGCCGATCGGCAGCATCGCGAGGGTGACGCGCGGATCGTCGTGCAGCTTCGCATTGAAGGCGCGAATCGCCGCCGTGTCGGCGCTCGCGTCGGTGGGGTCGATGACGCGGCCGCCCCACAGCACGTTGTCGACCAGGATCAGTCCGCCCGGGCGGACCAGGGCGAGGCAGCGTTCGTAGTAGGCATCGTAGTTCGACTTGTCGGCGTCGATGAAGGCGAGGTCGAAGTCGCCGCCGAAGCCGTTGGCCAGCAGGTCGTCGAGCGTATGGACCGCCGGGCCGAGCCTGAGATCGATGCGGTCGGCGACGCCCGCACGCTCCCAGAAGCGCCGCCCGATCGACGTCCATTCCTTGCTGATGTCGCAGCATACCATGCGCCCGTCCGCCGGCAGCGCGAGGGCGACGCAGAGCGCGCTGTAACCGGTGAAGGTGCCGACCTCGATCGCCCGCCGGGCCCCCGTCAGCTCGACCAGCAGCGCCATGAGCTGGCCCTGCTCGGGCGAGATCTGCATGCCGGCTCCCTTGACGGCCAGCGTCGCCTCCCTCAGCTCGCGCTGCACCGCCGTCTCGCGCAGTGAGACGGAAAGCAGATAATCGCGCAGCGCGTCGGTCATCGGGGTCAGTCGGGCGGACATGCGAGGGTCACCATCGGTCAAGGGCGCGCGCATGATGCCAGAGGATGCGCAGGGCGCGCATCCGTGCCATACCGCGCAATCATGAACCTTCGCCGGCGTATCGTCGCCGCTATCGCGGTGCTGCTGGCCGCGCCGGCCGCCGCCTTCGGCCAGGCGGACCCGCGACCGGCGCTGCGCATCGCCGTGCAGCGCAACCCGCCTCTGTTCGACCCCGCCTACAGCGTCAGCAACGTCGCCTGGCGGGTCCTGCACAACGTCTTCGACACGCTGATCGGCACCGACTTCGCGTCGGGCTTCCGGCTGGTCCCGGGCCTGGCGACGGCATGGCGGCGGATTGATGACCGGACGCTGGAAGTCACCCTGCGTCCGGGCGTGCGCTTCCACGATGGCACCGAGATGACGGTGGACGACGTCGTCTTCACCTTCGGGCCCGAGCGGATGGGCGCGCCGTCGGCGCCGCTCTGGGGGCAGACGCGGCCCTTCCTCGGCGGGCTGGAGCGTGTCGAGGCGGTCGACGGCTCGACGGTGCGCTTCGTCGCCGCGCGACCCGACCCGTTGTTGGAGCAGCGGCTGGCGACCTTCCCGGCGCAGATCGTGTCGCGCCGCGCCTTCGTCGCCGCCGCCGATTTCCAGGCGTGGGGGCGCCGCCCGGTTGGCACCGGCCCCTACCGGGTGGACGACAGCCGCGACAACGACTACGTGGCGCTCGCCGCCCACGACGGCTGGTGGGGCGGTCGGCCGACGGCGCGCAGCGTGCGCTTCGAGGCCGCGCCGGAAGTGGCCGCCCGCGTCACCGGGCTGATGACCGGCCGCTACCAGATAGTGACCGACCTGCCGGCCGACCAGCTCGACGCGATCGCCGCGGTGCCGGCGCTGGAAGTGGCGGGCGGCGCCATCGCCAACAACCGCGTCGTCGTCTTCGACCGGTCGAACCCGGTGCTGCGCGACCCGCGCGTCCGGCAGGCGCTGTCGCTGGCCGTCGACCGCAAGCTGCTGGTCGAGACGCTGTGGGGCGGGCGCATCGGCGTGCCGCAGGGCAACCAGAACCCGGCCTTCGGCCCGCTCTTCATCGCCGAATGGCCGGCGCCGGCTTATGACCCCGATCGCGCGCGGGCGCTGCTGAGGGAGGCGGGGTACGCCGGGCAGGCGATCGAGTACCGGCTCAACAACAACTACTACGCGGCCGAGATCGCGACCGCCGAAGTGCTGGTCGAGATGTGGAAGGCGGTCGGCCTCGTGGTCGTGCCGCGCATCAAGGAGAACTGGACCCAGATCCTGGAGCCGGCCGGCCGCGGCATGCGCAACTGGTCGAACGCCATGGTCTATCCCGACCCGGCCGGCATGGCATGGCGGCTCTACGGCCCGGGCAGCCCGGTCAGGCGCGGCGCGCCCGAATGGGCGAACGCGGAGTTCGACCGCCTCGGCCTCGTGCTCGAATCGACCGTCGACGTGGCGAGGCGCCGGGCGGCGTGGCGTCGGATGCTGGAGATTCTCGACCGCGACGACCCGCCCGCCATGGTCCTGCACGAGTTGGCCATCTTCTACGGCAAGCGTCGCGACGTCGCGTGGCGGGCGCTGCCGGTCGAGCTGATGGATCTGCGCCCGGCCAATCTCGGCTTCGGAGCACGACCTCCGGCTCCCTGAGCGGGGTCGACCCGAAGCCGTCGCGCTGTCGCCCGGTACGGACCGGCGGCGAGGTGCGCCCGGTGTTTCCCATTCGGGACGAGCAGCAGATTCCTGGTGTCGGCAAGGCCTCGCGACCCCGAAGGCTTTGCGGCCGGCCACGGCCTCGCCGATGATGGCGGGCCGCCAGCCTTCCCGTGGGGTCCCATGCGCATCGCCCAGGTCCAGGCCTTCCCGATCTCCTTTCCCTATCCGCCCGACGGGCAGGTGGCGCTCGGCATCGGGCGGACGGTGAAGCGCGACGCGGTGCTGGTGAAGGTCACGACCGACGACGGCCTCGTCGGCTGGGGCGAGAGCCATGCCGGTCGCGCACCCGGCGCCATCGCGCGGCTCGTCGAGACGACGCTCAAGCACCTGGTCCTGGGCATGGATGCGACCGACGTATCGGGCGTCGGCGCCCGCATCTACCGCATGCAGCTCGCCAGCCACGGCATGGGGGCGGCGGCCGCCATCGCCATGAGCGGCCTCGACATGGCGCTGTGGGACATCCGCGGCAAGGCTGTCGGATGGCCGCTCTATCGCCTGCTCGGCGGCGCGGCACGCGCCATCCCGGCCTACGCGGGCGGCATATCCCTCGGATTTCAGGAGCCGGAGGCGCTGGTCGAGGAAGCGGTGAAGATGGTTGCCCATGGCTATCGTGCGCTGAAGCTGCGCCTCGGCGACACGCCTGCCCGTGACATCGCGCGTGTGGCGGCGGTGCGGCGCGGCCTCGGGTCCGATATCACGCTGCTGACCGACGCCAACACCGCCTACGGCCTCGCGGAGGCGCGCGCGGTGATGCCGGCTCTGGATGCGAACGCCGTCGCGTGGCTGGAAGAGCCGTTCCCGGCTCATGACCATCGCAGCTATGCGGAGGCACGGCGCTTCGGCAGCGTGCCGCTGGCCGCCGGCGAGAACCACTACACCCGCTACGAATTCACCCGCCTGATCGAGGACAGGGTGGTGACGATCCTCCAGCCGGACCTCTCCAAATGCGGCGGCATCACCGAAGGGCTGCGGATCGCCGCCATGGCGTCGGCGTGGAAGTTGCCGGTCAACCCGCATACCTCGGTGACCGGCCTCAACATGGCGGCCTCCATCCACTTCCTGGCCGCGGTCGAGAACGGCGGCTACTTCGAGGCCGATGCCTCGAAGCTGAACCCCTTCCGCGACCGACTCTGTTCGTCGGCCTTCACGCTGGAAGTGGACGGCACCGTGCGCCCGTCGGAGGCGGCCGGTCTCGGCGTCGAGATCGACGAGGGATTCCTCGCCGCCCATCCCGTCATCGACGGCCCAGGCTACGTCTGAGACGGGCGATGGCGCCGAGGACGCTGGCCGAGCTGGAAGCGGCGGTCGCCCGCGACCTCGCGTTGATCGCCCATCCGCGGCAGGCCTGGCTGACGCCGAAGACGGTCGCCGGCCGCGCGGCGCTCGACGTGCTGATCGTTGGAGCCGGGCAGGGCGGCCTCGCCGTCGCATTCGGCCTGCGCCGCGCGCGGGTCGACAATATCCTGGTCGTCGACCGCGAGCCGATGGGTCGCGAAGGACCCTGGTCGACCTTCGCGCGGATGCCGACGCTGCGCAGCCCCAAGGACCAGACCGGCCCCGACCTCGACGTGCCGAGCCTGACCTACCAGAGCTGGCACGAGGCGCAGTGGGGCGCCGATGACTTCACCGCGATGCGGCTCATCCCGACAGCGCGCTGGGCGGAGTAT
>JBFWXJ010000389.1:0-5911 GCA_050187535.1 Alphaproteobacteria bacterium | reverse complement strand
GATGGTCAATCAGTTCAAGGGCTCGGCGACCGAGCCGCCGCAGTTCACCCGCGGCTACGGGCTGGCCTTCGGCCATTGCGAGCGCAAGACCATGGCGATGGCGCTGGTCGACCGCGCCATGCGTGCCGGCGAGCTGGGCGAGGAGATCGAATCCCCGGCCCAGGACGAGGAGTTCGTGCTGTCCCATGCCGACAACGTCGAGGCCTCGGGCTTCGTGCAGCACCTGAAGCTGCCGCACTACGTCGATTTCCAGTCCGAGCTGGTGATGATCCGCGAGATGCGCCGCGCGGCTGCCGCCCGGGCGACGCCGGCGCTGCAGATGGCGGCCGGGGAGGAGTGACCATGGACGGCACGACCGCCACGGCGCCGCTCGCCGGCTACAACTTCGCCTATCTGGACGAGCAGACGAAACGGATGATCCGCCGCGCCATCCTGAAGGCCGTCGCGATCCCGGGCTACCAGGTTCCCTTCGCCAGCCGCGAGATGCCGCTGCCCTATGGCTGGGGCACCGGCGGCATCCAGGTGACCGCATCGATCATCGGTGCCGACGACGTGCTGAAGGTCATCGACCAGGGCGCCGACGACACCACCAACGCCGTCAGCATCCGCCGCTTCTTCGCCCGCACCGCCGGTGTGCGGACCACGGAGCGGACGGCCGATGCTACAATCGTGCAGACGCGCCACCGCATCCCCGAGCGGGCGCTGCGCGACGACCAGATCATCGTCTACCAGGTGCCGATCCCCGAGCCCCTGCGCTGGCTCGAGGCGCGCGAGGCCGAGACGCGCAAGATGCACGCATTGGCCGAGTACGGCGTCATGCACGTGAAGCTCTATGAGGACGTGGCGCGACACGGCCGCATCGCGACAGCCTACGACTATCCGGTGATGGTGAGCGGTCGCTACCTGATGCGGCCGTCGCCGATCCCGAAGTTCGACAATCCGAAGATGGACCGCTCGCCGATGCTCCAGCTCTTCGGGGCGGGGCGCGAGAAGCGCATCTATGCGGTGCCGCCCTACACCACGGTCGCCAGCCTCGATTTCGATGACCACCCCTTCGAGGTCCAGCGGTGGGAGCAGTGCTGCACGCTGTGCGGCGCCACCGACAGCTTCCTCGACGAGGTGATCGTCGACGACCGCGGCGGCCGCATCTTCGTCTGCTCCGACAGCGATCATTGCGGCGAGCGCCGCGCGGCCGGGCATGTCGGGCCGCAGCCCGATGCGCTGGCTGCCGCGCCGGAGCCCGCACCGTGACCGGCGGGCCGCTGCTGAGGGTGAGCGGCCTCACCAAGCGGTACGGCGACCGCGTCGGGTGCCGCGACGTCTCGTTCGAGCTGTGGCCGGGCGAGGTGCTGGGCGTCGTCGGCGAGTCCGGCTCGGGCAAGACGACGATGCTGAAATGCGTCTCGGCGCAGCTCAAGCCCGACGCCGGCGCGATCGTCTACGACACGCGCGAGGACGGTCCGCGCGACGTGTTCGAGCTGTCCGAGCCGCGCCGGCGGCTGCTGTCGCGTACGGACTGGGGAATCGTCCACCAGCACCCGGTCGAGGGTCTTCGCATGCGCGTCAGCGCCGGCGCCAATGTCGGCGAGCGGCTGATGGCGGTCGGCGCCCGGCACTACGGCCGCATCCGCGGCTCCGCGCTGGAATGGCTGGGCCGGGTCGAGATCCCGCGCGACCGCGTCGACGACCTGCCGCGCACCTTCTCGGGCGGCATGCTCCAGCGCCTGCAGATCGCCCGCAACCTCGTCTCGCAGCCGCGGCTGGTCTTCATGGACGAGCCGACCGGCAGCCTCGACGTCTCCGTGCAGGCGCGTCTGCTCGACCTCCTGCGCGGGCTGGTGGCCGAGCTCGGGCTCTCGGTCATCGTCGTGACGCACGACCTGGCGGTCGCCCGCCTGCTGGCCCACCGCCTGCTCGTGATGCGCGGTGGCACCGTCGTCGAGCACGGGCTGACCGACCAGGTGCTGGACGATCCCCAGCACCCCTACACCCAGCTTCTCGTCGCCTCGATCCTCCATCCCTAGGCGCCCCGCCCGTGGAACCAGCGATCACCATCTCCGGCCTCGCCAAGCACTTCACGCTGCATGTCCAGGGCGGGGTGACGCTGCCGGCGCTCTCGGGCGTCTCGCTGACCGTGTCATCGGGCGAATGCGTCGCCCTGCACGGGCCGTCGGGTGCCGGCAAGAGCTCGCTGTTGCGCCTCGTCTACGGCAACTATCGCTGCCAGGAAGGGAGCATCCGCGTGCGCCACCGCGGCGGCACCCTCGACATCGCGACCGCGACGCCGCAGCAGATCCTGGAGATGCGGCGGGTGACCGCCGGTCATGTCAGCCAGTTTCTGCGCGTCATCCCGCGGGTGCCGGCGCTGGAGATCGTGGCCGAGCCGGCGCGCGCCTTCGGGATCGCGCGGGCAGAGGCCGAGCACCGGGCTGAGCGGCTGCTGTCGCGGCTGCGCATTCCCGAGCGGCTGTGGTTCCTGCCGCCCGCCACCTTCTCCGGCGGCGAGCAGCAGCGCATCAACATCGCGCGCGGGTTCGTCGCCGAGTTCCCGATTCTGCTGCTCGACGAGCCGACCGCCGCCCTCGACGCCGACAACCGCCGGACGGTAGTTTCGCTCATCCGTGAGGCGAAGGCGCGTGGTGCCGCGGTGCTCGGCATCTTCCACGACGGCGAGGTTCGCGAAGCCGTCGCCGACCGTCTCGTGCCGATGCGGGGACTGTCGCAGGCTGCATGACCGAAACGATCCTGACCAACGCGCGGGTGGTGACCCGCGATGCCGAGCTGGCCGGCACCGTCGTCGTGCGCGGCGACGCGATCGCCGCGGTCGATGCGGGCCGCAGCGACGCGCCCGGTGCCGTCGACCTGGACGGCGACTACCTGCTTCCCGGCCTGGTCGAGCTGCACACCGACAATCTGGAGAAGTATCTGGGACCGCGGCCCGGGGTCCGATGGCCGGCCGAGGCCGCCCTCGTCGCCCACGACCTGCAGATCGTCGGGTCCGGCATCACCACCGTCTTCGACGCGGTGACGGTCGGCGAGGTCATCCCCGGCACCCATCGCCTCCAGAGCCTCGGCGTCACCGCCAAGGGGCTGGGCGCGGCGCGCGGCGCCGGCATGCTGAAGGCCGACCACTTCCTCCACATGCGCATGGAGGTGAGCTACCCCGAAGTGGTCGAGCTGTTTCTGCCGTTCCTCGACGAGCCGCTCGTGCGGCTCGTCTCGTTGATGGACCACACGCCGGGGCAGCGGCAGTTCGCCGACGAGTCCAAGTACCGGCTCTACTACCAGTCGAAGTACCATATCGACGACGCCGAGTACGACCGCTTCTCGGCCCACCGCAAGGAGCTGGCGGCCACCTACAGCGCGCGGCACCGCCGGCGCCTGGTCGAGCTGTGCCGCGGCAAGGGATGGCCGGTCGCCAGCCACGACGACGCGACGGTCGACCATGTCGATGAATCGCTCGCCCACGGCATGACGATCGCCGAGTTTCCCACCACCATCGCCGCCGCGGAGGCATCGCATGGTGCGGGCATGCGGGTCCTGATGGGCGCCCCCAACGTCGTGCGCGGCGGGTCGCATTCAGGGAACGTTTCGGCCGCGGACCTCGTCTCGCGCGGCGTGGTCGACATCCTCTCTTCCGACTACTATCCGCAGAGCCTGCTGCACGCGGCGTTCCTGCTGGCCTCGCCCGCGATCGGCCTCGCCCTTCCGGAGGCGGTCGCGACCGTCTCTGCGACGCCGGCCGCCGCGGTAGGGCTGGACGATCGGGGAGCGATCGCGGTCGGACGACGGGCCGACCTCGTCCGGGTGCGCCCGGTGAACGGCGTGCCGCTGGTGCGCGGCGTATGGCGCGACGGCGAGCGCATCGCCTGAGGGGGAAAAGCATGGACGGCATCGGCAGCGACCACATCATCCGCGACGTCGAGGCGCTCGAGCGCATCTACGGCACGCCCAGCGAGGCGTCGCAGGTGAAGGAGGTGGACTGGGTCCATCCGCACTACCGCGCCTTCATCGAGGCCGCACCGTTCTTCGCGCTGGCGACCAGCGGCCCGGGCGGCCTCGACGCGTCGCCGCGCGGGGATGCGGCCGGCTTCGTCGTCGTCGCCGACGAGCGGACGCTGCTCATTCCGGACCGTCGGGGCAACAACCGCATCGACAGCCTGCGCAACATCGTCGCCGACCCGCGGGTTGCACTGCTGTTCCTCATCCCCGGTGTCGGCGAGACGCTGCGAGTGAACGGTCGCGCCACGATCAGCGTCGAGCCGCCGCTGCTGCAGCGCTTCGCCGTCGAGGAGAAGGCCCCTCGCTCGGTCATCGTCGTCGCGGTCGAGACGGTCTACTTCCAGTGCGCCAAGTCGATCGTGCGCTCCCGCCTCTGGGACCCGGACCGGCGGATCCCCCGCAGCGCCCTGCCCTCGAGCGGCCAGATCCTCGCCGCGCTCAGCAAGGACGGGTTCGACGGTGTCGGCTACGACGCCGCCCTTCCCCAACGCATTCGCGACACCCTCTACTGAGGCACCCGCCATGGAATCGATCGACGATCTCTTCGACGTGCTGGAACGCGCGGGTGGCGCGCAGTACGGGCAGGAAGCGGTGACGCAGCTCGCCCACGCCCTGCAATGCGCCCAGCTGGCCGAGCAGGAGGGGGCGCCGCCCGCGACCATCCTGGCCGCCCTGCTGCACGACGTCGGCCATCTCATTCACGAGCATGGCGACGACGCGGCGCTGCGCGGCATCGACGACCGCCACGAGGCGTCCGGCGCCGCTCTCCTCGGGCGCTGGTTCGACGCCGACGTGACCGAGCCGATCCGCCTGCACGTCGATGCCAAGCGCTGGCTATGCCGGTCGGAAGCCGGCTACTTCGACATCCTGTCGCCCGCTTCCGTGCGCAGCCTCAACCTCCAGGGCGGCGTCTTCGACGAAGCCGGCGCCGACGCCTTCATCGCCCAGCCCTACGCCCAGGCAGCCGTCGCGGTCCGCCGTTGGGACGACATCGGCAAGGTGCCGGGTCTGGAGACCCCGCCGCTCGGCCACTACCGTCACTATGCCGAGATGGTGAAGCGGCCCGGCTGAGGCGAGGGAGGGCGCGCCGGCAAAGGGGCGGTTGGCGCGGCTCGGCGCGAGGGGGCAGGATGCTCCCTCCCACCTCCGCTACCCACGGAGCCCCAGATGCTGTTCCAAGGATTCCGGTCGGGCGATGCCGAGACCGGCATCGGCCCGATCCGCCATGTCATCGGCGGCGACGGCCCGCCCGTGCTGCTGCTGCACGGACACCCGCAGACCCACGCCATGTGGCACCGCGTCGCGCCCATGCTGGCGCGCGACTTCACAGTGGTCGCGGCCGATCTGCGCGGCTACGGCGACAGCGCCAAGCCGCCGGGTGACGAAGCGCACGCCACCTACTCCAAGCGCGCGATGGCGCAGGATCAGGTCGAGCTCATGGCCGGGCTGGGCTTCGAGCGCTTCGCGCTGGTCGGCCACGACCGCGGCGCGCGCGTCGGGCACCGCCTGTGCCTCGATCACGCTGACCGCGTCACCGCCTTCGCCGCCCTCGACATCCTGCCGACGCGGACGATGTTCCAGTCGATCGGCAAAGCCTGGGCGATGCCCTACTATCACTGGTTCTTCCTGGCCCAGCCCTTCGACCTGCCCGAGCGGCTGATCCAGGCGAACCCCGAGTTCTACCTGCGCTGGCACATGGAGCGCCGCCAGCCGACCAAGGCGTCGATCTTCCATCCCGAGGCGATGGCGGAATACCTGCGCTGCTATCTTCTGCCCGGCACCATCCATGCGATCTGCGAGGACTACCGCGCGGCCGCCTCGATCGACCTCGAGCACGACGAGGCCGACCTCGACCGCCGCATCGACTGCCCGATGCTGGCGCTGTGGGGGGCGAACGGCGTGGTCGGCG
>JBFWXJ010000388.1:0-5953 GCA_050187535.1 Alphaproteobacteria bacterium | reverse complement strand
GGCCGGGCGGACGGGCATGGCGAGCAGGTTTTCCATCGTCCCGCGCTCGCGCTCGCGCGTCATGCCGAGCGAGGTCATGATGACCATGGTCATCGTCAGGAAGGTGCCCATGAGCCCGGGCACCACGTTGTAGGCGGTGACCCCCTCGGGGTTCCAGCGCCGGTGCACGCGCAGCTCCCAGCCGGCGGGCTCCCCCGCGAGATGGGCGAGCGCACCCGTCAGGTCGCGGGCCAGCGCCGATCCCACCAGGGCCGAGAGCGCGCCGAGCGCGTTGCTGGTGGCGGCGGGGTCGGTCGCATCGGCCTCGACCAGCAGCGCCGGCCGTTCGCCGCGCATCAGGCGGCGCGAGAAGTCGGACGGGATCGAGACCACGAACTGCACGTCGCCGCGCGCCAGCATGGCTGCGGCCTCCGCCTCGCCGGCCGCCTCGCCCACGAGGTCGAAATAGGCCGAGTTCCGCATCGCGGCCAGGAACGAGCGGGCGAAGGGGCTCGCCTCGCCGGTGACGACCGCCGTCGGCAGCGACTTGGGGTCCGAGTTGATGGCGTAGCCGAACAGCAGCAGCTGCAGCACCGGCACGCCGACCATCATCGCGAAGGTCAGGCGGTCGCGACGCATCTGGACGAACTCCTTGACGAGGATCGCCCAGAACCGACGCAAGGGGCCGATCATCGGACGTTGTCCTCCGCCGTGCCCATGAGGGCGATGAAGACGTCCTCGAGGCTGGGTTCCGCCTGCGACCAGTGGATCGTCGGGTCGTCGCGAAAGGGTGCGATGGCCGCGTCGAGCGCCGCGGCGTCGCGGCCGCTCGCGTGCAGCGCGTTGCCGAAGCGCACGACCATGTCGACGCCGGGCCGGCCATCGAGCGCGCGAGCCAGGGCCTCCGGATCGTGGGCGACCGCCCTGCGCGTCGCCAGGCCGGAGTCGTGGATCACCTCCTCGATCGTCCCACGCGCCAGGACCTTGCCGTAGGCGAGATAGATGATCGCGTGGCAACGCTCGGCCTCGTCCATGTAGTGGGTGCTGACCAGCACCGTCATGCCGTCGGCGGCCAGATGGTGAAGCTCCTCCCAGAACTCCCGCCGCGCCTTCGGGTCGACGCCCGCCGTCGGTTCGTCCAGCAGCAGCAGGCGGGGCCGATGGAGGATGCAGGCGGCGAGCGCCAGCCGCTGCTTCCAGCCGCCGGAGAGCGCACCGGCCAGCTGGCGCTGCCGGCCGGTCAGGCCGAGCCGCTCCAGGGTCCCGTCCACGGCCGCCCGCTGCCCTGGCACGCCGTACATCCGGGCGACGAACTCCAGGTTCTCGCGGATGCTGAGATCCTCGTAGAAGCTGAAGCGCTGGGTCATGTAGCCGACCTGCCGCTTTATCGCGGCGGCGTCGCGCAGGATGTCGAGCCCGAGGCAGGTGCCGGCGCCGGAATCCGGCGTCAGCAGCCCGCAGATCATGCGGATGGTCGTCGTCTTGCCGCTGCCGTTGGGCCCGAGGAAGCCGTAGATGCTGCCGGTCGGGACGGCGATCGAGACGTCGTCGACGACGCGCCGGCCGCCGAAGCTCTTGCTGAGCCCGGTCACGTCGATGGCGAGGCCGGGCGTCACGGCAACACCTTCGCCTCGACCGGCTGGCCGGGATTGAGGCGGGCGCCCTCGGGCCTGGCCTCGACGAGATAGACGAGCTTGGTCCGCGTCTCACGACTGTAGATGACGGGCGGCGTGTATTCCGCCTGCGGTGCGACGTAGCTGATCCGCGCCCGCAGCCCGGCCGGGCAGCCGTCGCACGAGACCGCGAGAGGATGGCCGACTGCCACCCGCGACAGCCACGGCTCGGGGACGTAGACCCGCAACTTCACATTGCCGTCGGGCAGCAGCGACACGATCGGCGCCCCGGCCGCGACGAACTCGCCGGCGACGAACAGGGTGTCGGCGACGAGGCCCGCGGCCGGAGCGGAGAGCGTGCGCTGGTCCAGCCGCCACTGCGCCTGGTCGAGGTTGGCGGCGGCCATGGCGACAGCCGCCTCGGCGGCGTCGATCTCGTCGTTGCGGGCGGCCAGCCGCGCCACCTCGATGTCGGCGGTGAGCTCGGCGACACGGGCGCGATCCCCCTCGTAGGCCGCACGCGCCTGATCGACGCGGTCGACCGAGACCACCTGCCCGGCCGGCAGGCGCGTCTGCCGGCGATACTGCCGCTCGCTGAGGCGCAGCGCCGCCTCGGCCTGGCCCTTCTGGGCGATAAGCGCATCGATCTCGGGCGTGCGACGGCCCTTGCGCAGGTTCTCGAGCTGCGCGCGCGACTGCTCCAGCCGCGCCTTGGCTTCCGCGACGGCGGCGGTCTCGCTCCCGGATTCCAGGATGGCCAGGACCGTGCCGGCCGCCACCCGGTCGCCGCGGGCGACCTTCAGCTGCACCAGGGTGCCGGCCTCACGCGGGGCGATCCTGGCGTACTCGCCCTCGGCATAGCCGTAGAGCACGCCGTCGGGCGGCGCCGGAGAGGCGAAGATGCCGAGGATGGCCGCCAGGGCAGCCCGCAGCCACTCCAGGATCGAGCCCATGGTTCAACGCTTCCCTTCGGGAGCAGACAGGCCGCCGAGCAGCAGGTCGGCATAGGTGGCGAGGAAGGCGGCGGGATCGATGCGAACCCGCGCGTGCGGCTCCAGCACGTTCTTCCACAACGCCATCGTCAGAATCGGCGCGGCCAGGGCCGGCGCCAGCATTCGAGGATCGAGGGCGCGGAACTCGCCGCGCTCGACGCCGCGGGCGATGATTCGGGCGAACAGCGCCATGCCGCGGGCCGCCACCTCCTCGGCGTAGAAGCGCGCGAGATCGGGGAAGTTGCCGGCCTCGGCGATGACGAGCTTGGGGATGATGCCCATCCGGCCGGCCGCGGCGGCCGTCAGCCCGCCCAGCAGCTCGATCAGCAGTGGAGCGGTCGGCCCTTCTGCCGCCGCCAGCCGTTTTTCCGCCTCGGCCAGGTTCGGCAGCACCGTCTGGCGGATCACCGCCTTGAACAGCTCTTCCTTGCTCTGGAAGTAGAGATAAAGCGTTCCCTTGCTGATGCCGGCGCGTGTCGCGACGTCGTCGAGACGGGTCGCCGCGTAGCCGCGCTCGGCGAACGCGTCGAGCGCGGCGGCGACGATCTCGGCGGGTCGGGCGTCCTTCCTGCGGCGCCAGCGCGGCTTCTCCATGCGCTATTAATAACTGACTGGTCGGTAAGTTCAACGCCAACTTTGTAGTCGACCCGGCGCCGATGCCGGGCTACCGCTCCGCCCCCATCGCAGGAGACCGACGAGGGAACATGGAGATCAGGGACGCCCGACCGGAGGACGCGGCCGCCGCCTGCGTGGTGCTCCGCCGCTCGATCGCCGAGCTGTGCGGCGCCGACCACCGCGACGACCCGGCGATCCTCGCGGCATGGCTCGCCAACAAGACGGCCGAGAGCTTCCTCGGCTGGATCGGGCGGCCGGACAACTCCGTGCTGGTCGCCGAGGAAGGCGACATGCTGCTGGCGGTCGGATCCGTCACGGACGCGGGCACCATCGGCCTCGCCTACGTCTCGCCCGACGCCCGCTTCCGCGGCGTCAGCGATGCCCTCCTGCGGGCCCTGGAGGCACGGGCCGCCGCGCGCGGCAACCGGACGTGCACGCTGACCAGCACCGAGACGGCGCGGCGCTTTTACCGCGCCCGCGGCTACGTCGAGACGGGCGCCCCGGACGGCGCCTTCGGCACCACGTCCGGCTACCCGATGGCCAAGGCCCTGCCTTCCGCCGCTACCCGCTGATCGCCGCGAGCACGCCCGGCACCCGGTCGGGCAGGTCGTCGGCCAGGAGCCCGCGCCCGGCGGCTGCCCCCGCGGCGCCGTGCACCCATACGGCGGCAGCGGCCGCTTCGAAGGCCGGCACGCCCTGGGCCAGCAAGCCGACGCAGAGCCCCGCCAGCACGTCGCCGGTGCCGGCCGTCGCCAGGGCCGGGGTGCCGTTCTCGTTGATCGCCGCCCGGCCGTCCGGCGCGGCGACGACGGTATCCGCCCCCTTCAGGACGACCACCGCGCCGCTTCGAGCGGCTGCTTCCCGCGCCCGCGTCAGCTTGTCGCCGCTGCCGCGGAAGAGGCGCGCGAACTCGCCTTCGTGCGGCGTCAGGATCGCCGGCCCGGCGATCGTCCGGAAGAGCCCGTCGGGGTCGTCCGCGAAGCTGGTGAGGGCATCGGCATCGAGGACCAGCGCGCGGCCAGCAGCCGATACGGCCTGCACCGCCCGGCGCAAGGGCGCGCCCGTCCCACCGCCCGGCCCCAGCAGCCATGCATTGCGACGCGGATCGGCGAGCAGGCCCGGCATTTCCTCCGCCGGCGCCAGCAGGATCGCGGCCGGCGCGGCGGCATAGAGGGGCAGCGCAGACGCGGGCGCGGCCAGCGTGACGAGCCCCGCCCCGACGCGCGCCGCGGCGCGGGCGGCCAGCCGCGCCGCACCGGCCAGCCGCCCGCCGCCGAGCACGACCGCATGGCCGAAGCGATACTTGTGGTCGTCCGCGCCCCGCCGCCGCCAGGCATCCCGCCACAACGCCGGACCGTTCGCCCATTGGCGCGGCCCGATCTCGCCCAGCACGCCATCGGGAATGCCGATGTCGGCGAGGATCGTCCTGCCGCACAGCGAACGCCCGGGCAGCAGCAGATGTCCGGGCTTGCGCCGGAAGAAGGTGACCGTCGCGGCCGCCGGAGCAGCCGTTCCCCAGACCGCCCCGGTATCGCCGTGAACACCGCTCGGCACGTCGACGGCGACGATCGGGATGCCCGAGGCTGCAGCACCACCCAGGGCGTCGGCGGCCGCCCCGGCGAAGGGCCGCGACAGCCCGGCGCCGAAGACCGCGTCGATCACCAGCTCCACCCCGGCGACGGCCGCCGGTCCGACCGGCGCGACCGGCCCCGCCCACCGGCCGGCATGATGGGCGGCGTCGCCGCGCAGCGCGGCACGGTCGACCATCGCCGCCACCCTGACCGGCCAGCCCGCTCGCGCCAGCAGGCGTGCCGCCACGAAGCCGTCGCCGCCATTGTTGCCGGGACCGCACAGGACCGCGACGGGACGGGGCGACCAACCCGCGGCCACGGCGACCGCCACCGCCCGTCCCGCCCGCTCCATCAGGTCGATGCCGGGCGTCCCCCGGCCGATGGCGAGCGCATCCGCCCGCCCCATCTCGGCGACGGTGAGAAGGGTCTCGCCGGCCATGGCTCAGAGCGGGTTGACGACGTGGCCGCCGTCGACGGTGATGACGCTGCCGGTCATGTAGGCGCCCGCGTCCGACGCCAGGAGCAGCAGCGCGCCGTCGAGGTCCTCCGGCTTGCCCAGGCGCCGTTGCGGGATCCGCCGGATCACCGCCTCGCCCGCCGGCGTGGCGAAGAAGGTGCGGTTGATGTCCGTCTCGATGTAGCCGGGGGCGACCGCGTTGACGCGGATGCGGTGGCGCGCCCATTCGAGCGCCAGCACCCGGGTCAGGTGGACGAGCCCGGCCTTGGAGGCCGCATAGGCGGAGAGCTGCCCCGCCGTGCGGAAGGCGGTGACCGACGCGATGTTGACGATCGCACCGCCACGGCCGCGCGCCACCAGGTCGCGGGCTACGGCCTGCGCCATCAGGAAGGCGCCGCGCAGATTGGTGTCGAGCGTCGAATCCCACTCCTCGGCCGTCGTCTCGAGCGCGCTGCGCGAGGTCGCCACTCCGGAGTTGTTGACCAGCACGTCGATCGGCCCCATCGCCTCGGTCGCGCGTGCGACGGCTGCCGCGATCGACTCCGGGTCGACGACGTCGAGGGCGACCGACATCGCATGGCCGCCCGCCTCGCCGATCTCCCGTGCCAGCGCGTGCAGCCGGTCCTTGCGGCGCGCGGCCAGGACGACCCGCGCCCCCGCGGCCGCGAGCGTCGTGGCGAAATGCCGGCCGAGCCCGCTCGACGCCCCTGTGACGAATGCGACCTT
>JBFWXJ010000387.1:0-5966 GCA_050187535.1 Alphaproteobacteria bacterium | reverse complement strand
CCTCGACCATCACCCTTCCGGTGCGCATGTTCCTCTACATCCAGGACAACATCGATCCGCAGGTGACCTCGGTCTCGGCGGCGCTGATCTACCTGACGATCCTCGTGATGATCGTGCTCGACCGCGTCTACGGCCTCGACCAGCTCTTCGTCGGGAGGGGGCGGTGACGCCGGGCTACGACGTCGCCTGCATCGGCGGCGGCCTCGTCGGCGCCGCGGTCGCCTACGGCCTGCAGCGCGAGGGCGCGCGCGTCGCCCTCCTCGATCAGGGCGACGTCGCGTACCGGGCGTCACGCGGCAACTTCGGCCTCGTCTGGGTGCAGAGCAAGGGCCTGGGCATGCCGGAATATGCCGCCTGGACCAAGCGCTCGTCCGACAGCTGGGCCGGCCTGCAGGCGATGCTGCGCGAGGAGACGGGGATCGACGCCAGCTTCGAGCGTCCCGGCGGCCTGCACATCTGCCTCTCCGAGGCCGAGCTGCAGGCGCGCGTCGACCAGCTCAAGCGCCTGCACAACCAGCGCGACATGGTCCAGTACGACTGGCAGGCCCTCGACCGGAAGCAGACGGCCGCGCTGGCGCCCGGCCTCGGGCCGGACGTCGCGGGCGCCACCTTCTGCCCGATCGACGGCCATGCCAATCCGCTGAAGCTGCTGCGCGCCCTCCACACCGCGATCCAGCGCCGCGGCGGCGACTATCTCTCCGAGCATGCCGCGCAGAGGATCGAGAAGGCCGGCGACGTCTTCCGCATCGCCACGTCAGGTGGGACCGTCGAGGCGGCGAAGGTCGTGCTGACCGCGGGCGTGATGAACGCGACGCTCGCGGCGATGGTCGGCCTCCGGGCGCCGGTCCGCCCGCAGCGCGGCCAGATCCTGGTGAGCGAGCGGGTGAAGCCGTTCCTGAACCTGCCGATCTCCACCATCCGCCAGACCAACGAGGGCTCGGTCATGTTCGGCGACAGCCTGGAGGAGACGGGCTTCGACGACAGTCAGGGCGCGGGCGTGATGGCGACCCTGGCGAGCCGCGCCCATCGCATCTTCCCCTTCCTCGGCCAGGTGCGCATCGTGCGCGCCTGGGCGGCGCTGCGCGTGATGTCGCTCGACGGCTTCCCGGTCTACGAGCAGTCCGAGAGCCATCCCGGCGCGTACCTGGCGACCTGCCACAGCGGCGTCACGCTCGCCGCCGGCCACGCGCTCCATCTCGCGCCGATGATCGCAAAGGGCGCGCTGGCTCCATCCATGTCGGTCTTCAGTGCACGGAGGTTCGATGTTCCGGCGGCTGCCTGACGGCGCCCAATCCCTGGTCACCGTGACGGTCGACGGCCGCGCCGTGCGCGTGCCTGCCGGCGAGATGGCGGCGGGCGCGCTCTACGAGGCGGGCCTCATCGCCTGCCGCACCACGCCCGTGAAGGGCAAGCCGCGCGGACCCTGGTGCATGATGGGGGTCTGCTTCGACTGCCTCGTCGTGATCGACGGCATGCCGAACCGGCAGGCCTGCCTGACGCCGGTCGCCGAGGGCATGCGGATCGAGCGCCAGGACGGGGCGCGGACGATTGCGCCGATGGAGATCGAGGCATGACGGCCCCGCTCGCCGCCGCCGCGCTCAAGGACCGCTACCAGCTCGCCATCGTCGGTGCCGGCCCGGCGGGCCTCGCCGCCGCGACGCTCGCGGCGGAGAAGGGCATCGACACCGTCCTCTTCGACGAGCAGCCGATGCCCGGCGGCCAGATCTATCGCTCGGTCGGCAAGAGCCCGGTCCGGGACCGCGCGATTCTCGGCGAGGACTATTGGAAGGGCGGCGCCCTGGTCGACGCCTTCCAGGCGAGCCGCGCCGCCTATGTCCCCAACGCGACGGTCTGGCAGCTCGCCCCCGACCGCGAGATCGGCGTCTCGGTCGGCGGCGCCGCGCGCCTCGTCCGCGCCGACCGCGTCATCCTCGCGACCGGTGCCATGGAACGGCCCATGCCGATCCCCGGCTGGACGCTGCCCGGCGTGATGACCGCGGGTGCGGGGCAGATCCTGCTGAAGTCGATGGCGATGGTGCCCTCGGGCCGCATCGTCATCGCCGGCCTCGGCCCGCTGCTCTACCTCATCGCCTGGCAGTATCTCCGCGCCGGCGTGAAGATCGACGCGATCCTCGAGACGACGCCGCGCGGCAACCGCTGGGGGGCGGCGGCGCACCTGCCGGCCTTCCTGCTCTCACCCTACTTCGCCAAGGGCCGCAAGCTCCTCTCCGAGGTGCGCCGCCGCGTGCGCGTCGTCGGCATGGTCGAGGACATTCGGGCGGACGGCGGCGACAAGCTGCAGTCCGTCACCTGGGCGCGCGGGGCCGAGCGCGAGACCATCCCGGCCGACCTGCTGCTGCTGCACCAGGGTGTGGTGCCGAACGTCAACCTCGCGATGGCCGCGGGCTGCGCACACGAGTGGGATGCGGTGCAGCTCTGCTTCAATCCCGTGCTCGACGCGTTCGGCGAGAGCTCGATCCCCGGCATCGCGATCGCCGGCGACGGCGCCGGCATCGGCGGGGCGGAGAGTGCTGCCCATCGCGGCCGCCTCGCCGCCATCGCCGCGGCACGCGCGCTCGGCGCCGTCGATGCGACGACCTTCGGCTGGGAGGCGCCGCGCCACCAGGGTCAGCTCGCCCGCACCATGCGCGGCCGGGCCTTCCTCGATGCGCTGTTCCGCCCGCCGCATTCCTTCCGCGTGCCGACCGGCGACACCGTCGTCTGCCGCTGCGAGGAGGTGACGGCGGCGGACGTCGTCGACGCCGTCGCCAAGGGCTGCCCGGGCCCGAACCAGATGAAGGCGCTGCTCCGATCCGGCATGGGCCCGTGCCAGGGCCGGATGTGCGGCCTCACCGTCACCGAGACGATCGCCGCCGCCCGAAATCGCACTCCCGCCGAGATCGGCTACTACCGCCTCCGCGCCCCGGTGAAGCCGATCACGCTCGCCGAGCTGGCGAACCTGCCGGCGAGCCCGGAAGCGGTGGCCGCAGTGGTGCGGTAGTAGGTGTGCGCGATGGACGCAACAAGCTCCCCCTCTCCGCTCCCTTCAGGGAGGGGAGAGGGTAGGGTGAGGTGAGGGTCGTGCCGCTTCTCGGTGAGAGCAGGTGGGCGCTCGATGGACCCGTCAGCCCCACCTCACCCTACCCTCTCCCCCCCTACGGGGCGGAGAGGGGAAATGCACTCGCGTCGCGTATGGTCCCATGACCGACACCGCCGACGCCGTCATCGTCGGCGGCGGCCTGCACGGCTCCTCGACCGCGCTCCACCTCGCGCTGCGCGGCGTGAAGGCGCTGGTGATCGAGAAGGACTACGTCGCCCGCCACGCCTCCGGCGTGAACGCGGGCGGCGTGCGGCGGCTCGGACGCCACCTCGCCGAGATCCCGATCTCCGTCGCCTCGATGGAGATCTGGCATCGCATCGGCGACCTGGTCGACGACGATTGCGGCTTCGTCGCCGCCGGCCAGGTGAAGGTCGCCGAGAGCGAGGCCGAGCTCGACCAGCTCCGAGCCCGCGTCGCCGAGGTGCGCGCCCTCGGCTTCGACCACGAGGAGCTGATCGGCCGCGACGAGCTGAAGGCGGTGCTGCCCGCGATCTCCGACCACTGCATCGGCGCGATCATCTGCCGGCGCGACGGCGCCGCCGATCCCTACCGCACCACCACGGCCTTCCGCCGCAAGGCCGAGGCGCTGGGTGCGCGCTATCGCGAGGGCGTGCGCGTCACCGGCCTCGCGCGCGAGGGCCGCCACTGGCGCGTGACGACCGACACGGGCGAGAGCGTCTCGACGCCCATCGTCGTCAACTGCGCCGGCGCCTGGGCCGACCGCATCGCCGCCATGGTCGGCGAGCATGCGCCGGTCGAGCCGATCGCGCTCATGCTGATGATCGCCGCGCGCATGCCGCACTTCGTCGACCCGACCGTGGGGGCGACCCGCCGGCCGCTCTCCTTCAAGCAGTTCAGGAACGGCACGGTGCTGATCGGCGGCGGCTATCAGGGCATCGTCGACCGCGACCGCAACTGGACCCGCCTTGACTTCGACAAGCTGCGCCTGAGCTGTCAGACGGTCTCAGACCTCTTCCCGATCATGCGCGGCGCCACCATCGTCCGCGCCTGGGCCGGCATCGAAGGCCGCATGCCCGACGACATCCCCGTCATCGGCCCCAGCGCCAAGGCCGAGGGCGTCTTCCACGCCTTCGGCTTCTCCGCCCACGGCTTCCAGATGGGGCCGGGCGTGGGCAGCGTGATGGCGGAGATCATCACGGCGGGGAAGACGAACCTGCCGATCGCGCCGTTCGCGATCCAGCGGTTCGCGCCCTCGTAGGTCGCGGCCGCCGTCGCGGTCTGGGCTCCTACTTGATTGCGCTCAGCCAGGCGACGACAGCCTCGGCGCCCGGATCGGGCGCGCCGATGACGCGATCCCCGAGATAGCTCGATCGGCCGCGCCTGGCCCGCATGGTCCGCACCGCCGTCGCGCCTTGCTCGGCGGCAGTGATGGCCGAGCGCCACGCAGCGGCCAGGGCAGCGCCGGATGCGATCTCGCGCGCGAACGCCTCCGCCGCCGGAAGCAGCGCATCGAGCATGGTGCGGTCGCCGCGCTGCGCGCCGCCGAGGGCGGAGATGCCGGCGCATCCCGCGAGAAATGCATCCGCATAAGTCTTGCCGCGTGGCTCGCCTTCCTTGGCGGCAGCCAATCGATCGGCCGCGTGCAGCAGGAACATCGCATAGAGCGGACCCGACGTGCCGCCGACGGCACGGCGCCACGCCGCTTCGAGGACGCGAAGGGCGGCGGCCGCGTCGTCGGTGGGCGCGGCTTTCACGGCGGCCCGTAGCGCCTCGGCGCCGCGGACAAGGCTCGCGCCGATGTCGCCGTCGCCGACCGCGCGATCCATCTCGGTGAGGCGCGCTTCGTTGGCGATCAGGGCATCGGCGATGGCGTCGATCGCGGCGGGGAGGGCTGGGCAGGGGACCTTCGTGCCGCCGCTCGAGGCAGTGGCGGTGCCTGTCGGTGCGGGGGCGGCGATCGTGCGGCCGGCCGGGCGTTGCGCGGGCTGCGTCGGCCAAGCGAGCGCGCCAGTGGAGGCATCGAGCCGGGCGAGGCGGTCGTCGTCGACCCGGAGCAGCGAGAGCGACACACCGGCCATGTCGAGGGCGGTGAGGAACCGGCCGGACCAGACGCGCTCGACGGTGAGGCCGCGCGCCTCCAGCGCGGAGAGCGCGCGGCGGGCGACGACGGCGAGCTCCATCGGCGTTGTGCTCCCGAGGTCGTTGACCAGGAGCGCGACGCGGTCGCCGCGCGCGAGGTTGCGGTCGACGGCGATCGTCTCGATCAGCGTATCGACGAGGGCATCGGCGGGGGCGAGGGCGGCGCGGCGGACGCCGGGCTCGCCATGGATGCCGAGGCCGAGTTCGATCTCGTCGGCGCCGAGCGTGAAGTTGGGCGCGGCTGCGCCGGGCAGCACGCAGGGCGAGAGGGCCACACCCATGGTGCCGAGGTCGGGGAGGGCGGCCTCGACGGCGGCCTTCACCGCGGCGAGATCGGCGCCGGCGGCCGCGGCCGCACCGGCGATCTTGTGGATCAAGACGGCGCCGGCGATCCCGCGCCGTCCCGCGGTGCCGCCGTCGTCGGGGATCGCGACGTCGTCGGCCACGACCACCATGTCGACGCTCAGGCCCTCGCTGCGCGCGACCGCGGCGGCGAGGCCGAAGTTGAGGCGGTCGCCGGTGTAGTTCTTGACGATCAGCAGGCAGCCCGGCGCCCCGGTGACGGCGCGGATCGCGGCCAGCACCGCGTCCGGCGTCGGCGAGGCGAAGACGTCGCCGGCGACCGCGGCATGCAGCATGCCCTGGCCGACATAGCCGCCATGGGCCGGCTCGTGGCCGCTGCCACCGCCGGCGATCAGCGCCACCTCGCGCATCGTCGCGGGGTTCGCGTCCGCGCGGACGACGATGTTGTGGCCGTCGAGGAGGG
>JBFWXJ010000386.1:0-5983 GCA_050187535.1 Alphaproteobacteria bacterium | reverse complement strand
GCCAGGCGAGATTGCGCTGGGCGTCGGCCGCCCCCTGGAGGGCCGCCTTGCGATACCACTCGGCCGCTTCCGTCTCGCTCAGCGTCACGCCCAGGCCCTGCTCGTAGGCCCAGCCGAGCTGCGCCTGTGCCTGCGCGTCGCCCTGTTCGGCGGCACGGCGGAACCACCGTATCGATGCGCCGAGGTCGCGCGACACGCCGCGGCCCTCCTGGAGAATGAAGGCGTACGCCGTCTGGGCCTCTGCCTCGCCCTGCTCGGCCGCCTTGGCGATCCATTCCGCACCGGCCATCTCGTCGGCGACGACGCCGCGGCCCTGCTGGAAGAGGCGGCCCAGCATGAGCTGGGCCCGCGGCTCGCCGCGCTCCGCACCCTCGCGGAACCAGCGCACGGCCTCGCGCGCGTCGCGCCTGACGCCGTCGCCGTCGAGGTTGAGGGCGCCGATCGCGGTCGCGGCGGGCGGGTAGCTCTGGATCGCTGCCAGCCGATACCAGCGCATCGCGGTCGCGGAGTCCTGCGGCACGGCGCGGCCGTCCTCGTAGAGGCGCCCGAGCGCGGTCTGCGCCGGGGCGTAGGATTCCTCCGCCGCCCGGCGATAGAGCGGCAGCGCCTCGGGCCAGCGCTGTGCCTTGTCGAGCGCGCGGCCGAGCTGGAACATCAGGCGCACGTTGCCGGGCTCGGCGTCGAGGGCGGCACGGCAGACGGCGATCGCCCGGTCGGCATCGATGCGGATCATGGGCGGGCCCGCCCGCGGGGTCGGCTTCTCGCCGTGGTCGAGCCAGGGCTGCGGCAGCCCGGCCAGGCGGTCGCACTGGCCGATGTCGGCGCGCGCCGGCAGCGCGGGCATGGCGACGGCCGCGGCCAGCGCGGCGGCGGGAACGAGCGAGCGGCGGGCGGCGCCCGCGCCCATCGGCATCACTGATGCTGCTGCACCGCCGTGGGCGCGTTCTCGTCGAACACGAAGAGCCGGCGGTCGAGCGCCACGTCCTGGCGCACCTCGGTCAGGGCGATGTTGGTGGTGATGCCCTGCGCGTCGGTCACCGACCACTGGCGCAGCGCCAGCGGCTCGGCCTGGAAGGCGAGCTCGACGGAGCCCGCGGCCGGGTCCTTGGTCTGCACCAGCGCGATGCGGATGACGCCGCCCTGGCGCTCGTAGCGGGTGATGGTGACGTCGCCCGAGAGCTGGATGCGCTCGCGCAGCAGGAACCAGAGGGGTGTCAGGTTGATCGGGATCTGCGTCGTCTGCTTCAGGGCGGTGTCGTAGGAATAGACGATGGTGCCGTCGGCGACGATCAGCAGCGGCGAGGGCGGGTCGTACTGGAAGCGCAGCCGGCCCGGCCGCTGCAGCGAGAATGTCCCTTCGGCATACGCGCCGCTGGAGGCGACCTGGACGAAGCGCGCCTGCAGCGTGCGCAGCCCTGTCAGGTAGCTCTCGATGCGGCCCACCTCCGCCCGCTGCTCGGGCGTGAGCGCGGCCGCCGCCCCTTGGGCGCGCGCGGCCGGCGCGGCGGCCATGACCAGGGCGGCGAAGGTCATCGCCAGGACGGAGCGGCGGCCGGTCGCCAGGGGGGGCACGGGCATCGGGGACCTCTTGTGGGGCAGCCGGGCGAACCTGGCGCCGGCTCGGACGGCGCGGATCAAGCCAGCCGAATGCGGCAATGGCAAGGCGCCGGCTGAAGCGCCGCGCGAGCGCGACAGGCTCGGGCGTTGCCGCCCGCGGCTCCGGATTCAGGCCGCCCGCTCGGCTGGCATCCCGGCGGGACGGTCGATCGCCGCCAGAAACCGGGCGCGGCCGGCACGGCCGTGCTCCCAGGCGCGATGGCGGGCGGCCTCCGAGTCGCCGGCCAGGATCGCTTCCACCAGGCGGCGGTGCTCGGCATTCGACTCGGCCATGTTGGCGGCCGGCTCGAAGGAGCGGCGGCGGCAGAGCTGCAGCCGCTTGGTGTTGACGAGGTAGGCGGCCGCCACCTCGCGGTTGCGCGCTCCGCCGACGATCGCCTCGTGCAGGCGGATGTTGCCCGCGAAGAACGCCTCGCGGTCGGTGGCGGCGATCGCCCGGTCCATCGTGTCCAGCAGGCGCAGCAGTGCGGTCGCCTGGGCCGCCGTGACCGCCTGGGCGAGCTGGGCGGCGGCGAAGGCGAACAGCAGCGTCGCCAGCTCGTAGGTGTCGATCGCCTCGTCCAACGACAGCGTGCGCACGAAGGCGCCGCGGTTCATGATGACGGTGACGAGGCCGCCCTTCTCGAGCGCGCGGGCCGCCTCGCGTACCGGCCCGCGGCTGACGCCGAGCAAACGCGCCAGTGCGATCTCGTTGAGCCGCTCGCCGGGCGGCAGCCTGCCGTCCAGGATCATGCGCTCCAGCGCGTCCTGGACGCGGCTCGCCAGCGGCTCGGGCACCGTCCCGGTCATCGCCCGCCCCGGCCGTCGCTTTGTTTACAATCCGCCGCGGCGACGGCTATAAACATCGGCATAGGGACGAAACCTACAGGAAGTCGGCCCGCGGAGGCCATCGGGAAGTGTCGACAGTCGATTCGGCTGCGGCCCGTCCGGATGCGCCGGGCCGGGGAAGGGCACCAGCGATGAACGACGCCACCCCCCATGCCACTACGCCCGATTCCACCGTGCCCGATGCCGCCGCCGAGGCGACGGCCGGGCTGCCGCTCAGGCGGATCAAGGTCCTCGACCTGACGGTCGCCCGAGCCGGGCCGACCTGCGTGCGCCATCTCGCCGACTGGGGTGCCGACGTCGTCCGCATCGAGCCGCCGCGCGCCGGCGTCGGCGAGGTAGGCAACCGCGACGGCTTCGACTTCCAGAACCTGCACCGCAACAAGCGGGCGATCCAGCTCGACCTCAAGTCCCCGAAGGGCAAGGAGGTCTTCTTCCGCATGGCGGCGGGTGCCGACGTCATCGTCGAGAACATGCGGGCGCAGGTGAAGTACCGCCTCGGCGTCGACTACCAGAGCGTGCGCAAGGTCAACCCGCGCATCGTCTACGCCTCGATCTCGGGCTTCGGCCAGGACGGGCCCTACGGCCACCGCGCCGGCGTCGACCAGATCGCCCAAGGGATGGGCGGCCTCATGTCGATCACCGGCGAGCCGGGGCAGAAGCCCCTGCGCGTCGGCATCCCGATCGCCGACCTGACGGCGGGCAACCTGCTGGCGCTCGCCACCATGATGGCGCTCTTCCAGCGCGAAGAGACGGGCGAGGGTCGCTGGGTCCACACCAGCCTGCTGGAGGCCCAGGTCTTCATGCTCGACTTCCAGGCCTCGCGCTGGCTGCTGGCGGGCGAGGTGGCCAAGGCCGCCGGCAACGACCACCCGACCTCGATCCCGACCGGCGTCTACCCGACGGCCGACCGCCCGATCACCATCGCCGCCTCCTCGCCACGTCTGTGGGACCGCTTCTGCGAGGCGCTGGGCAAGCCCGAATGGAAGGCCAAGGCGGAGTGGTCGACCGGCGAGGGCCGCTCGCGCGATCGGGCGGCCATCAACCAGGCGATCGCCGAGGTGACGGCGACCATGCCGAGCCTGCACTGGATCGAGACGCTCGACGGTGCCGGCATCCCCTGCGGGCCGATCAACACCATCGACCAGACCTTCGCCGACCCGCAGGTGCAGCACCTGGGGCTGGCGCGGCCGGTCGAGCATCCGCGGCTGGGCGCCCAGCGCATCGTCGGCACGCCGATCAACCTCGAGGGCATCGAGGACAGAATCCGCCGGCCGACCGCCGACGCCGGCCAACACACCGACGAGGTCCTGGCCGGCCTCGGCTACGGCCCGGATGCGATCGCGGAGCTGCGCCGCGACGGCGTGATCTGACGAAGGGGACGAAAGCCATGGACGGCGGGTCGCGCATCGAGCTGCCCACGGGCAAGATCATCGCCGAGCGCCGCGACGGCGTCGGCTGGCTCGTCTTCAACCAGCCCGATCGGCGCAACGCCATCTCGCAGGAGATGTCGGACGGCATCGCCGTCGCCGCGAAGGCCTTCGCGGCCGACCCCGACGTGCGCGTCGTCGTGATGCGCGGGGCGGGCGACAAGGCCTTCACGGCGGGGGCCGACATCAGCGAGTTCGAGCGCGTGCGCTCCGACGCCACGGCCGAGGCCGAGTACCACCGCCGCTCGGCCGCCGCGGGAGCCGCGCTGAAGTCGCTCGACAAGCCGCTGATCGCGATGATCCGCGGCTTCTGCATGGGCGGGGGCATGGCGATGGCGATGCGCGCCGACCTGCGCGTCGCCTCGACGGATTCCCGCTTCGGCATCCCGGCCGCCCGGCTCGGCGTCTCCTACGCCCAGGAATCGCTGGCCCGGCTGGTGTCGCTGGTCGGCCCGTCCCGGGCCAAGCACGTGATGTTCCTGGCGCGCCACTACACCGCCGCCCAGGCGCTGGAGATGGGGCTCGTCGACGAGGTGGTGGAGCCGGACGCCCTGGAGGCGACGGTGACGGCGATGGCAGCCGAGATAGCCGGCAACGCGCCGCTCTCGATCCGCGCGTCGAAGGCGATGATCGACGACGTGATGCTGGACGCCGCGCAGCGCGACCCCGAGCGCATGGCCACGCTCGCCCGCGCCTGCTTCGACAGCGAGGACTACAAGGAAGGCCGCCGCGCCTTCATGGAGAAGCGACGGCCGGCATTCGCCGGCCGCTGAGCCACCAAGCATCCGCGGAGGCGGCGCCCGGACCCCGGCCAGGAGTCCGCAACGCCCCCTGCGGCATCGACACCGGCAGGAGGAACGCCATCATGACGATCATCACGCGACGCACGCTGCTCAGGTCCGGCGCGGCGCTCGGCGCCGCCGGCGCGCTCGGCGCCACATTGGGGCGGGGGACCGCCCTGGCGCAGGAGATGTCGCCCTACGAGCGCCAGCTCTACGAGGCGGCGAAGAAGGAGGGTGAGGTCACCTGGTACTCGGGCCAGCTCAGCGCCGAGCCCGGCGAGGCCGTGGGGCAGGCTTTCTCCGCCCGCTATCCCGGCATCAAGGCGAACGTCATCCGCAGCACCTCGCAGGTCGCCTTCCAGCGGCTGTCGCAGGACCTGCGGGCGCGGACGCCGCAATGCGACATCTTCAGCTCGACTGATTCCGGCCACTACGTGTTCCTGAAGCGCGAGGCGCTGCTGACCAAGTTCCGGCCGAAGAACGCCGACGGCATGATCCAGGCGGCGCGCAAGGCCGACCCCGACGACATGTTCCAGACCTGCTACTTCGGCCTCTACCTCATGGGCTTCAACACCCAGAAGGTATCGGAGGCCGAGGCGCCCAAGAGCTGGACCGACCTGCTCGATCCCAAGTGGAAGGACCGCATCGCCGTCGGCCACCCGGGCTACAGCGGTGCCATCGGCATCTGGGCTCTGCTGATGAAGCAGATGTACGGCGTCGACTACCTGAAGAAGCTGGAGCGCAACAAGCCGCAGATCGGCCGTTCCAGCATGGACCCGGTGACGCTGATGAACGGCGGCGAGCGCGAGATCGGCATCGCCATCCCGTCGGCGACCACGCTGCTCAGCATGTCGCGCGGCAACCCGCTGAAGCTGATCTATCCGACCGACGGCACCGTCGCCACGCCGTCGCCGACCGCGATCATCGCCAACGCGCCGCACCCCAACGCGGCCAAGCTGTTCATGGAGTTCGCGACCGGCCCCGAATACTCGCGGGTCATCACGAAGTTCTTCAACGAATCGCTGCGCCCCGAGGTGGCACCCCCGGTCGGCGGCCGGCCGCTCGACCAGATCAAGCTCATCATGCCGACCATGGAGGAGGCGGAGAAGGGCGTGCCCGAGATGCGCGAGGCCTGGCGCGACATCTTCGGCGTCTGATCCGGACCCAATCCCGCAGGGGGACATCCCCCTGCGGGATGTCTCGCGCAATCCGGGAACGGACCACCCGCCCATGACCGACGCCGCCCTCGGCACCACCGGCCGGCCCGTCTCGATCGCGGGCCGGCTGCGCAACCTCGAGCCCGCGACGCTGCTGTGGCTGGCGCTGGTG
>JBFWXJ010000385.1:0-6022 GCA_050187535.1 Alphaproteobacteria bacterium | reverse complement strand
CCGCAGCGCATTGATCGCGCCCCGCGGCTTGAACGAGCCCGTGACCTGCAGGCATTCGAGCTTGAGCGCGACGCGGCCCGGCAGCGGCGCGCGGGCAGGGGCCGCCTCGATCACGGGCGTGGGGCGAACGAGACCCGCGATGCGCGCGCGGGCGGCTTCTATGTCGGCGACGGTAATGGGCACGGTGACGCGAATCCGAGGGATGATTGCACGCCCGATCGTATAGCCGGGCGGCCGCGCGTGGCTACCGCCCGACGAGATACTCCTCGCGCAGGTCGACCGTGTCGCGGACGCCCACATGGACGAGGTTGGCGGCGAGCCATTCGTCGGCCGCGCGGCGGCCGCGGTCGCGCAGGTCCACCAGGAAGTCCCAGTCGGGGTTGAGCTTGGTGGCGACGCTGAGGTCCATCAGCTCCTTGTCCGCGCGGATGGCATGGACGCGGATGTCGCGCAGGCGGTGGCGATGCTCCTCCTTGAGCCAGTCCTCGCGCAGCAGCCGCTGCACGAAGCGGATGGCCCGCATCTCGGCGATCAGCGAGGTGTTGAAGGTGATCTCGTTGAGGCGGTTGTTGATCTCGGGCGCCGTCATCGGCACCTGGTCGCGCTCGATCGGATTGACGTGCATCACCAGGAGGTCGTCGGTCGCCGTGTGGTAGAAGAACGGCCACAGCGACGGGTTGCCGACATAGCCGCCGTCCCAGTAGGCGCGGCCGTCGATCTCGACCGCCTTGTGGATGAAGGGCAGGCAGGCGGACGCCAGCACCGCCTCGATCGTGATGTCGGCACCCTGGAAGACGCGGACGCGGCCCGATTGCACGTCGGTGGCGCTGACGAAGAGCCTGATGTCCTCGCATGACGCGAGCCGGGCGAAATCGACCTGATCGGCGACGATCCGGCGCAGCGGGTCGAAGTCGAGCGGATTGAACTCGTAGGGCGACAGCACCCCGGTCATGGCAGAGAAGGCCATGTAGGTCGGCGAGCGGTCGAGGTTCCACGACCCCGTCCACCAGTGCTCCCAGGGATTGGTGCGGATCGGGCTCCACAGGCAGCCGGCGCGGCTGACCGCCCGCCAGAAGGCTTCCAGCCCCGAGCGGGCGCCGGCGATGCCGCCGGTCATCAGCCCGTAGGCGAGCACGACCGCGTTCATGGACCCGGCGCTGGTGCCGGAGATGCCGTCGATCGCGACGCGCCCGTCCTCCAGCAGCCGGTCGAGGATGCCCCAGGTGAACGCGCCATGCGCGCCGCCGCCCTGGAGCGCCACGTTGATCGATTTGGTGTCTGCGCCCATCGCCCCGAGATAGGCCCTTGCTGCGCCGCAGCAAGGGCCTGCGACCTCAGGTCCGGTCGGTCTCCGCCGCGCGGGGCTGCCAGGTCATCAGCCGGCTCTCGACCAGCCCGACCGCGGCGTCCAGCAGCAGGGCGAACACGGTCAGCACGATGATGCCGGCGAAGACGGTGCTGATGTCGAAGGTGGATTCCGCCTGCAGGATGAGATAGCCGACGCCGCGCGCCGACCCCAGGTACTCGCCGACCACGGCGCCGACGAAGGCCAGGCCCACGGCGTTGTGCAGGCTGGCGAAGACCCAGCTCATGGCGCTCGGCAGGTAGATGGCGGTCAGCAGCTGGCGGCGGCTGGCACCCAGCATCCGGGCGTTGGCGAGCACCACCGGGCTGACTTCGCGCACACCCTGGTAGACGTTGAAGAAGACGATGAAGAAGACGAGGGTGACGCCGAGCGCCACCTTCGACCACATGCCGAGCCCGAACCACACCGCGAAGATCGGCGCCAGCACGACGCGCGGCATCGAGTTGGCCGCCTTGATGTAGGGGTCGAAGATCGCCGACGCCATGTCGGAAAGGGCCAGCCACAGCCCGATCACCAGCCCGAAGGCCGAGCCGATCGCGAACGCCAGCGCCGTCTCGACGAGCGTGATCCAGAGATGGCCGTAGATCTCGCCCGTGGTGAACCAGACGACGATCCGGTTGAACACCTTCCACGGCTCGCCGAAGAAGAAGGCGGCCCGGTTCGGCGTGTCGAAATAGAAATTCGGCAGCAGCCCCGGCGCCGTCAGCACGTGCCATGCCACGATGAAAGCGACCAGCACCGCCAGCTGGTAGGCGCGCAGCCGCAGCCGGCTCAGCTTGCGCGGCATGGGCTCACGCTGCCTTCTGGCGGGCGTAGGCCTTCAGGACCTCTTCCTTCATGGTCTGCCAGATCTCCGTGTGCAGGCGCATGAAGCCGGGGTCCATGCGGATCTCGGCCACGTCGCGCGGCCGGGCGAGGTCGATCGCGAACTCCCCGATCGGCCGCGTCGCGGGACCGGCGGAAAGCGCCACGACACGGTCGGAGAGCGCGATCGCCTCCTCCAGGTCGTGGGTGATGAAGACGACGGACTTGCGGTCGGCCGCCCACAAGGCCAGCAGCTCGTTCTCCATGAGCTGGCGGGTCTGGACGTCGAGGGCGGAGAAGGGCTCGTCCATGAGCAGGATGTCGGGGTCGACGATCAGCGTCTGGGCGAGCGCCAGGCGCTTCCTCATTCCGCCCGAGAGCTGGTGCGGGTAGCGGTCGCCGAAACCGGCGAGCCCGACCCGGCGCAGCCAGTCCTGGGCGCGCTCCGTGGCGTCGCGCCTGGCGACACCACGGAACTCCAGGCCCGCGGTCACGTTCTGGATCGCGCTGCGCCAGGGCATCAGCGCGTCCGTCTGGAACATGTAGCCGGCACGCCGGTTCACGCCCTTGGTGCCGTCGAGACGCTCCCCGAACACCTCGACGGTGCCCGACGACGGCGTCAGCAGCCCGGCCGCGACGTTGAGCAGGGTCGACTTGCCGCAACCTGTCGGCCCCACCACCGAGACGAACTCGCCCGGCGCCACCACCAGCGTCGCGTTCTCGACCGCGGTGTAGGTGCCGCGGCCATCGCGCGACGCGAAGCGGCAGGTGATCTCGCGCAGCGCGAGTGCCGGTATGGTGGGGACCGGGACGGTCACGACTTGTATTTGGCGTTGGCGCGCTGGGCGAACTCGTTCGTCCAGGTCCGCTTCAGGTCGATCGTGTCGCCCTTGATGTTGGGATCGGACGTGGTGAGAAATTTGAGGCAGGTCTCCGGCCCGTTCGCCGGCATCAGCCCGTCCGGCGACATGACGTCGCGCACGTTCTCGAAGGCCTTCATGTAGAGCTTGCGGTCGCCCAGCAGGTAGGCCTCGGGAACGGTGTCGGCGACCTCCTCGGGCTTGGCCGTCTGCAACCACTTGTCCGCGCGGACGATGGCGTTGGCCATGGCCTGGACGGTGTTGGGGTTCTTCTTGACGAACTCCGCCGTGGAGTAGAGCGAGGCCGCCGGCAGCGGCCCGCCGAACACGTCCATGTTGCCCTTCATGGTGCGGGTGTCGACGACGACCTTGATGGCGCCCGACTGCTCCAGCATCGTCACCGCGGGGTCGGTCTGCGACACGCCGTCGATCTCGCCCTGGGTCACGGCGGCCACCACCGAGGCGCCGGCGCCGACGCCGATCGCCGCGGTGTCGGTCGCCTTCAGCCCGGCCTGCGCCGTCCAGTAGGTCAGCAGCATGTGCGTGCTCGACCCGGGCGCGCTGACGCCGAACTTCATGCCCTTCACGTCCTTGGCGGACTTCACCTGGTCGGCCTTGGCCTTGACCAGCCCGATGGCGATCTGCATGCCGCGGCCGATGAGCGCGAAGGACTGCACCTCCTGCCCGCGCGCCTGCATGCGGATGGTGTGCTCGTAGGCCCCGGCCACCACGTCCGCGCTGCCGCCGACCAGCGCCTGCAGCGAGCGGCTGCCGCCGGCGAAGTCGTTGATCTCCATGTCGAGGCCTTCGTCCTTGAAGTAGCCCCGCTTCTCCGCGATCGTCAGCGCCAGGTAGTAGAGGGCGGACTTGCCGCCGACGGCGAGCACGACCTTCGGCTTTTCGATCTTGCCCTGGCCGAAGGCGGTGCGGCCGACCAGAGGTGCGGCAAGCACGGCACCTGCCGCCGCGGCGGTCGAGCGGAGGACCTGCCGGCGGCCGAATCGCTTGTCGAGCATCGTTCTCTCCCTAGCTGCGTGCTTTTCGGTCGGGACCGCGCGGCCCCGGTTGCGCGGCAGGATGCCGAAGGCGGTCGCGGTCGTAAAGCGTGGAGCCTGGGGCGCTCAGGCCCCGGCGACGATGCGGTGTGCCTGCCGGCCGAGGCCGTTGATCTCGGCCACCACCTCGTCGCCGGCGGCGAGGTAGGCGGGCGGCTTCATCCCCAGCCCGACGCCGGCGGGGGTGCCGGTCAGGATGACGTCGCCCGGTTGCAGGCTCATGAAGCCGCTGATGTAGGAGACCAGCTCCGACACCGGGAAGATCAGCTCGCGCGTCGTGCCGTCCTGGCGCAGCGTGCCGTTGACCCATAGGCGCAGGCGGAGGTCGCCCGCGTCGGGCACGGCGTCGCTCGTCACCAGCCAAGGGCCGAGCGGCGCGAAGCCGTCCGCACTCTTGCCCTTGAACCCCTGGCCGCCGCGGTTGAACTGGAAGTCGCGCTCCGAGAAGTCGATGCCGAGCACATAGCCGGCGACGTGGTCCATCGCCGTCTCGATCGGGACGTAGGCGGCGGCGTCGCCGATGACGACGCCGAGCTCGACCTCCCAGTCCATGGCCTTGGCGCCGCGCGGCATCGGCGTCGGGTCCGCTGGGCCGGCGAGGGCGCTCGTCGCCTTGAGGAACAGGGTCGGCTCCTTGGGCAGCGCCAGGCCGGTCTCCGCCGCGTGGTCGCGGTAGTTGAGGCCGACGCCGATGATCTTGCCGATGCCGGCGATGGGCGGCCCCAGCGCCGCCTCGGGCACCGCGGACAACGTCGCCGGGTCGAGTGCCGCGACCCGCGCCAGCCCGGCCGGCGACAGCACGTCGCCGCCGATGTCGGGCACGTGTCCGGAGAGATCGCGGATGGTGCCGGCGGCGTCGAGCAGGCCCGGCCGGAAGCCCTCGGCGTGACGGTAGCGCAGGAGGCGCATGGGTCGGATCCTAGCCTGGGCCCATGACCGCGGTGGCGGCGAAGGCGGGATCGAAAGCGCGGTCCGCCATCACCTGGCAGCGCCTGACGAAGCGCGGCTCGTCCGGGCCGTAGTCGGGACGGGCGTAGTGCAGCGTGCAGATGTCGTCCCACATCAGCACGTCGCCCTCGGTCCAGTCGTGGACGTGGCGGTACTCCGGGCGGAGCTGGTGGGCGAAGAGGTATTCCAGCATCCGCTCGCTCTCGGCCGCCTCCCAGCCTTCGATCCGCACGGCGTAGCCGGGATTGCAGTAGAGGACCCGTCGGCCGGTGACGGGGTGGACGAGGATGACCGGCTGCGGCACCGGCGGCTTGCGGCGGCGCTGCTCTTCCGTCAGCGGCGGGCGCGTGCTGCCGGGGCGGCGGCGCATCTCCTCCCAGAACTTGTCGAAGTCGTGGATGGCGACGGCACCCTCCAACCGCTGCCGTATCTCGGCCGGCAGGTCGTCATGGGCGCGGTACATGTTGGCGAACTCGGTGCTGCCGAGCGGGCGGCCGTCGCGCCGCGGCACGGTGATCGCGTGCAGCACGTTCGCGAACGCGATGTCGCGGCTGTAGGACATGTCCGTGTGCCAGCCCTGCCCGGCATCGGCGAGGCCGATCGGCCGGCCGTCCTCGCGCATGTTCGAGAGGATCATCACCTCGGGGTGCCCGGGTGCGTGGTGGGTGTTGGCGATGTTGATCTCGAGCGTGCCGAAATGCGCGCTGAACCGCTTGAGGCCGGCCGCGTCGACGGTCTGGCTGGGGAAGCGCAGGACGCCGTGTCGGCAGAGCGCGCCCAGGACGATCCCACGGTCGCCCTGGGAAAGCGGATCGGCCAGGTCGACGCCGGTCACGGTGGCGCCGAGGACGCCGCCCGTCGGTTCGACACGGATCATGGCTGCTTCTCCGGTGTGGCGGCGAATACCGGCCCGCCCGATCGCGACATGAGGTCGACGACGAAGCGGTAGCGGTCGGGATGGTAGCGCACGACGAAGTGCTGGATCGGCA
>JBFWXJ010000384.1:0-6078 GCA_050187535.1 Alphaproteobacteria bacterium | reverse complement strand
CTAACTCTGTAACCACCGAACAACGAACCCAGCATCGGAGGTTCACGAGCATGTCCGCGATCCACCCCCTCATGGCCGGCCGGACGCTGCGCCGGATCGGCCGCGTCGCAGCCGGCCCGGCGATCGGCGCCGCCCTGGCAACGGCCGCCGTGTCCGTCATCCCCTTCGCGACCGCCCAGACGCCGCCGCCGGTCACCGCTCCCGCCGGCCTGCAGGCGATGCTTCCGAGCTTCGCCGACATGGCCGAACGGGTGACGCCGGCCGTCGTCAACGTGTCGACGACCCAGCGCGTGTCCGGCCGCCAGGCCATGCAGGACATGCCGCAGTTCCCGGAGGGCTCGCCGTTCAACGAGTTCTTCCGGCGCTTCTTCGAGCAGCAGAACCCCGGCGGGCAGGGCCGCGGGCAGCGCGACATGCCCGAACGGCGGGCACGTTCGCTGGGGTCGGGCTTCATCGTCGATCCGGCCGGCTTCATCGTCACCAACAACCACGTCGTCGACGGCGCCCAGGAGGTTACGGTCACCGTCCATGACGGCACCGAGATGAAGGCGCGCATCGTCGGGCGCGACCCCAAGACCGACCTCGCGGTCCTCAAGGTCGAGGCCGGGCACCCGCTGCCCTATGTGAGCTTCGGCAACTCCGACCGGGCCCGCGTGGGTGATTGGGTTGTCGCGGTCGGCAACCCGTTCGGCCTGGGCGGCACGGTCACCGTGGGCGTCCTGTCGGCACGTGGCCGCGACCTGCGGTCGGGGCCGTTCGACGACTACCTGCAGATCGACGCGTCGATCAACCGCGGCAATTCCGGCGGCCCGACCTTCAACCTCTCGGGTGAAGTGATCGGCATCAACACGGCGATCTACTCACCCAACGGCGGCAGCGTCGGCATCGGCTTCGCGGTTCCGTCCAACCAGGCGCGGGCCGTGGTGGAGCAGCTGAAGGCGACCGGCAAGGTCGATCGCGGCTGGCTCGGCGTCGCCATCCAGCCGGTCACGCCGGACATCTCGGAGAGCGTCGGCCTCGACCGGCCGCGCGGCGCCATGGTCACCAGCGTGCAGCCGGACAGCCCGGCCCAGCGCGCCGGCGTCCGCCAGGGCGACGTCATCGTCCGCTTCGACGGCAAGTCGATCGACAAGGTCCGCGACCTGACACAGGTCGTGGCAGCCACCACCGCCGGCCGCAGCAGCGAGGTCGTGGTGTGGCGCGACGGACGCGAGGTGCGCATCACCGCCAATATCGGCCAGATGCCGACCGAGACGGCTTCCGCCGACGAGAGCACCGACGAGTCGCGCGGCCAGCTCGGCCTGACGCTCGCCCCGCTCGACCGCGAGGGCCGGCGTGAGAACGGCGTCCCCGCCGGGGTCAAGGGCGTGCTGGTCACCGGCGTCGCTCCCGACAGCCCGGCGGCCGAGCGCGGCATCCGCAACGGCGACGTCATCGTCAAGGTCGGCGGCCGCACGGTTTCGACGCCCGACGATGTCGCCGAGCGCGTTGCCGCAGCCCAGGGCGAACGGCGCAAGAGCGTGCTACTGCTGGTGAATCGCCAGGGCAACGAGCGCTTCGTGGCCCTGCCGCTGGGTCAGGCCTGATCCCGGCGGTCGGCACCGGCGCCGGCATCGCCCCAGGGCGGTGCCGGCGCCGGCCGCATTCCGGCCCGACAGACGAAAGGAACCTCCACGATGTCCGACGAACTGCGCCACCTCATGCCGCTGATCGTGCTGGGCTCGATGTTCCTGATCGCCCTGTCGTTCGCTTTCACCGTCGTCTTCCTGATCAGCCGGATGTTCCCCGACCGCAAGCCCGAGCCGCCGCCCGAAGCGGCACCGGCGCTGCTGCCGGAAGCCGACCCGCCGCCGCGCACCGGCGGCTGAGAATCCCCCAGGGAATCGCGCTATGGTCGCCCTCGCCACCCGCCCGAACGTCAGCATCGGCATGAAGATACTGGTCATCGAGGACGACCGAGAGGCCGCGGCCTACCTCGTCAAGGGGCTGGAGGAGTCCGGCTACGTGGTCGATCACGCGACCACCGGGCCCGACGGCCTCTTCATGGCGTCGACCCAGCCGTACGATGCGCTCGTCGTCGACCGCATGCTTCCCGGAACCGACGGCCTCTCCATCATCGAGACGCTGCGCCGGCAGGGAAAGTCGACACCCGCCCTCATCCTCTCCGCCCTGGGCGAAGTCGACGACCGGGTGGCGGGGCTCAAGGCCGGCGGCGACGACTACCTGACGAAGCCCTATGCCTTCGCCGAGTTGCTGGCCCGCCTCGAGGCGGTGCTGCGGCGCGGCCAGGGCACGCAGCCCACCACCAAGCTCGCGGTCGGCGACCTGGAGATGGACCTGCTCGCGCGCACGGTGCGCCGGCGCGACCGCCCCATCGACCTGCTGCCGCGCGAGTTCCGCCTGCTCGAATGCCTGATGCGGCACGCGGGCCAGGTCGTGACGCGCACGATGCTGCTGGAAAAGGTCTGGGACTATCATTTCGACCCGCAGACGAACGTCATCGACGTGCATGTGAGCCGCCTGCGCCAGAAGATCGACCGGGGCTTCGACAAGCCGCTTCTGCACACGGTGCGGGGCGCGGGATACTGCCTGCGTGAGCCCGCGTAACGCGCTCCGCACCACCACCTTCCGGCTGGCGCTCGCCTACCTCGCCATCTTCGTCGCATCGTCGATCACGCTCCTGGCCTTCATCTGGTGGGCGACCACGGGCGCGATCGACCGCGAGACTGAGCAGATCATCGAGGCGGAGATCACCGGGCTGGCCGAGCAGTATCGCCAGCGCAGCATCGTCGGCCTGCTGCGGGTCGTGAACGAGCGCAGCATGGGTGAGCGCGGCGACGAGATGCGCTACCTCGTGGCCGGCCCCCGCTACGAGCATATCGCCGGCAACCTCTCGGCCTGGCCGGCCGAGCTGCGCGACAAGCGCGGCCTCGTCGAGGCGACCCTGCCGGTCGCCCGTGGTGATCACGCCGAGCTCCGCAAGACCATGGTGCTGCTGCTCGACCTGCCGAACGGCTTCCACCTGCTGGTCGGCCGGGACATGAAGGAGCGCGGCGAGTTTCGCGAGCGCGTGCTGGGCGCGCTCGCCTGGTCGCTGGCGCTGACGCTGGCGCTCGGCATCCTGGGCGGCCACTGGGTCAGCCGCCACCTCATGCGCCGGGTGGACTCGATCAACCGCACCAGCGCGGAGATCCGCGCGGGCGACTTGAAGCGCCGCGTCCCCGTAGGCGGCAAGGGCGACGAATTCGACCAGCTCGCCCTCAGCCTCAACGCCATGCTGGACCAGATCGAGCGTCTGATGTCCGGCATGCGGCAGGTCACCGCCAACATCGCCCACGACCTGCGCACGCCGCTCAACCGCCTGCGCGCGCGGCTGGAAGTGACCCTGCTGGAGAAGCCGGACGTGGAGCGCTACCGCGAGGCGCTCCAGGCGACGGTCGACGAGGCCGACCGCCTCATCGCGACGTTCAACGCCATGCTGTCGATCGCCGACGCAGAGGCGGGTGCGCGGCCCGACGCCTTGTCGAACATCCCGCTCGCCCCGCTCGTCGACCAGGTGGCAGAGCTGTACGAGCCACTGGCCGAGGAGAAGGGCCTCGCGTTCAGCGTCGTGCACGAGGGCGACGCCACCGCCAAGGCCGACCGCCACCTGCTGTCGCAGGCCGTCGCCAACCTGCTCGACAACGCGATCAAGTACACGCCCGCCGGCGGCAAGGTGACGATCCGCAGCACCGCCGCCCCCGCGGGCGCGGAGATCGTCGTCGCCGACACGGGTCCCGGCATCCCGCCCGAATCGCGCGACGTGGTGCTGGAGCGCTTCGTCCGGCTGGAGCAGAGCCGCTCCACCCCCGGCAACGGCCTCGGCCTCAGCCTCGTCGCCGCCGTCGCCCGCATGCACGGGGCCACGCTGACGCTGGACGACAACACGCCGGGCCTGCGCGTGACCCTGCGCTTCCCCCCGGTCGTCGAGGCCCGGCCGCAGCCGGCGAAGGAGCCCGTCGCGGCCTAAGGGCGCTGCCGCTCGGGGCTTGCTCCGAGTCAGGCGCCGGCGTCGATGAGTTTCAGGCCGAGCGCCACGAAGGGCCGGAAGTCCGCCACGTTGAAGGTCATGAATTCAGCATCGGCACGCACCGCCACCGCCGCGAATATCACGTCCACCTTCAGGCCTTCCTCCACGAACGTTCCAGCCGCCGGCCGAAATCCGCATGCCGTTCCTTGCGCATCCGAGAGATCAGCGGCCTCGCCTCCTCCCAGCTTCGCGCCGGCGGCTCCGCCTGATAGTGCGCGGCCCCAGTCTGGTGCCAGACGGCGGATCGTCTGCGTCGTCTCCGGATCGAGCGCATAGGTCGCGCGCACCGACATCGTGGCCATGATCCATTGTTATGGTGTGGTCCGATGGTATGTCCATCGGCGCAGGGCCGGCGGTTCCACCGCCTCCCCGTCCCCGGGGCCTTGCCCCTACACCGGGGCGCCGCTACACCCGGCCCGCGGTCGGCCCCTTGGCGGAATTGGCAGACGCACGCGACTTAAAATCGCGAGCCTTCGGGCGTGCCGGTTCGACCCCGGCAGGGGCCACCGCGAAGGCTGGCGGCGTCGATACCGCGCGTGCAGCCGCCACCGGGAAACACCAGCAGACGGGCCGATCTCGGCGTCACTACACGGGCGCTCCGCCGACCGGCACCCGCGACAGCCGCGAGCCGAGGACGGCGCCGACGATCATCCCGACGAGGATGCCCGGGAACATGGAGACGAGGAGGATGGCGTAGGCGCCCGGGCCGTCGCTGGCATCGACGTCGGCCAGCTCTACATAGCCCACCGCGACGGCGAGGCCGATCGCACCGCCGATGAAGCCGCCGACGAAGAGGCCGGCGATGGAGCGAACGACGCGGGCGAGCGGGTCCCGCGGCCGTGCCTCGGCTCTGCCGCGCAGCCAGCGGCACAGGACGTGGACGCCGAGCGCCCAGGCGAAAGGCGCCACCAAGGATTGCGGCAGGCGCCACAGGAGGGCGCCTTCGGGCAGTGGCTGCAGCGCCGCCAGCCCGATGGGCACCGCTGCGATGGCGAGCGCGCCAAAGGCCGCCATGCGGGCGGATCGGGCGAGCCAGCCGACGACGACCGCGGGAACAAACAGGAGTGGGCTCGTCAGCCCGGCCGCGATCGACGAGACGATCACCGTCGCCGGATCCAACGGCTACGTCCCGGTGCCGCTGGCAACCCGCGCCCGCGGCAGCCGCCAGCCGAGGATGGCGCCGGCGATCATCCCGATGAGGATGCCGGGGAGCACGAAGAGGAACATGACGGTGTAGCCGGCCAGGCCCTCGAAGGAGCTGACCTCTGCCAACTCGACATAGGCCATGCCGAGCAGCAGCCCGATGACGCCGCCGACGAGGCCGCCGGCGATCAGCCCGAGGATCGACCAGACCCCGCGGGCGAGCGGATCACCCGGCCGGGCCGCGGTCCTTCGCCCCAGCCAGCGCCTGAGCGCGAACACGGCGAGCGTCCAGGCGAGCGGCGCCACCACGCCGAGCGGCATCAGCCACCAAACGCGCCGGGCGCCCTCGGGCAGCGGCTCCATCGCGGCCATGCCGATCAGCACGGCGGCGATGGCGACCGCGCCGAGGGTCGCCATGCGCGCCGAGCGGGCGATCCAGCCGACCACGATCGCCGGCACGAACACGGCCGGGCTGGCCGCACCGGCCGCGATCGACAGGAGGACCGCCGAAACGAGGTCCAAGACCGGCGGCCCGACCCTAGCGCCCCGGTCCCTTGCCGGCGGCGCGCGCGGCCGCGACGTGCGGCGGTGGCGCGCCGAACTGTCGCTCGATGCCGCGCGCCTTCAGCCAGTCCTTGTGGCGCCCGACGCGCGGGTTGTCGCAGCGCTCGGCATAGAAGGGCACCAGGGGCTGGAACCAGTCGAAGATGCGGCGCAGCTCCGCGATCGGCTCCAGCGAATGGTCGACGCGCAGGTCGACGCGCGAGACGGCCTTGTCGTCGTAGACGAGGATCGCGGCCGAGGTCTGGCCCTCGACCTGGCCGCCGACGTCGCGCCCGGCCTCGATCGCGCGCATCAGCCGCTCG
>JBFWXJ010000383.1:0-6081 GCA_050187535.1 Alphaproteobacteria bacterium | reverse complement strand
AGTCGACTGTCGCCGGATTGCCCAGGCATCCCGGCAGCATCCTCGGCGTGTTGGCGAGCTGCAGCACTCCCAGCCCGGGCGCGGCGGTCGGCGCTTCGTCCATCCCGTCACGCTACCGGATTCGAATCCGGCGTTTCGCTGCGCACGGGACCCTCTTGGCGTTTTTTCCACGCTGCCCCCTGGTGGGTAGCGTGAAAATCGCGGCCGTTCGGCAATCCGGGCATCCGGCGATTCGGCGATGTCCGGGGACCAAATGGGCGGTTCGATCGTTGCCTGTGATCGGCCGGGATTGGGGCGGCCCGAACGGACATAAACGACAGGGAAATTTCGTGAACGCCCGCTTCAAGAAGACCGTGGACGCTCTCGCGGAGACGTTCTGGCTGCTCCCCGCAGCCATGACCGCAGCGGGAGTGGGGCTCGCCCTCCTGCTGCTGGCGATCGACCGCAGCGGAATGGTTCCACGATGGATGCTGGAGAACGCTTGGATCTACAACGGCAGCGGCACCGGCGCGCGAACCCTGCTGGGCGCGGTCGCTTCGTCCACGATCGGCGTGGCGGGAACCGTCTTCTCCATCACCATAGCCGCGCTCTCGCTGGCGGCCGGGCAGATGGGCCCCCGCCTGCTGCGCAACTTCACCAAGGATCGGGCCAACCAGTTCGTCCTCGGCGCATTCCTTGGGACGTTCTCCTATGCCCTCATGGTGCTCCGGACCGTGCGCGTCCAGGACGAGGGCGCCTTCGTTCCCCATCTCTCGCTGACCGTCAGCATCGTCCTGGCGTTCGTCTGCGTCGCCACGCTCGTCTTCTTCGTCGGTCACATGGCGAACCGGATCAACGTCGACACGGTGGTCGGCCTCGTCAGCCACGACATGCGGCTGGCGTTCGAGCGCATCGCACTCACGGAACGCGAGCCGGAACCGCCGCCGCTTTCGTTCTGGCGCGATGCCGCCGCCATCCACGATGGCCGGCACGGCTATCTGCTGCACCTGGATCATGAGGGACTGGCGAAGTGGGCAGCCGAGAAGGGCACCGCCGTGAGGCTGCTGGCCCGGCCGGGCGACTTCGTCTTTCCCGGCGCACCGATCGCGCTCATGGCTCCTGCGGTCGACGGAGGCGAAGACGCAATCCGCGAGGCGACCGCGCTGAGTGACCAACGCGGCAGCTCCGCCGATCTGGAATTCGCCGTGCGCCAGCTGGTCGAGGTCGCGGTGCGGGCGCTGTCTCCCGGCATCAACGACCCGCACACGGCCGTGAGCGTGATCGATCAGCTCGGCGCCACGCTATGCAGGCTCGCGCCGCTTCAACTGCCGACCGGCGTTGTGCTGCACGAAGGAAAGACGGTCCTCGTCGTGCCGGCCGTCGATTACGACGGCCTCGTCGATGCCATGTTCCACATGATCCGTCAGAATGGAGCGCACAGCACCGCAATCCTCGTCCGCCTTCTCGATGTGCTCGCTTCGGTCGCCGGTTGCGAGCACGACCCGCGGCGCCGGATTGCGTTGCGACGCCATGCCGATCTCGTCCTGGGCGATGCGAAGCGCAACATCTCCACGCCCGAGGACATGCAGGACATCGTCCGCAGACATGCGGGCTTCGTGGCGATGGCGGCGGGAGGACCCTACCGGCGCCTCGCCACGTTGGCCGACCGCGGAGAGCTGCCCCTGCCGATGACCTGATCTCGAAGACGGACGCGCGGAATCCGAACTCAGAGAAGATTGTCGACCTGGACCTGCGGCAGGCTCTTCACCGCCTTCGTAACGATGTAGGTGAAATATCGGTCGATTCCGATCTCCGCCTCGAGCAGCCGATCGATGAGCGCCTGGTACTCTTCGACGTCGCGGGTGACGACTTTCATCACGTAGTCGATGCCGCCCCCGAGGGCATGGCACTCGACGATTTCCGGTACCGTCAGGATGAGACCTTCGAAGCGCCGGAAATCATAGGCGTGATGGCTCTTCAGTGTCACTTCGGTGAAGAAGGTATGGAGCTGTGCCAGTGCCCGGAGATTGAGGTTGGCGTGGTAGGAGAGGATGACCTTCTGCTTCTCCAGCCGGCGCATCCGCTCGAAGCAGGCGCTGGCCGACAGGTTCACCTTCGCGGCCAGCGCTGACTTGCTGATGCGCCCCTCGCGCTGAAGCGTCGCCAGGATGCGGACATCGGCCTCGCTCAGCGCCACGCGCCCCTGATCCCCGTCGCCGCGCGCCAGCCGAACGACAGCTGGCAGCTCCGCAGCCTTGCGGTGGCGATGATGGCGGTCGGGCAGGTCGATGGTCACGAGGGCGATGATCCTCGGCGGCGAGTGCGGCAAGAAGTGTGCCGCCTCGCGACAGTCAGCGCAAATGCTCCGCAATCGCCGCTCAGCGGCGCAGCGTTCGCGCGACGTCTGCCTCGAGCCGGACCAGCGTCGCCGCCAGGGCGCGATTGAGGCCCGCCGCCAGTGCGGACGCAGCGTCGTCGGAGACGGGAACCGTCTCGCGATAGGTGCGCTCCATCACGACGGGCGCATCGGCGGCACGGACGTCGAGGAGCAGGAACTGCGTCTCGAGGACGGCGCGACCGGGTTCGCCATAGGCGGCGACGAGCGAACCTTCCAGAGCCCATCGCGGGTCGGCCTGGCTCGTTGCGGCGACCACGGCCTGGAAGATTCCGCTCGCCGCGAGCCACTCCCGGGCCTCGTTCCCGATCATCGCCGCCGGGGCGGAGAAGAAGACGTTGTAGAAGTCCGTGCGGAATGCCCCCTGTCCCGTCGCGAACACCAGCTCGCGTCCCTCGTAGCCGGGCGAGGCGCGGAAACGGCGCACGGCCAGCACGTCGGTGCCGCCGGTCCGCGGGGGCGCCGGCCGCTCGACGTCGAGGGTGTAGTAGCGCTGCTCGACCGGCGGCTTGTCCAGCGGCGACCCGCTGCACGCGGCGAGCAGGAGCGCGAGCAACAGCGCTGTCGGACGGCTCGCAGGGCTGAGTTTCACGGCTCGCTCCGTCTGGGTGGCTGGCCGAACAGCAATTGCGCCGGATAACGCTTGGCGGTCTCCGACAGCTCCTTCAGGTTCTGCGAGATCGTCGTCAGGTTCTGCAGCAGCAGGTCCAGGTCCTGCTGGCCGCCGGCGAGGATAGCGTCGGCGCGGCGGGTGGCGCGGCCGGCGGTCGCCATCACGTCCGGCAGGCCGGCGGCCGCCGCGCGGAACTCCGCGATGGTGTCGCGCAGCCCCTGGGCGAGGCTGCGCAGCAGCGAGCCGCCGAACTGCTGGGCGATATCCTGCGACAACGAGTTGATGCGCATCGTCGTCTCGCGCAGGTCGACCAGCATGTGGCCGACATTCTCGTCGGCCGCCTCGGCCACCCCGCGCACCCGCTTGGCCGCCACCGCCACGTCGGCGACCGCGGTCGACAGCGCCTCGCCGCCGACCAGATCCTGGAGCTTCTGGTTGGTCACCCGCAGCTCCTGGAGCAGCAGCCCGGCCTCGGTCACGACCTTCTCCAGGTTCGCTTCCTCCAGCCGGGTGAAGACCTGCTCGGCCGCACTGCTGAGCCGCGAGATCACGCTGGGCGCGGACGGCAGGTAGAAATAGTCGGGCGTCCAGGAGAGCTGGAGCGGCGGGTTGCGCTCCGGCGGCACGTAGTCGACCTCAAGATAGGAAGTGCCGGTGATACCCTGCGAGGCAAGGCGAACGCGCAGCCCGTTGCCGACCAGGCGGCGGACGATCGCTTCCAGCTCCTGCCCCGAGGTTGCCGGGCCGCCGATCGCGTCGATGTTGATCTGCATGCGCAGCAGGACGTACTGGCCGACCTGGAAATAGCGCGGGTCCTCCGGCGTCATGCGGTAGGCGGCACCCACGAAGTTGATCTCCGAGACCGAGCCGATCTTCACGCCGCGGTAACGCACCGGCGAGCCGATATCGAGCCCCTGCACCGATTCCTGCAGGTAGGTCTCGATCGTCACCGTGCGCCGGAAGAGCGCCCCGCCCCCCAGCACGACGATGCCGGCGACGATCATTGCCAGCGCCAGGAAGACGAAGAGACCGACCCGGAAGTAGTTGCGCCTGCCCGCCGCCATCGGTCCCCTCCTAGGCGCCCGGAGCTTCGGCCGGCGCGGCCGTGCGGTGGAAGAACGCATGCACGAAGGGGTGCGTGCTCTCGTCGCGCAGGCGCTGTGGCTGCCCTTCGGCGATGATTCCCCTGGTCTCCTTGGCCAGCATGATCACCCGGTCGGCGATAGCATAGATGCTGGCCAGCTCGTGCGTCACGACGACGAAGGTGATCCCGAGGCTCTTGCGGAGCTGCAGGATCAGCTCGTCGAGCTCGGCGGACGTGATCGGATCGAGGCCGGCCGAAGGCTCGTCGAGAAAGAGGATCTCCGGGTCGAGTGCCATGGCGCGCGCGATCGCCGCGCGCTTGCGCATGCCGCCCGATATCTCCGACGGCATGTGCAGCGCGAAGCGGTCGAGCCCGACCAGCTTCAGCTTGCCCAGCGCCACCGCCTCGATCGCGTCGTCCGGCAGGTCGGTGAACTCCTCCAGCGGCAGGCGGACATTCTCGATCAGCGTCATCGAGCCGAAGAGCGCGCCCTGCTGGTACATGACGCCGAGCGACCGCAGGATCAGGGCGCGCTCGGCGTCGTCGGCCGTGACGATGTCGCGGCCGGCGATGCGGATATGACCCTCCCACGGCGAGAGCAGGCCGATCATGTGCTTCAGCAGCGTGCTCTTGCCGCAGCCCGAGCCGCCGAGGATGACGAAGACCTCGCCCTTCGCGACGGTGAAGCTGAGGTCGGCGAACAGCACCTGGCTGCCGAACCCGGAGCGCATGTGCTCGACCTCGATGATGGGCGCGGGCACGTCGGCCATGGTCAGAGGTCGAGATAGAAGAAGAGGATCGCGAACACCCCGTCCGCCAGGATGATCAGCAGGATGCCGGAAACGACCGACCGCGTCGTCGATTCGCCGACTGCGGCGGCACCGGTCGTGGTTTGGAGGCCGCGCATGCAGCCGACACCGGCGACCAGCAGGCCGAACACGGCCGCCTTGAACAGGCCGCCCAGCAGGTCGCCATAGGTCGTGGCGCCGACGAGCTGGTTGAAGAAGGTGATGGGCGGAAAGCCCAGCGACACCATCACCACGAGGCAACCCAGCAGCCCGGCCACGTTCATGACCATCGCCAGCATCGGCATGACGAAGACGCCGGCCAGCACCCGCGGCACGACCAGGAAACGCACCGGCACCAGGCCCATGGTCGTCAGCGCATCCACCTCCTCGTTGACCTTCATGGTGCCGATCTCGGCCGCGAAGGCCGATCCGGTGCGGCCGGCGAGCAGGATCGCCGCCATCAGCGGCCCCAGCTCGCGCAGCAGGGACAGCGAGACCAGGTCGGCGACGAACAGGTCGGCACCGAAGCGCCGCATGGGAATCGCGGACTGGAAAGCCATGATGAGCCCGATGAGGAAGCCCATCAGCGTGACGATCGGCACCGCGCGCACGCCCGCCGCCTCGACCACGCCCACGAAGTCGCCCCAGCGCAGGCGGCGCGGCCGCACCGCCACCTCGCCCATGTAGATGAGCGTCTCGCCGACGAAGGCGACCTGCCGGCCCATCTCGCCGGCGACCCGGTAGGCGTAGCGCCCGAGGCGCGAGATCAGCCCGAGGCGCGCCTCGTTCCGCCGCTCCGGGCGCTCGGGCTCGCCGACCAGGTCCAGGAGAGCGGTGAACTCCGGCTTCAGGCCGTTGATGGTGAATGTCCGGTCGCCCGCCGCGCGGCGCAGCGAGGAGAGGAGTGCTATTCCCGCTCCGTCCGCGTAGTCGACCTTCGCCGCGTCGACCGTGAGCCCGCCGGCCCCGGACGCCGATGCCATCGCCGGCGCCCAGACCCGTGCCGTGCCGGCGGCATCGAGACGGCCCGCCAGGACGAGCGTCTTTCCCCCCGGGCCCTCGCGAACCTCGGCGCTGGCGGTCGTGTCGACGGCCTCCTGCATCGGCGGGCGCGGCTGGCCTCCTCGGGGCGACCTGCCTTCGCTACCACGAGTCGGGTCGCTCGGGCGCGTCCCGTCGTTTCCCCTGGCCGTTCTCCATGACGGCGGCTCGCCATGTATCA
>JBFWXJ010000382.1:0-6090 GCA_050187535.1 Alphaproteobacteria bacterium | reverse complement strand
GCTCCTGCCTTTCGTGCAGGCGTCGCTCGGCCTGCCGACGCGGCAGGCGGGCTGGGTGCTGGCGGCGTTCCCCGTGGCGGCGCTCTTCGGCAATCTCGCGCTGGGGCCGTGGATCGACCGCTACGGCCGGCGCCGGTTCATCGTCGTGGGCGCGCCGGCCTGCGCCGTCCTGCTCGTCATGACCGCGCTCGCCGACGCCGGTGGCGAGCTCGTTCTCTGGCGGGCCGTGACGGGCATCTTCATGCCCATGGTCGGCGCCTCGGTGTTCGCGGCGGTGGCCGACTACGTGCCGGCCGAGCGGCGGGTGCGCGTCATCGGCTACGTCGCGGCGGCAGCACCGGTCGCCTTCCTGCTGGCCATGTCGACGGGGATGGTGGTGGGCGGCCTCCTGTCCTGGCGCTGGCCGCTCCTGCTGATCGCGGCGGTCGCCGCCGGCCTGGCGCTGGCGGCGCTGCGGCTGCCGCCGACACCGGCGACAGCACTGGCCGCCGGGCGCCCGACGCTCGACACCTACCGGGCGCGCCTCCTGTCGCTGTCGGTCGGCGTCGACACCCGCCTCATCTTCGTCGGCTACTTCGCCTGGGCGGCGGCCGTCTTCGCATTCCTCGGGCTCTATCCCGCCTGGGCGGTCCAGCGCGGCCTCGCCGCCGCGGGTCCCGGCGCGATCGGCGCGGTGCTGTTCGTGGGCGAGTGCGGCGGCCTCCTGGGTGCGCTCAGCGCCGGGCGTATCGCCGGCTGGAGCGGTCGCCCGCTGCGGCTCTGTGCCGCCGTCGCGCTGGCCACGGGTGGCGTGCTGCTGACGATCCCCCTCGGTGCGGGCATCCAGTGGTACCAGGCGATGGCCTACGCCGCCTTCGCTTTCGGCCGCGACCTCATGCTGGCGCTGCTGCTGGGCGGCGCGCTGGCGATGGTGCCGGCGACCCAGCGCGGCAGCCTCAACGCCATCATGAACGCGCTCTACCAGGCGGGCGCCACCCTCGGGACGCTCGCCAGCGCCTGGCTCTACGCCGTCAGCCCCGGCTACTACGCCAACGTCATCGCGGCGGCGGCCTTGCTGCTGTTGTGCAGCGGCTGCACCGGCCGGATCGGGCGTGTGCGCGCTGCCTGAGTTGACGGCTTCCGCACCCCGCTCGCCTTCGCCATCCGCCAGAGGCACAATGCGGGCGATGCGCCCCACCGCTCTCGGCCTCGCCGCCGCCTTCCTGCTCGCCGCCTGCGCCGCGGTCGAGGCACCGCCCGCCGCCGTCTCCGCGACCGATTCCGACGAGGCCGTGACGGCCCGCGTGTTCGACGCGATCCGCGACCGGCCGCCACTGCTCCAGGCCTATCTGCGGCGCATGCCCAAGGGGGCGGACCTCCACAGCCACCTCTCGGGCGTGGTCTATGCCGAGACCTATCTCGCCTGGGCGGCCGAGACGGGGCTTTGCTTCGACCGGCGCGCGGCGACCCTGGTGGCGCCGTCGCCGCCCTGCGATGCCGACATGGGGCGGCCGCCCGTCGCCGGCGCTTCGACTGCCGAGCGCAACCGCATGATCGACGCGCTCTCCATGCGCAACTTCGTGGCCGGCGAGTGCGCGGCTTCGGGCCACACCCAGTTCTTCGCGACCTTCGGCCGGTTCGGGCCGGCCGGCGACGGGCGGCTGGGCGAGATGCTGGCCGAGGCGGCGACGCGCGCCGCCGACAATGGCGTCCTTCATCTCGAGCTGATGGTGACGCTGGGCGACGGAGCGGAGCGGCGTGCGGCCGATGCCGCCGCGGGCACCGGCGCCTGGGACGGCGACTTCGCGCGGCTGGAGGCCGCCCTGGCGCCGTCGATGCCGGCGGCGCTGGCGGCCGTGCGCCGGCAGCTCGACGCGGGCGAGGCACGGATGCGGGCGGTGCTCGGCTGCGGCGGTGCCGCGCCGCCGCCGGGTTGCGCGGTATCCATCCGGTATCTGGCCCAGATCCTTCGTCTGGCACCGGCGCGGCGCGTCTTCGCGCAGACGCAGCTCGCCGTCGCCGCGGTGCGCGCCGATCCGCGTGTCGTCGGCCTCAACTATGTCGGCCCCGAGGATGATCCGGTCGCGTTGCGCGACTACCGCCTGCACATGCGCATCCTGCGCCATTTCCGCGAACGCGACGGGGGCGTGCCGATCGCGCTGCACGCGGGCGAGCTGGCGCCGGGCCTGGTCCCGCCCGAGGACTTGCGCTTCCACATCCGCGAGGCTGTCGAGGTGGCCGGCGCGCGCCGCATCGGGCACGGCATCGACGTGATGCATGAGGACGACCCGATCGGCCTGCTGCGCGTGATGGCGGCCAAGGGAGTCCTGGTCGAGATCAATCTCACCAGCAACGACGTGATTCTCGGCATTCGCGGCGCGAACCATCCGTTTCCCGTCTATCGCGCCTTCGGCGTGCCGACCGCGCTGTCGACCGACGACGAGGGGGTGTCGCGCAGCGAGATGACGGCGGAATACCTGCGTGCCGTCGCCGATTTCGGCCTGGGCTACGGCGAGCTGAAGCGGCTCGCACGCGACAGTCTCGCCCATTCCTTCCTGCCGGGCGACGGGCTCTGGACCACTGTCGATCCACCCGTTCCGGCGCCGGCCTGCGCCGGCGTCGCACCTGGGGCATCGCCGCCCGCTGAGTGCGCCGCATTGCTGGGATCGAGCGAGAAGGCCCGGATGCAGCGCCGCCTCGAAGCTGCCTTCGTCGCTTTCGAAGCGATGGTTCGCGCCGATGCCGGGCGCCATCCCTTCCTCCTGCGTCGTGAGCCCGCGCGGTGATCTTCGGCGCCGACGACCGCGTCCTCGTCTCGCCGACCACGACCTATCCGTCGACGACGATCGTCCAGCTCGACGTCACGTTCCCGGACGGGATCACCTATTCGTCGACCGGGGTCATGATCGGGCCGAACGACGTGCTGACGGTCGGCCACGCGGTCTATGGCGGGGATTCGGGCGGCTATGCCGTCTCGATCGTCGCGACGCCGGCGCTCGACGGCACGATCGAGCCCTTCGGGTCCGCGGTCGGCGTCGCGATCCAGGTCGACCCGCGCTGGGTCGCCAACGACCGGCCCGATGCCGAGATCGACCCGTTCGACTACGACTACGCCCTCATCACGCTCGACCGCGATCTCGGCGCGATTGCCGGCACGATGTCGGTCGGCGTGCTGGAGAGCCCGATCGGCACGCTGCTGCAGTCCCAGGGCTATCCGGCCGATCTCGGCTTCACCCATCTGTACCGTGTCTCGGGCACGGTCGACGGGGCCGACGAGAATACGCTCTTCTTCGACGACGATCTGGACCTGCTGCCGGGCCAGTCGGGCTCCCCCGTCTACCTGTCGGGTCCGGCGGGGGCCACCGTCTACGGTCTCATCTCGTTCGACTACGAGGAGCCGCCATTTTCCAACGGCGTGCTGCGCATCACACCCGAGTATCGCGACAACATCCTGCTGTGGGCGGCCACCAACGACGAGACCGATGGGAACGACTTCATCATCGGTGGCCCCTGGGGCGAGGCGTGGGCGGGCGGCAACGGCGCGGACACCATCATCGCCGGTGACGGCAACGACAACGTCCATGGCGGTGCCGGCGATGACGACCTCAACGGCAATCTCGGCCGTGACACCGTCGATGGCGATGCCGGCGCGGACTTCGTGCGCGGCGGTCAGGGCGACGACAGCGTCATCGGCGGCAGCGGCGACGACTGGCACGTCAACGGCAATCGTGGCAACGACACGGTGCGCGGCGGCACCGGCAACGACGCGGTCTACGGTGGTCCCGACCAGGACAGCGTCTTCGGCGGCAACGGCAACGACACGCTGTCGGGCGATCTCGGCGACGACCTGCTGACGGGCGAAGCAGGGGCGGATCTGTTCCGCTTCGGACCGGTCGGCGGACACGACCGGGTCGCCGACTTCTCGGGTTCGGCCGGGGACCGCATCGCCGTCTCGTTCAACGTCAACGGCACGGGCGTGGCGACGGCGGCCGATCTCGTGGCGCGGCTGTCCGTGGTCGCGGGTGGCGTGCGTCTCGACCTCGGCGATGGGAACGACGTGGTCTTCGTCGGCGCGTCGATCGGGCAGATCACCGCCGATCACTTCCTCGTCGTGTGAGCGGCGCGGGCGTATCCTCGCCCCCATGAACGACACGCACATCACTGTCGGCACCGTCCCGCGTGCGCGGGCCGTGACGATGACCGGCCTCGAGATCCTCCGGGCGTTGATCGCGGGCGAGTTCCCGCGGCCGCCGATCGCGGTGCCGCTGCGCTTCCTGCCGGTCGCCGCGGAGCGGGGCCGCGTCGTCTTCGAGGGGGAGGCGGACGCGAGCCTGCTCAATCCGTTCGGCGTGGTGCATGGCGGCTGGGCGATGACGCTGCTCGATTCCGCCATGTCCTGCGCGGTGCTCTCGGCCCTGCCGGCGGGGCAGGCCCAGACGACGGCCGAGCTCAAGGTCAACCTCGTGCGGCCGATCCTCCCGACGACCGGCACGGTGCGGGCCGAGGGCACACTGGTGCATCAGGGTCGCCAGCTCGCGACCGCCGAAGGACGACTGGTCGATGCCGCGGGCAAGCTGCTCGCCCACGGCACGACGACCTGCGTGATCTTCGACCTGCCGGCGGCGTGAGCCGGCGCCGCCCCCAGCTATGCCGCCTTGGCGCGGGTTCCCTCGCGCAGCAGCCGATCGAGATGGCGGGCGATGGCGCCCATCCCCGAGCGGCCGGCACGCGCTTCGGCGTCCGGATTGTAGTTGGTGTTGGTGTTGACGTCGTAGGTCCAGGCGCGGCCCTTGCGGTCGACGATGTGCTCGATGCCTGCCACGCCGATGCCGTTGGCTGCCAGAAACCGCTCGTACTGCGGGATCAGCGCGCTGCGGAAGTTCTCGACGATGCGGAACTTCTCCGCGGGTGCCGTCGCCGGACAGGCTTCGAAGGCGCCGCCGCCCGAGGTCTCCGCCGCCTCGATGCGGCACTGGTCGGCCGGGCACAGCTCGAAGCCCTCGCTGGTGTCGACGCGCACGGCGTAGAGGAACTTGCCGCCCACGAACTCGACGCGGGTGATGAAGGGCTCGGGCGCCTCGATGTAGCGCTGCACGAGCACGATGCCGTCGATGGGATCCTCCCAGGCGGGGGAAGTCAGGTGTTCGGCAAGCGCCTCCGGCGACAGCAGCAGGCGCACGCCGAGGCCCTTGCCGCCGCGGTTGTGCTTGAGGATCACGGGATACCCGAGGCTATCCGCAGCCGCCGCGACATGCTCGCGGCCGACCACGGCTATCGTCTCCGGCGTGTCGATGCCCTGCAGGCCCAGCGCCTCGTACTGCGCGACCTTGCTGATCTCCAGCGCCAGCGCGCGGCTGCCGTTCACGACCGTGCGCCCGTGGCGCTCCAGCCATGCCAGCACCGCGCCGGTGTACTCCGCGGAATAGCGATGGCCGCGCGTGTGGGAGGAAGCGCTCATGCGGTTGTAGAACACGCCCTCGGGCGGCGCCTCGCGCAGGTCGAGCTTGCCCTGGTCGAGAAACCAATCGGTATAGGGCGTGCCGACTTCGGCGAAGGCCCGGCGCAGCGGCTCGACCCAGGCTTCGTTCTCGTGGATCACGTAGACGCGCGACATCGGCGACGCTCCCGGGCTGCGGACGATCTGCCGAAGAAGATGGGTTTCGGCGGCACGCGCGCCCAAGCGAGGAATTCTCCGGCGGCCCGTTAGAAATTCTAGGTCGATGCCATGGCGGCGCGGAGCATGGTAATCTCACGCCACGCGCGCGAATGAACCGCCACCACATATCCGTTCGGATCGGGAGGTCGGAGATGAGGCGTCTGGCTGCGATCACCGCTCTCGCAAGCGGCGTTTGCCTCGCGACGCCGGCCGCGGCCGACTATACGCTCTGCCTGTTCACCAACACGTCGCACTCCCCGTTCGACGTGTTCATCGGCGAGACGGTCTTCAGTCTCAGCAACCTGCAATGCGTAAACGTTCCCTGGGTCGTCTACGGACTGGTGCGGGCCAATTCGTCGCATTACTCGCTGGTCTGCAACGCCACCGTGCCGGAGAACAACACCGCGAAGCTGCAGGTCGTCGTCGAGCGCGTCGCCACCGGAGACGGCGGCATC
>JBFWXJ010000381.1:0-6100 GCA_050187535.1 Alphaproteobacteria bacterium | reverse complement strand
GGGCGAACGTCGGCGCGTCGCCGCCCTTCGGTTGCCTCGCCGGGAGGTTGCTGATAGGTTCCGCGCCCGCGCGGCGACCCCCCGGAATTCCATGAAGATCACGGCCATCGAAATCAAGCCAGGCAACGTCCTGGAGCATGCCAACCGGCTCTGGGTGGTGCTCAAGCGCGAGCTGATCCAGCCCGGCAAGGGCGGCGCCTTCGCCCAGGTCGAGATGCGCGACATCCGCTCGGGCAACAAGACGAACGAGCGCTTCCGGACCCAGGAGACGGTGGAGCGCGTCCGCCTCGACGAAAAGGAATACCAGTTCCTCTTCGCCGAGGGCGAGCAGCTCACCTTCATGGACCAGGAGAACTACGAGCAGCTCGTGGTGGACCGCGCGAAGGTCGGCGACCCGGCGGATTTCCTGCGCGACGGCATGGTCGTCACCATCCAGTCGTACGAGGGCGAGGCGATGGCGGTGACGCTGCCGCAGACCGTCACCATGACGCTGGTCGAGGCCGACCCGGTGGTGAAGGGGCAGACCGCGTCCTCGTCCTACAAGCCGGCGATGCTGGAGAACGGCCGCAAGATCCTGGTGCCCCCCTTCATCGAGGCGGGCACGCGCATCGTCGTCGACACCGCCGAGGGCACCTACGTCGAGCGCGCCAAGGACTGACGCGGCGTGGCCCGCCCGTCGCCGATCGTCAACGTCATGACCGCCGCCGCCCGCAAGGCGGCGCGCGACCTCGCGCGCGACTTCGGCGAGGTCGAGCAACTCCAGGTGTCGCGCAAGGGCCCGGCCGACTTCGTCAGCGCCGCCGACCTCAAGGCCGAGCGCACGCTGCACCGCGAGCTGTCGCGGGCCCGGCCCGGCTACGGCTTCCTGATGGAGGAAGCCGGCGCAGCGGCCGGCGACGGCCGCAACCGCTGGATCATCGACCCGCTCGACGGCACCACCAACTTCCTGCACGGGGTACCGCATTTCGCCATCTCGATCGCGCTGGAGACCGAGGGCGAGATCGTCGCCGGTGTCGTCCACCAGCCGCTGACCGACGAGACCTACTGGGCCGAGCGGGGTGCGGGGGCCTATCTCAACGACCGGCGGCTGCGCGTATCCTCGCGCGCCCGGCTCGAGGATTCGTTGATCGGCACCGGCATCCCGTTCAAGGGCGAGGAGGGCCACGGCCACTACCTCGCGACGCTGGGCGCCGTCACGCCGCAGGTCAGCGGCGTGCGCCGCATGGGAGCGGCGGCGCTCGACCTGGCCTTCGTCGCCGCCGGACGCTTCGACGCCTTCTGGGAGTTCGAGCTGCGCCCCTGGGACATCGCCGCAGGCATCCTGCTGGTGCGCGAGGCGGGCGGATACGTCACCACGCCCGCGGGCGGCGCCGATGTCCTGGAAACGGGCGACGTGCTGGCCGCCAACGACCGCCTGCACCAGCCGCTCGCCGAGCTGCTGCGCGGCATTCCCCGCCCGGCCGACGCGGCCTGAGGCCGGCGGCCGAGCCGGGCTGCCCCGCCCTCTCGGCCGCGCGCGCCGGCCGCGGTTGTCGGCGGGGCGGGCCTTGCGATAAGTTCCGTGCGACTGGCGGGGCGATGATGGAGGTTGGACCGGCATGACACATCCGCGCTCCCGCTTCGGCCGCGAGGTGGCCGCCGCGCTCCTGGCGGGCACCGCTGTCGTGCTTTCGGCGCCCGCGGGCACGCAGGCCCAGACCGCCGCGCCCAGCGTCTTCGTCGACATGGGCGCGCTCGACCAGGCCGGACGTTCCGCCGCCCCGCGCGAGCGCAGCCGCAGCCGGCACGGCCGCGGCGACAGCGGCGAGCGGCTGGTCCTGAAGCCGCCGCGCGATCATGCCGCGCCCGCGACACCGGCGGCGGCACCCGCGGCCGCGCCGCCGGCTCCGCCGTCCCGCCCGGCGGTCGCCGCCGCACCGCCCCTCGCCGCGCCGCCCCCCGCCGCACCGCCGCCCGCGGCCCGCCCGCAGCCGTCGCCTCCCCCGGCCGCGTCGCCGAGCCCGCCGCCCGGCCAGTCGATGGCGATCCCGATCCCGCAGCCACAGCCGCCAGCACCGGCGGCGGCCGCCCGTCCTCCGGCGTCGCCGCCGCCCGCGCCGGCCCCGGCTCCCGCGCCGGCCGCGGCTCCACGCCCGGCGCCGACTCCCGCGCCCCCGCCCGCCGCCGCGGCCCCCACCCCGGCCCCGCGTCCGGCACCACCGCCGCCGGCGGCCGCTGCCGCACCGGCGCCGCGCCCGGCACCGGCCCCGCCGCCCGCCGTCGCGCCGCCGCCGGCGCAGTCCGCAGCCTTGGCGCCACCGGCCGCGGCGCAACGCAAGGCAGAGGGCCGCGTGGCCTTCGCGGCCGGGAGCGCCGACCTTCCTGCCGCCGGCCGCGGCGAGCTCGACCAGATGGCCCGCCGGCTGGCCGCCGACGAGGCGCTCCGGCTGCAGCTCAACGCCTATGCCGCGGAGGCGGCGGGCGATTCGGGCAGCCAGGCGCGGCGCATGTCGCTGTCGCGGGCGCTGGCCGTGCGCGCCTACCTGATCGACAAGGGCGTGCGCAGCACGCGCCTGGACGTGCGCGCGCTCGGCAATCCGCAGGATGGCGGGCCCGCCGACCGCGTCGACCTGGTGGTCGTCGGCCGTTGAGCGGCGGCGCCATCGGGACCCCGCGCCGGCCGGCGCCGGAGGAAGCGCGATGACGAGCCCGCGCCGCTTCCTGTTCCGGATGGCCGTGTTCCTGATCCTGGTGGCGGGGGCGATCGCGCTCCTTTTCCCGGGACTCCAGAACGCCTTCCTCGCCAAGCCGGCGATGAACGGGATGATCGTCGGGATCATCCTGTTCGGCGTCGCCTACATCGTGCGGCAGGTGATCCAGCTCGAGCCGGAGGCGGCCTGGGCCGACACGCTCCGTCGCAGCGAGCCCGGGCTGTCAGTGATGCGCACGCCGCGCCTGCTCGGGCCGGTCGCCACCGTCCTCTCCGAGCGTCGCGGCAAGGTGACGCTGTCCGCTCCGGCGCAGCGGGCGCTGCTGGACGGGTTGAGCTCGCGCCTCGACGAGACGCGCGACATCTCGCGCTATCTCATCGGGCTCCTGGTCTTCCTCGGCCTGCTCGGCACCTTCTGGGGCCTGCTGGAGACGGTGGGCGCGGTCAGTCGCGTCGTCTCGACGCTCAGCATGGGCGGCGGCACCGACATGGGCGAGGCGCTGGGCAACCTGCAGCGCGGGCTGGAGACGCCGCTGGCCGGCATGGGCACGGCCTTCAGCTCGTCCCTGTTCGGGCTCGGCGGCTCGCTGGTCCTGGGGTTCCTCGACCTCCAGGCCGGGCAGGCGCAGAACCGCTTCTACAACGAGATCGAGGAGTGGCTGTCCAGCCTGACCCGGCTGGCCGCCGGCGGCCCGGTCGGCGACGGCGAGCAGTCGGTGCCGGCGTATATCCAGGCGCTGCTGGAGCAGACCGCCGACAACATGGAGAACCTGCAGCGCATCCTGGCCCGCGGAGAGGAGAGCCGGACGCAGGCCAACGCCCAGCTCACCGCCCTCACCGAGCGGCTCGGCACCCTGACCGACCAGATGCGCACCGAGCAGACGCTCATGCTGCGCCTGGCGGAGTCGCAGAGCAACCTGCAGCCGGTCCTGGCCAAGCTCGCCGAAAGCATCGACCGCATGGGCAAGGAGAGCGGCGAGGAGCCGCAGCAGCTGCGCGCCATCGAGCGCCAGCTGGCGCGCCTGATCGAGACGACCGAGCAGTCCCAGGCCACCGCCGCCCAGGAGGTGCGCCACGAGATCCGCCTGCTCGCCCGCACCATCGCCGCGCTCTCCGACGAGCCGGAGCGGCGGCGCTAGCCGGGCGCGACGCAGATGCCCCGGTCCCGTGCCGGCCGACCCCGCGGCGGCTTTGACGTCTGGCCGGGCTTCGTCGACGCGCTGACCCAGCTGCTGATGGTGATCATCTTCGTGGTGCTGGTGTTCACCGTCGGCCACTTCTACCTCGGCTACACGCTGGAAGGCCGCGACGAGGCGGTGAGCCGTCTAAACAGGCAGGTGGGCGAGCTGGCGGATCTGCTGGCGCTGGAGCGCAGCACGACCGGCGACCTGAGATCCGAGGTCGATCGCCTGTCGACCGCGCTGGACGGGGCCAACCGCAGTCGCGACAGCCTGGAGGGCCAGCTTACGGCGCTGCTGGCCGAGCGCGACGGGCTCGAGGAGGCATTGGCACGGCGGACCGGCGAGCGCGACGCCCTGGGCCGTGACCTCGCCACCCGAACCACAGAGCGGGACGCGCTGGGCCGCGACCTCGCCGCCCGTACTACCGAGCGCGACGGTCTGGCCCGCGATCTCGCCGCGGCGCAAGGCCGTGCCGGCGCGTCGCAGGCGGAGGTCGAGCGGCTGCAGCAGGTGCTGGCGGCCGCAGAGCGGACCGTCACCGCCGACCGCGAGACCATCGAGACGCAGTTGCGCGACCTCGCCCGCCTGGCGCGCGACATCGACGCGCTGCGTACGGTGCGTGCCGATCTCGAGCGGCGCATCGGCAACCTGTCGGCGACGCTGGCCGAGACCGCGCGCAAGGCCGAGGAGATCGACACCGCGCGTGCCACCCGCACAGAAGAGCTGCGGCGGCGGACGACGGCGCTGGAGGAGGCCCAGGGACGCATCGCCGGGCTCGACCGCGAGCTCGCCGCCCGTGTCCGCGCGCTGGAGGAGCGATCGGCCGCGCTCGCCCAGTCGGAACGGCGGGCGGCCGGGCTGGAGGGACAGCTCGCCGGCGCCAACCGGACGGCCACCGAGCGCGCCGCGGCCTTGGCCGATGTCGCGCGGCGCGTGACGGAGCTGGAAGGCCAGCTCGCCGCTGCCGGCCGCAACGCAACGGAACGCGCGGCGGCATTGGCCGAGGCGGAGCGCCGCGCGGCCGGCCTCGAGGGCCAGCTCTGGACCGCCAACCGGGCGCTCGACCGCAGCCAGCGCCAGGCGACCGCGCTGGAGGCCGAACTGGCGGCGCGGGTGCGCGCGCTGGAGGAGCGATCGGCGGCGCTGGCCGAGGCGGAGCGCCGGACGACGGGCCTCGAGAGCCAGCTCGGCCGCAGCGCCGCCGCCCTCACGGAGAGCGGCAAGCGCGCCGAGGCGGCGGAGGCCGAGGCGCGGCGCAACGCGACGGAAATCGCGCGGCTCGACCGTCAGGTGCGCGAGCTGGCCTCGGCCATCGCCGAGCGCGACGCCCGGATCCGCGCGCTGTCGGCCTCGGTCGACGAGGAGAGCAAGCGGCGCACGGCGGCAGCGGCGGCAGCCGGCGAGGCGGAGAAGACGGCGGGCGCGCTGCGCGACCGGGCGAAGGAGCTGGAGGCGCGCGTCGCCGACGAGCGCGAGCGCACCCTGCTGGCGCAGCGCCAGATCCAGGAGAACGCGGTGCAGCTGCGCGCCCTGCTGTCGCGCGCCGAGCGCAGCGAGACCGACCTGGCGGCCGCCCGCCGCACGGGGACCGAGCAGGACGAGGCGATCCGCACGCTGTCGCGCGAGGTCGAGACCCTCAAGAACGAGCTGCAGCGTCTGAACGGCGTGCTCGAGGCATCCGAGACGAAGAACCGCGAGCAGCAGGTGCAGATCGTCGACCTCGGCAGCCGCCTCAACCAGGCGCTCGCCTCCAAGGTCGAGGAGCTGTCGCGCTATCGCTCGGAGTTCTTCGGGCGGATGCGCCAGCTCCTGGGCGACCGGCAGGATGTGGAGATCGTCGGCGACCGCTTCGTCTTCCCGGCCGAGGTGCTGTTCCCCGTCGGCTCTCCCGACCTCACCGAATCGGGCCGCGCCCGCATGGCCGACCTCGCGCGCACGCTGAAGGAGATCGCGCAGACCATTCCGCCCGACCTCGGCTGGGTGCTGCGCGTCGACGGCCACACCGATCGCACCCGCGTGCGCTCGCAGTTCTTCCGCAACAACTGGGACCTGTCGGCGGCGCGCGCGATCCGGGTCGTGGAGTACCTGATCGAGCAGGGCATCCCGCCGCAGCGTCTGGCCGCGACGGGCTTCGGCGAGTTCCAGCCGATCGACAGCGGAACCAGCGACGCCGCGCTCGCCCGCAACCGCCGCATCGAGATCAAGCTGACCGAGCGGTAGCGTCCCCGGG
>JBFWXJ010000380.1:0-6126 GCA_050187535.1 Alphaproteobacteria bacterium | reverse complement strand
GGGACAGCGGCGGCAGCAGCGTCGTCCAGCCGCCGCCGCGAGCGGGCGCGCCAGGGCGCCCGCCTGCGGCCCCCCCGCCGTCCCCCTACGCGCCCCCCGCCTACCAACCGGGCCAGCCGCCGCGGCTTTCCCCGCCCGGGACCCAGCCGGCACCCCAGGGCGGTATCGCGCCGAGCTGGGGTGCGGCACCGGCGGCCGCACCGCCCGCTGGGGCCGCAGGGCAGCCGCTGCCCGCCGGCATGCGCCGGGTCGACCCGATGCGGATCGGCGAGTTCATCGTCATCGAGCATCCCGGCCGGCGCGACGTGCGGCAGGAGTTCGGCCATGTCCTCGACCTCGCCATCCTGCGGCAATGGCCGCAGGTCGCCAACGCGCCCTGCGTGGCGCTGAGCTATGCCCGGCGCTTCCTCGTCGATGCGACCGCCGACCGGTACCTGGCGCGCGACCGCAGCGGCTGCTCGCTGCCGGCCTACACGGGCTGGCAGGGCGCCAACGAGTTCACGCGCGAGGACACCTATCGCCGCTTCCAGGCCGAGGTGATGCCGGGCTTGCGCACCGCCGGCGCGCTGACGCCGATCCATGTCGTCCTCGTGCGCCAGGCCGATCTCGGCGCCTATAACCAGAGCCAGGCGCAGTTCCCCCTCCAGGTGCGCGACGACATCAGCCTCTATCTGAGCCTGGCGGCGGAGCGCTTCCGCCTCAACGTCCAGGGTCGGGCGCCGCAGGCCCTGCCGATGACCCCGGCCGATGCGCAACACCTGCTGGCCGCGATGGGCAACACGCGCCGCACCTGGATGGCGATCTTCATGACCATCGACGGCGCCACCTGGAACTACCAGGACGACGCGCCTGTCATGACGGCGCGCCACATCCACACCCGCCTCTTCCGCGACCCCGACGGGCGCGAGCTACTCTACGATCTCGGTCCCGCCCAGGGCGCCACTCCGCCGGCAATGGCGGGTGCCGGCCCTGGCGGCACAGGCCCCGGCGGCTCCGGCCCGGGAGGGGCGCGCACGAGGATGGCGCGCATCCCGACGACGCCGCTCCTCTACCGCCTGGCGCCGCAGTCCTTCGACAATGCCGACATGAGCCGCCGCGTCCTGCAGCAGATCGAGCTGGAGCAGGGCTGGCTGCAGAACCGCAACCGCGAGCGCGACGGCCCCCCGATGTTCCGGCCGGACGAGATTGCCAACCGGGTCCCGAGCTTCATCGCCCAGCAGCTCCTGCCCGCCTATCGCGAGCGCCTCTCCGCCGCCGTCGCCGACCTGCCGCGCCAGGCGATGTTCACCTTCGTCGTCGGCCTCGACCATATCGAGTATGCCGACGGCCTCGTCCGCAACAGGAACGCGCGGCGCGACAGCGAGCGGCCCAACCGCCTGCTGTGGCTGGAGGTCGAGAGCGGCTCGCGCCGCCAGGCGGTGACCACGCTCGGCCAGCGCGACGTCGTCCAGCTCCCCAACCTTTCCGGCCAGATGCCGGCGGCACCCCTGCCCTATTCGATCCGCGACGGGTCGCACAGCGTCTACCTGGCCCTCGACCGCCGGCCCTGGGTCCCGGCACTCGCCATGGACGCGCGCCAGGCCGAGCAGCAATGGCTGGCCCCCTCCTGCTCGGAGCATGTCCGCTTCCATCTCGACCAGGGGCTGACCCAGGCCGCCGCGCGCGAGGCGGTGGCCGACTGCCAGCGCCGCCGGGAGGCTTTCGGTCGCCGCCAGTTCCGCGTCCAGTTCGACATCGCGCTGCAGGACGACCCGGCCATCCAGGAGCGCGACGTCTACCTCAAGGCGAGCCTGCTGGGTGCGCGCGTCTACGGCACGCATGGCGACCTCCTCCTCACCCTGCAGCCGACGGACTTCCCGCCCGCCATCGACGCCTCGGTCGGCTACGAGACGCCTGCCCAGCGCCAGGCCCGCCAGCAGCAGGAACGCGAGGCCCAGCAGCAGCAGCGCCAAGCCCAGCAGCAGCAGCGCGAGGCGCAGCGCACGGCGCAGGCCGAGGCCGAGGAGCGTCAGCGGACGCAGGAGCGCGAGGCGCGCGCGGCGCAGCGCGCCGCCTTCGACATCGCCGGCGTGCGCATGGGCATGGCGATGGCCGAGGCCGAGCAGCTCGTCCGCGCGTCGATGCCGGTCGGCCGCGTCGTCGCCTTCGCCAGGGGGGCGGGCGGCCAGCACCCCTACCGCGACGGGCGCGGCTTCATCAGCGCGGACGGCGCCCAGTACCTCTTCCTCCATGCCGACCCGGCCGGCCAGCGCGTGGTCGCCGTCACCCGCTCCGTCGCCACCCGCGCCGACCCGAAGACGCTGGGCGAGGAGCTCGCCACCAAGTACGGCAAGCCCTCCGAGGGCGGCGGGTACAACATGGCCTGGCGGACGCAGATGGAACGGAACGAGTGCAGCTCCGTCCGCACGGACGACGTGACCTATGGCGGCGCGCTCGCGATCGTCGAGGGGCCGGGTGCCGGACAGAACGCGGAGCCGGTGCTGAGCGAGATCTCCGCCCGAGCGGCCGCGCTCGAGGTCCATCTCGGCCGCGACGGGCCCTCCGACCGGCCGCGCTGGAGCACCGAGAAATGGCCGGCCTGCGGCCCGACGCTGGTCGCCACCATCGTCGCCGACCACCGTGGCTTCCACCGCCTGACCTACGCCGTCTTCAGCCTCAGGGACTACGCCCGGACCTGGCAACCGCCCGCCTCCGCCCCCGCACCGCGGCTGTAGCCGCGGCAGCGCCGACAGCTGTCCGCCCTCAATCGATGCAGGGCACCGCGATCAGGCGGGTGACGCCGGTCTCGGTCAGGCGGGCGACGCGGCATTTGGGGGCGGGGCCGTAGGGGCTCCAGACCACGGTGTCGTCGACGGCATAGAGGGCGCAGTCCGTGGGTGCGGCGGCGCGGCAGCGGGCGATCGCCGTCTCGGCCAGCGCGTCGGCGGCCTCGCCGGGGCGGCCCTGGGCCCAGCCATAGGCGCCGTCGGGGGCGACGGCCAGCACCTTGGGCGGAGCCGCCCGGCCGTAGGCGACGAGGTCGCCCAGCCGCCGCACGTCGACGAAGGGCACCAGGCCGGCGTTATAGGCAGTGCCCGGACGGATCGCGAAGACGGAATCGCGCTGGTGGGCAGCGCTGCGCGACTGGGTCACCAGCCGCTCGTTCTCCGCCACCAGGTCGCAGCCGCTGCGGGAGAGATACTCGCAGGTCTGCAGGCTGCGCCGGCGCGCATCGTCGAGCGAATGCGCGGCCACCACCGGGAAGGCTTGGCCATCTTCGGAGCGCGCCAGCGCCTTGGGCGAGGACGCGGCCTCGTAGTCGGCGAGCTGGGCGACCGCCGCCGGCGCGAAACGATCGGCCATGGCATCGGCCGTGAAGGTCAGCCTGACCGCCACCGGCGGCCGCGCCGCCAGGGCCGGAGGGGCAGCAGGCACCATGGCCGCCAGCGGGGGATGGCCAGGGGGGGAATGGCCAAGAGACGAATAGCCAGGAGACGAATGGCTGGCGGGCGGATGGGCGGGCGGCGCGTACTGGGCGGGCGGCGCGTACTGGGCGGGCGGCGCATGCTCGGCAGCGGGTGGCGGTGCCGCGGGGGCCGCCGCCATCGGTGGATGGGCCATGGGCGGCACCACGAACGGCGGATGCTGCACCGGTGGTGGATAGGCGGCGGGCGGATAGGCGGCAGGCGGATAGGCGGCAGGCGGATAGATGGCGGGCGGTTGCGGGGCCGGCAGCGCGGCGGCCGGCGGCGGTTGTGGGGCCACGGACGGATGGGGGGCGACGGGTGCAGCCGGCGCGAGCGCTGGGCTCGGGGGCGGGATCGCGGTGGGCGGGATCGCGGTGGACGGCGGGCTGGCAGGGAGAGCCGCCGCGGCGGCCGGCGGCGCGGCGGGAGCCGCCTGGGGCGCGGGCGTGGAGGGTACCGGCGCCGGCGGGGCGGCGGGCACGTCCGGAGTGGGGTGGGCTTCGGCCGACTGGAAGGGCGGCGGCGGTGTCGCGACCGGCGGGCGGAAGACGAAGTCGCCGACCAGCGAGGAGGATTCCCACGGCATCTGCGTGCCGTTGGTCTCCTGCGAGACGTCGATGCGCACCCGCTTGAAGACGTCCTCGGCCTTGAGACCGGGCTGGTCGAGCGCGCGCAGCAGGGCCTGGGTGTAGGTGCTGTTGGCGCCGGTGCCGTCGACGGCGCGCATGCCGGGGGCCGTCGAGTAGGCGATCAGCGTGCCGCGCGGCGCGTCGAGGGCGGCGAGGCCAGCCACGAGGTTGCGCGGCTTGACCGCGAAGGGGTTGTCGCGGCAGGCATCGAGGATCACCACGTTGACCGCGTCGCGCGCCCGCGACAGCTGGTCGATCAGCCCCTGCACGTCGACCGAGCCGGCCGTCACCGAGGCCGCCCCGGCGAGGTCGGCGTCGACCGGCAGGATGAAGTTGCGCCCGTCGATCTGCACCCCGTGCCCGGCATAGAAGAAGACCGCCGTCGAGCGCGGCGGGCGCATCCGGGTCGCGAAGCGCTGCATCGCCCCCTCCAAGTCCCGCCGGCCGAGATCAGTGTGCAGCTCGACCGCGAAGCCCAGCTCGCGCAGCTTGGCCGCAACCGCGCGGGCGTCGTTTGCGGCGTTGGCGAGCGGCTGGCGCGGATAGGCGTCGTTGCCGACCACCAGCGCCACGCGCGGGCCCATCTCCGCCTGTGCGGCGACGCGGCCGGCCGACAGCGCGAGGATGGCGAGCACCAGGAGGAAGCCGGCCGCCGCCGCCATCCCATGCCAGCGCGGCCAACCGGTGCTGCGTCTCGACATGCCGGTCCTTCCCGCCGCCTCCTCGTCGAGGATGCCGCAAGGTCGTTCGCCTGTCACGCGCCGGCGCGACCGGCGCGCGCAATTGTCGCGTCGAATCTTGACCCTGGCGTGCCGCCCCTGATGTAGTGGGCAACCCATGTCCCAGGCACGCACCAGGCGGCCGCACGCCGCCGCGGGGCCCTCGCGGGTGCCCGGCACCATCGGGCTCGCGACACCGGGCGCCGCCCTGCCGCCGGTGATCCCGGCCGGCGGCCACGCGCCCGGCCCGCGCCCGCCGCCGCTCACCGACGAGATGCGCCGGATGCTGCAGGACCTGCGCCGGCGGCTGCGTCAGCACATGGCGGAGATGGAGCAGGAGAGCCCGCTGCCGCGCAATGGCGCGATCTTCTACAGCGGCGTCGACGAGCCCGCCGTGCGCGCCTTCTGCGACCATCTCCTCGCGATCGACCCGCGCCAGCCGGCCGAGCGCCGCATCGGCCGGCGGCCGGTCCATCTCGAAGCGACCCGGGCCGGCATGCTGCTCGTGCGCATGACGCGCATGGTGCTGCAGCGCCTGCTCCTGGCCTCGCCCGACGACGACTGGACGACCCGCGTCGCGTTGCGCTCGGGGCCGCCCGAGGCGACCGTCTCGCTGATCGGCTTCTGGCGCGAGCTCTCCGCCCGCTACGCGCGCATGGCGGCCGGCACCGTGCAGGTGCTGCTCGGCCCCGGCCGCGAGCACCTGGTCGAGGCCGGCCGGCAGTTCTGGAGCGGGCGCACCGCCGAGGGCGGGCAGCAGCAGGCCCCCTCCTTCGCGCAGCTCCGCACCTTCGGCTTCGTCGAGGTGCCGATCCTCCTCAACATGATCGCCGACAACCGCCGCGTCGATCGCCTCGCCATCCACGCGCCGCGCGGCGAGGGCTTCATCCATCTCCGCGATATCCAGGTTCGCGAGGGGGAGGGCCGCCGCGACCGCTGAGCCGCCCTACCGCGGCAGCGGCAGCGGGCGGTCGCGCAAGCTGCCGTCGGCCAGCTCGAAGACCTGCAGGGCGTCGCCCGAGGGGGCTTCGCAGGCGAAGCAGTCGATCGGGCCGAAGAAGCGGGCGAGTTGGTCCTTGTCGCAGGTCGGCAGCACGCTGCGCAGCACGCGCGGGTCGTAGAAGCGGAAGAAGAGCGGGCGGCCGTCCTCGGTCGCGACCACCGTGAAGCGACGGAAATGGCGGCGGAGCTGGTCGAGGTCGAGAGGGGCCAGCACGAAGAGGCCCCAGGCGTCCGCCCAGCCCCAGCGGACGAACCATTCGAGGAAGGGGGCGTCGGGGGCGACGGTCGCGAGGTAGGGGGCGACGTCGGCCAGGTCCTGGGCGCGCTGGC
>JBFWXJ010000379.1:0-6192 GCA_050187535.1 Alphaproteobacteria bacterium | reverse complement strand
GAAGTGCATCGGGATCACCAGCCGCGGCTTGATCTGGCCGATGATGGTGAGGATGTCTTCCTGGCTGGTCGTCCAGGAGCCGTCGACCGGCGCCAGCAGCACGTCGATCGGCCCCAGTTCGCGCAGATGCGTGTCGGTCAGCGTGTGGTGGATATGGCTGAGATGGGCGATGCACAGGTCGGCTGCGGAGAAGATGAAGATCGAGTTGCCGTTCTGCCGCGTGCCGCCGCCCCAGTCGCGGATGTTGGTCGGCACGTTGAAGACGCGCAGGTCCTTCCAGGCGACGTCATGCACCGCCATCTCGCCGGGTGGGCCCCAGCCACGCAGGACGTGGCGCACGCCTTGCGGGATGTCGTCGGTGAAATGCGTCGAATGGGCGTTGTTCATGGTCACGATGTCCGGGACCATGTCGCGCGGCCGGTTGTAGCCGTTGTAGTCGGTGATCGCCGTGGCGCCGCCCGGCGTCTCGATCAGGAAGCTGGCATGCCCGATGAAGAGCAGCCGGACATGGAGATCCGGCACGCTCGCCGGCCGGAACGAGACCGGCCGGACCATCGGGGCCAGGCCCGCTACCACGCCGCAGCTGGCCGCCGCCGGCAGCGTCGCGAAGACGGCGATCGCAACTGCCGCCACGAGTCCGAGAAGCCGCATCAGGCGCATGGGCCACCTCCCGCGCAGGTCCGGACGATCCATGCGACTTTCGGGCCGCGGATGGATTCAATCGCCGCGCGCGGGGATGCTAGCATGATGGTCTTCCTCAGATGCCCAGCGCGATCCAGGAGCCTCGCCCCATGACCATGCTCGCCGAATACGAACCGCCGGCCACCGGCGAATGGGCGCGCCTCGCGCCGGCGGCGGCCGGCTTCGATGCGGGTGCGCTGGCCGATGCCGTCGCCTTCGCGGAGGCGAACGAGACGCCGTGGGAGCGTGATCTGGCGCGGCAGATCGGCCAGGGGCATTTCGAGCCGCCGCCGTGGAACGAGATCATCGGCCCCACGCGCGCGCGGGGCGGCCCCGCCGGTCTCGTGCTGCGCGGAGGCCGCGTCGTCGCGTCTTGGGGCGATCCGGCGCGGGCCGACATGACCTTCAGCGCCAGCAAGAGCTATCTCTCGCTCTGTGCCGGCCTCGCCTTCGACGACGGGCTGCTGCCGGACCCGTGCACGCCAGTGCGCGATCTCGTCGACGACGGCGGGTTCGATCCGCCGCACAACGCGGCGATCCAGTGGCACCATCTGTTGCAGCTCACCAGCGAATGGGAAGGGGAGCTGTGGGGCAAGCCCGATCTGGTCGACCGCAACCGCGACCTGGCGCTGGAAGGGCTCAACGCCGACAAGGGCAAGGCCCGGCCGCTGCAGGCGCCGGGAACGCACTGGGAATACAACGACGTGCGCGTGAATCGCCTGGCATTGTCGCTGCTGCGCCTGTGGCGCCGCGGCCTGCCCGACCTGCTGCGCGAGCGCATCATGGACCCGATCGGCGCATCGCGAACCTGGGAGTGGCACGGCTACCGCAACTCCTTCGTCGACATCGACGGGCATCAGGTGCAGTCGGTCTCCGGCGGCGGGCACTGGGGCGGCGGCCTCTTCATCAGTTCCTGGGACCATGCGCGGGTCGGGCTGCTGATGCTCCGCGACGGGCGCTGGGGCGGCCGACAGCTCGTGTCACGGGAATGGATCGCGCGCTCGCTCACGCCGTGCATGCTGAAGCCGACCTACGGCTACATGTGGTGGCTCAATACCGGCCGCCTGCTGCAGCCGAGCGCGCCCGCCAGCGGTTTCGCCGCGGTGGGTGCGGGCAGCAACATCGTCTGGGTCGACCGCGAATCGGATGTGGTGGTCGTCGCCCGCTGGATCGCCAAGGACAAGGTGGACGGGCTGCTCGGCCGCGTCCACGCGGCCCTGCGATCGTGATCGGCTGACGCACGGGTTCAAGAGGAGCGGGCTGCCGGTTCCCCGGCAAGGGCTTTTCGACTTATCCACCGCGACCGTTCCGGCGCGCGCCGCCGATGAGCGCGCGTCATCGCCTTGACGGTCCCGCGCGGCCTCCATAACTGACGCCCGCCACTCCCGGAGGACCTCAGCACGATGAACGACGAGAACCTGGTCGGACAGGAGGTGGAGACCGTCGCCGTGTTTCCGACGCGCTGGCGCATCGACCATGTCTACGAGGGAACCGACGGTGTCGTATACGCGCGCCTGCGCCGGCGCGGCGAAGAGAGCTCGATCAAGACGCTGGCGCTGAAGACCGTCATGGACCGCAAGCGGTACACCTGGACCGGCGCACGGCCGCGCTGACGCCTGCGCCTGTTCGCCCGTCGCGCTCTCTGCTAGCGTCCGCCTCGACCGAAGTCTCCCGAGGCCTTCCATGACCGCGCTCGCCAACCAACGTGTCGCCTATTTCAACGGCCGCATCGTCCCCGAATCGGAGGTGCGCGTGTCGTTCCGCGATCGCGGCTTCAAGTACGGCGACGCGGTCTTCGACATGACGCGGACTTTCGGTCACCGCGTGTTCAAGCTGAAGGAGCACATCGACCGGTTCTATGCGTCGCTGCGCTATGTCCGCATCGACCCCGGCATGAGTTCGGCCGAGATGACGCGCGCGTCGGAGGAGGTGCTGGAGCGCAACCTGCATCTGCTGAGCGCGGAGGACGACTACTGGCTGGGCCAGCGGGTGTCGCGCGGTGTCGATCCCGCCCCGGGCGAGCCGCGCGAGCAGCAGGGCGCCACCGTCATCATCGAGTGCACGCCCTTGCCGCTGAAGTCGCGGGCGCCCCTCTACCGCGACGGTGCGGCCGTGGTCGTGCCGCCGACCCGGCGCACACCGCCGGAATCGCTGAGCCCGCGCGCCAAGACGCACAACTACCTCAACATGATCATCGGCGAGCTCGAGGCGAAGTCGGACGACCCTGAGGCGTGGGCCGTCCTTCTGGATACCTCGGGCAACTTCGCCGAGGGGATCGGGAGCAACATCTTCATCGTGAAGGACGGCGTCGTGCGCACGCCGCGCACGAAGTTCGTGCTGCCGGGCGTCAGCCGCCAGACCGCAATCGATCTGGCGAAGGCGGAAGGCATTCCCGTCGAGGAGGCCGACCTCGACCTTTTCGACGCCTATACCGCCGACGAGGTCTTCCTGACCTCGACCAGCCTCTGCGTCTGCCCGGTACGGTCGGTGAACGGTGCCGCGGTCGCCGACGGCAGCGTTCCCGGCCCGATCACCAAGCGGATCATGGATGCGTATGTCCGCTTCGTCGGGCACGACTTCGTCGCCCAGTACCTGAAGCGCCTCGACGCCTGAGCCTCCTTGCCGGCGGTCGTGCCGTCGGGATAACTGCGGATCGATCCGAGGATGAACGGGCCGCGACGAATCGTCGTGCTCGCGCGCGGGCTCGATGCGCTCATCCACGACCAGTATGTTTGTCGTCGCGCGATCGTCGATGCGGCTCGGTCGGGCGTTCCGATCGAGGTGCTGGGCGGGCCGGCGCCGCTTCCTCCGGGCATCGCCGGCACGCCGGGCGCGCGCGTCATCTTCCGTGACGTCGCGCGGCCGCCCGGTCCGCCCGACCGCTACGCGGGCGAGGTGGACCGGCACATCGCGCTCGCCCGTCAGGTCACGGATGAAATCGTCGGGGCCGATCTCGGCCTCTCCGACGATGACCTGGTGTGGCTGCCCACGGCCGCAATGGGTGTCGTCGAAGGGCTGGCCGTCGCCTTGCGCCGCCTGCGCAAGCGGCCGGCCGTGGCGGTGTGCCTGCACTACGCGACGCCACCCGATGCGTCGCTCGCCCCGGGTACGGTGCCGGCGCTGCTGTTGCGCGTCGCGCTGCGCAGTCTCGACCACTCATTGTCGCCGCGCCGTCCGCTGATCGCGGCTACGACCCGCGGCCTCGCGCGGCGTCTCACCCCACTCGTCGGTCGCGCGGTCGAGACGCTGGCGAGCCCCCACTGGTATGACCCGCCGCCGGGGGAGGACGCCGTCGCACCGGCGCTGCCGGGCGGCGACGGACCGCTGGTCGGCGTCCTGGGACGGCCCAGGGCCGACAAGGGTTCGGCTGCCATCGGTCGGATCGCCGCGGCGGTGCGCGCCGCCAGCCCCGGCCTGCGGCTCATCGTGCAGGACTTCGCTCCCGGCGGCGCGCATCCGCCGTTGTTCGGGCGGCTGCACGCCGCAGGTGCCGTCGAGGTGGTGCCGTGGCCCATCTCCGACGGAGCGTTCATCGGCCTGGTGCGGCGGCTCGATCTCGTGCTCCTGCCATATGCCGCACGACTGTTCGTCGACCGCCTGTCCGGGCCGTTCTGCTTCGCGGCCGCCTGGGGCGTGCCCGCGGCGGCCACGCGCGGCACCTGGATGTCGGGCGAAATCGAGGCGGGGCGCGCCGCGGGCGTCACCTTCGCAGCGGTGGAGCCGGGCGAGATCGCCCGTGCGGTCGCCGCGGCGCTCGCCGATCTGCCGGCGCTGAAAGCGCGCGCCGGCAGGTTGGCTGGACCCTGGCGCGCGGACGACGGGACGCGGATGGTCGAGCAGCTCCTCCGCTACGCGCAGGCGGCGCAGGGTGCGCCTCAGGGCATGGCGGCGACGGTCTCGTGATCGGGCAGGTAGACGATCTCGCGCAGCAGCTTCTTCAGTATCGCCTCGGGAAAGGCGTCGAATGAATCGGCGGCGACGGCGAAGGACCCCGTGCCGCCGATGACGTTGTCCTCGTAGTAGAGGTCGAGCGACGGCACTTCCGTGGTGATCGCCAGCCCGTTGACGACGATGCCGGCCTCGACCGCGCGGTCGCGCGCATAGGCAGGCGGGCGTCCCATGTTGTTGAGCCCGTCCCCGGATACGTCGATCACGCGGCGCTGGGCCGCTATCCGACCGTCGCCGAGCGCGCGTATCGCGTAGAGGATCGCCCCGCTGATGGAAGTGCTGCCGGCGGGGACCGCGCGGGCCGCCTTCTCGATCGTGTCCGCCAGACGCAGGCTCGCGTCCGGGCTGTCGAGGATGGTCCAGTCGATCACCTGCTCCTGGTCGTGCAGGTTCGACCATTGCACCATCGTGACCGCGATCCGGCGCTGCGGTCCGGTCGCTACCGCCTCCGCGACGCTCGGATGCCGGAACGCGCGGGCATATCCCTGCATCTGCAGACGGAATTCCCGGTCGTCGATGCTGCTGGAGCCGTCGACCGCCAGGACGAGGGCGAGGTCGACGGTGGTCTGCGCCTGCGCGGCGGAGAGGGCGATCAGCAGCGCGGCGAGCGCCGCCGAGAGGCGGGTTGCGATCCACACGGCCCATCCAAGATGGAGCGTCGGGCGTCCTGGCGCCAGCCGTCTCGACCATGCCCACCGTTCCGTGTACGGGAGACGCAAGCGAAACGGCGGGGCGGATCCGGTGCGCGTGCCATCCGAGTCGGAACTGGCCCAGGAGCGGATCATCCGCAACGGGCTCCTCCTGGACGTCTGCGTCTGGATCATCTTCGTCGCCCTCGCGATCTGGACCCGGTCACTGACCATTCTGGCCGAAGCTCTGCAGAGTGGCATCACGCTGGGACTGACATCGCTGTCGATCGTCGTGCTGCGGCGCGTCAACCGCGGCCGGCTCGCCGACTACGATTTCGGCACCGGCAAGGTGGAGCAGGCGGTCAGCATCCTCACGGCGTTTGCCATGGTGGGCGGCGCCGTCTTCGTCCTCCTGGAGATTCCCGATCATCTGCTGCACCCGCCGGTGCACGAGGGCACCGCGCTCACGGTCGCACTGGCGATCGTCCTGGCCGACCTCGTTATCGACGCTTCGGTGCTGGCCGGAATGATCCGCGCCGGCCGGGGCGCGGTCTCGCCGGTGGTCGAGGCGGAGCGCAAGGCGCGCCTCAGCCGGACGATCGCCTCCGGCATGATCGCCGTCAGCGTTGCGACCAACGCAGCCTTCGGCGGCGCGGTCGGAATGTGGGCGGATGCCGCCGGGTCGGCCTTCGTTTCCCTCTTCATGGTGTGGCTGGCATCCGGGATGATCCGTCGGATCCTGCCGGATCTGCTCGACAAGGCTCTGGGCGACGAGCTGCAGGTCCACATCAATCGGGGGCTCGCAGCCCATTTCGAGAGCTACGAAACGTTGGGGCGGGTGCGGTCGAGGCGGACGGGAAGCCAAATCCTGGTCGAGATCGAGCTCGGTTTCGATGCCGACCTTACATTGGGCGAGGTTGTCGCCCGCATGGCG
>JBFWXJ010000378.1:0-6199 GCA_050187535.1 Alphaproteobacteria bacterium | reverse complement strand
CGAACACCACCACGACGGCGATAGGCGAGATAGGCGCGCGCGGCCAAGAAGCCAGCCGCATAGGGCAGCGGCTCGCGCATGAAAGTATCCTCGGGCAGCACCTCGTCGACGAGCGCGACGTCAGCGAACCGCGTCGATACTTCGGCGAAGACGATCGGGTTGATGACGAGCAGTGAGCGGCGCACCTCCGCGAGCAGCGCCTGCTCCGACCACACTCGCCATTCGGGGTCGTCGGTCGCGACGTCGAGGATGACGTTGCTGTCGACGAGAACCGGCGTCATTCCTCGCCGCGCGTCAGCGCCATGATTTCGTCGGTCGTCATGCCGATGCGGCCGGCGCTGCCGCGCAGTCTCCGGATGGCTCGCTCGCCCCGGCTTTCCTTCTTGCTCCGGCGATCGGCACGAACGATCCGTACGCTGTCGCCCTCCTGGACAAAATCGACTTCGGTGTTCGGCAGCAGGCCCGCCTTCTCGCGGATCGCGATCGGGATGGTGACCTGCCCCTTGCTGGTGATGCGCACGGCTCGCTCCAATTCTTACTTCAGAAAGTAAGAATAGCTGGCTGCGCGCGCAAGCCTACCCCGCCCGGACGACCGGCCCGTAGGCGGCCGGGCGACGGTGCTCCATGAAGCGCCAGGTCGTGCGGACCTCGTCGACCACGGCCAGGTCGATGTCGGCGACGACCAGGGCGTCCTTGTCGTCCGGGCCCTGGGCGAGGATGCGGCCCTTCGGATCGACGACGTAGCTCGAGCCGTAGAAGCGGCCGATGTCCCAGGGCATCTCCGTGCCGACGCGGTTGATCGCGCCGACATAGAAGGCGTTGGCGACGGCGGCCGCGGGCTGCTCGATCGTCCAGAGATGGCGCGAGAGCCCTTCCCAGGTCGCCGAGGGGTTGACGACATAGTCGGCGCCGGCGAGCCCGAGGGCGCGCCAGCCCTCGGGGAAGTGGCGGTCGTAGCAGGTGTAGACCGCGAGCTTCAGGTACTTCGTCGCGAAGACCGGCCAGCCCGTCTCGCCCGGCTCGAACCAGGTCGCCTCGGTGCCGCGCTCGCTCTCGGGGATCATGCCGTGGAGCTGGCGGCCGATCGTCGGGATGTGGGTCTTCTGGTAGGTGCCGAGGACGCTGCCGTCGGCGTCGATCACGACCGTGGTGTTGAAGCGGCGGCCGTCCTTCGCGCGCTCGTAGATCGGTAGCGCCATCGCCATGCCGTGTGCCTTCGCCAGCGGCGCGAACAGATTGACCGTCGGCCCGTCGAGCGGCTCGGCGGCGGCGTCCCATTTCGGGTCGGCGACCGGGCAGAAGTACGGGCTGTTGAAAACCTCCTGGAAGGCGATGACCTGGACGCCCTTCCGCGCCGCGTCCTCGACCATCGCCGCGTGCGCCGCGTTCATCGCGTCGCGGATCTCGGCGACGGGGGCCGAGGTCGGCGCCTTCAGCGCCATCTGCACCAGGCCGACACGGACGGTCATGGAAGCCTCCCTATTTGCGCACGGTCCCCAGGGCGCCGAGACGGTTCAGGATCAGCACGAGGGCAACGGAGACGATGACGACCAGGGAAGATACCGCCGCCATCGTCGGGTCGATACGGTCGCTGACATAGTTGAATATGCGCACGGGGAGCGTCTGGTGCGCCGGCCCGGTCATGAACAGCGTCACCGTCACCTCCGAGAAGGAGATGAGGAAGCAGAAGAGATAGGCCGAGACCATGCCACGGAGACACAACGGCACGGTCACCCGGAGGATCGCCTGCCGGCGCCGCGCGCCGAGGCTCATCGCGGCCCATTCCAGCTCCGGCCCCTGGCCCTCCAGCGTCGCCTGCAGCGTGCGCACGGCGAAAGGCAGCACGATGCAGACATGGGCGAGCAGCAGGGCGGTGAAGCTGCCGTAGAGGCCGACGAGGTTGGTGAACTGCAGGACCGCGATGCCGAAGACGACCGCCGGCACGATGAGGGGTGCGGTGAAGAGCGCGGTCAGCGCCGCCGCCCCCGGCGGCCTCCAGCGCACCAGTCCGTAGGCGGCGAGAAAGCCGATCGCGGTCGCGAGCAGGGCGGCGAAGAGGGCGAGGCGCAGGCTGAGGATCGCCGAGTCGATGAAGGCGTCGTAGGAGAAGAGCTCGCGGTACCAGCGCAGCGAGAACGAGGAGATCGGGATCTCGAAGCGCATCGTCGGCGTGAAGGACATCCACACGACCAGCACGATGGGTGCGACCATGTAGACGACCATCAGCAGGTTGAAGGCGGTGAGGGCGCGCTTCATTTCGCTCTCGCCGCGACGGACTGCGCTATCAGCACGAAGCCGAGGGTGACGACGAGCATCGCCACGGCGAGCGCGCCGCCGAAGGGCCAGTTCAGCTCCTCCAGGTTGACCTGGTAGGCGACGAAGGAGAGGACGCGCGAGCGCGTGCCGCCGAGGAGCGCCGGGGCCGCGAAGGCCGCCATGTTCATGGTGAAGTTGATGATGGCACCCGCCAGCAGCGCCGGCAGGGTCAGCGGCACGGTCACGCGGAGGAAGACCTGCCAGGGCCTGGCGCCGAGCGTCATCGCCGCCCAGCGCAGGTTGCCGTCGAGCGCCTTGAGCGCGGCCCAGACCGGCAGCAGCACGAAGAGGAAATGGCCAGGGAGCAGGCCGATCACGATCCCCGTCTCGTTCAACATCAGGCGGATCGGCGCGTCGATCAGGCCGAGATCGCGCAGCGTGCGGTTGATCAGGCCGTTGTTGCCGAGGATCAGCGTCCAGCCGAACGACTTCACCACCGTGTTCACGAACCACGGCGACATGTAGACGAGGATCGCCCAGGCCTGCGCCCGGGCGGAGAGGCCGGCGAGCCAGACCGCGACGGGATAGACCAGCAGCACCGTGAAGGCGGTGATGATCACGCTGACGCGCAGCGTCCGCCAGAGCACGGTCAGGTAGTAGTCGTCGATCAGGCGGGCGTAGTTCGCGAGGATCCACTGGCTGCGGTCGATCCCCTGCGGCGTGTGGCGGTGGAAGCTGATGACGATCGTATCGAACAGCGGCGCCAGGTAGGCGACGAGCATCAGCGCGATCGCCGGCGCCAGGAACCACCAGCCCATGCCGCCGAGTCGCGCGCCGAGGCCGGGACGGCGCAGCCCCGGCAGCGCCGCCGCGGTCACGCGGGCACCGCCGCGAGGTCGGCATCGTCCCAGGCGAGCGTCACCGACGTCCCTACCGCGAGTGCCGCGCCGCGGCCCGGCGGCGTCTGGGCGAGGAACGGGCCGCGGTCGGTCGCGATGCGGTAGTTCACGAGGTTGCCGAGATGAGCGACCTGGTCGATGCGGCCCGCGAGGCCCGCGCCGCCGCCGGCCGCCACGCGCACCCGCTCGGGCCGGAGGATGAGCGCGACCGCAGCACCCGCGGCAGCACCGGTGGGGGCGGCGACGTGTGCGGGCGGCATGCCGTCGGCCGTCACTTCGGCGATGCCCTGGTCGATGCGTGCGATCCGCGCCGGCCATTCGTTCGCCGGGCCGAGGAAGCGCGCGACGAAGCCGCTCGCCGGCCGCTCGTAGAGCTGGGTCGGTGCGCCGATCTGCTCGACCTTGCCCGCGCGCATCACCGCGACCCGGTCGGAGAGCGCGAAGGCCTCGTGAATGTCGTGTGTCACCAGCACTGTCGTGATGCCGACGCGGCGCTGGAGGTCGACCAGCTCGCCGCGCATGTCCTCGCGCAGGCGCGCATCGAGGTTGGAGAGCGGCTCGTCGAGCAGCAGCAGGTCGGGCTCGATGACGATCGCGCGTGCGAGCGCCACGCGCTGCTGCTGGCCGCCGGAGAGCTCCGCCGGCTTCCGCTTCTCGTAGCCTTCCAGGCGCACGGTCTGGAGCGCGCGGGCGATGCGCGGCCCGCGCTCGGCGCGCGGCACGCGCTGCATCGCGAGGCCGAAGCCGACGTTCTGCGCGACGGTGAGATGCGGGAAGAGCGCATAGCTCTGGAAGACCAGGCCGATCCGCCGGTCCCAGATCGGCGCGCGCGTCACGTCGCGCCCGCCGATCGCGATGCGGCCGGCATCGGGCTCGAGGATGCCCGCGACGCAGCGCAGCAGCGTGGTCTTGCCGCAGCCCGAGGGACCGAGGACGGTGAAGAACTCGCCCGGTGCCACCGCGACGTCGATGCCGTCGACCGCCGCGGTGTCGCCGAAGCGGCGGACGAGGCCCGCGACGTCGAGCCCGGCCGCCGCGCCAGGGCCGGCGCTCACTTCAGCGGCAGGACGTCGCGCTCGAAGGTCGCGATCCACTCCGTGCGCTTGGCGTTCACCAGCTTGTAGTCGATGCGCTGCATCTCCGAGAGTGCGGCGACCGGGAACTTGTTCGTCGTGACCTCGCTGTTCATCACGACGTTGCCGTAGCGCTCGGCGCGGTAGGACTGGACCTCCTTCGAGAGCCACCAGTTCAGGAAGACGCGCGCGCCCTCCGGGTTCGGCGCGTTCTTCATGATGCCGATCGCGGTGCCGGTGAAGAGCAGGGGCTTCGCCACGACGTGCTTCACCGGAATCCCGCGCTTCGCCATCTCGGCCGCCGAGGAGGAACTGTAGAAGCCCATCGCCGCGGTCTCGTCCTGGAGGAACTGGCCCATGCGGGCGAAGGTGGTCGGCCACTCGACGACGCCCGGCGCGATCTTCTTCAGCGCGGCGAAGCCCGGCGCGATGTCGGCCTCGCTGCCGCCGTGGGCGCGCGCCAGGGTGGTCAGCACGTAGAGGCCATAGGTCGTGTTGACCGGCGGCAGCACCAGCATGCCCTTGAGCTCGGGCCGCATCAGCTCGGTCCATTCCGGCTTCGGCTCGGCCCAGCCTTTCCGCTTGAAGACCTCGTGGTTGTAGATCAGCGCGAAGACGTCGCCGTAGGTCATCACCCCGTTCGGATGGAAGCGCGCGGGCTCCGCCAGCTTGGCGATGTTCGGCACCTCCTTCTCGCTCAAGGGCACGAAGATCCCCTGGTCGTCGCCGGAGAGGAACGGCAGGAGGTCGGTCTGGACGACGTCGACCTGGGGCTTGTCCTTCTGGGCGATCGCCGCGGCGATGATCTCCGGCCCGGTCGCCTTCGGCACGAGATGGACGGTATAGCCCGTGGCGTCCGTGAACTTCTTGCCCCAGCCGTCCTTCTCCAGCGTCGCCTGGACCGTGCCGCCCCAGGTCAGGAAATAGACGTTCTTGCTCTGGCCGAGTGCGGGCGCGGCGGCCAGCGCGGCGAGCGCCAGGCCGGCGGCGAGGCGGCGAAGGGTCGCGGACATGGAAGCGGTTCCTCCGGAAGAGGCACGGGAGGCCGGCGCGGAATGCGCCGGCCGGATGCGGTCAGGCTTTCAAGACTCGTGCCGGCAGGACGCCGGCCGAGGCGTCACTCCGCGGCGGCCGGGACCTGCTGCACCTGCACGCCGCCGCGCAGCGCGCCGGGCTCGATCGCGCCCCAGAACTCCTCGAAGCCCATGGGCAGCCGCCGGCTGTTCGCCATCGAGAACCAGAGGCGCAGGAGGCGGCGCGACTTGCCGTGGGCGGGGTCGTCCTCGTAGGCGGTGCGGCCGTGGAAGATCACGTGGTTGTTGAGGAACTGCATGTCGCCCTCGACGAAGGGCGCGTGCATGCAGTTCTCCTCGGCGAGTTCGGCCTGCAGGTCCATCGCCGCGATCTGCGCCGGCGTGTTGCGCGGCACGTCGTCGAACTCCTGCGCCTGCTCGACATAGGTCCGCGAGTACTGGACCGTGAGCTTGCCCTCGCACACGCCCATGACCGGCAGCTTGAACCATTTCTTGTCGTGCAGCCCGTCCTCGTCCTCCGGACGGGAGCGGTAGAAGTCCTGGAACAGCTCCTCCAGGAGGTCGGGCCGGCGCTTCAGCATCTCGTTGTGGATGGTCGCGACCGAGACCAGCTTGCTGATGCCGCCCGCCATGCTGTTCTGGGCGCAGAGCAGCGCGATGATGTCGGCGCGGTCCGTGTGGAAGCGCAGCGGCCCGTTCGAGCGGGCACGCGCCCGGCTCGACTTCACCTTGCCGGCCGAGGGCTGCACGTAGGTCGGGGCGGCATCGCCCGATTCGTCGCGCACCTCGCCGATGATCTCCCCGCGCGCGTTCTGGTGGACCGCGACGCCCATGTGGGTGCCCATTCCCCAGAAGATGCGGCGCAGGTCCTCGACCGAGCGGCCGGCGACCGGGAGCCCGGTCACGCGCACCGCGCCGAGGCCGTTCTCCAGCTCCT
>JBFWXJ010000377.1:0-6208 GCA_050187535.1 Alphaproteobacteria bacterium | reverse complement strand
GGTCTCCATCGCCGTCAGCTCGGCCACCTTGACCAGCTCGAAGCCGCGGGCGGCCGCATCGATCTCCGGGTCGCGGCCGAAGAGGACGGCGACCTCGTACTCGGCATAGGCGACCTCGTGCTCGGGCGCGTCGTCGGCGAACATGTCCGCGACCTCGCGGCGCGCGACGCGATAGCGCCGGGCGGCGGCCGGCCCGCCCGCCGCCCCGCCGGCCACGGGCTGCTCGTCGACCACGAGATTGCGCCCGTCCGGCTGGTGGCGGGCGACCGCGAGATAGACGGCGAGCGGCCCCTGGGCCGGGTCCATCATCCCCTGGAAGCTGCGCGGCGCCAGGCGCGCGCTGTTCCCGGCGCGCTCCGGTCCGGCGACCAGGATGAGCCCGTCGCGCGTCACCAGCTCGCAGTCCGTCGCGTCGAACTCGCCCGCCGCCAGCCCCTCCTCGCGCACTTCCAGCCGCGCCACGCCCCACTGGTGCGGCTGCATGCCGCGCACGGCGCGCGTCAGCCGCTCGATGTGAAAGAGATCGAGCTGCTGCAGGTGCTGCGGGGCGAGGAACTCGCCATGCCCCCAGAAGAGCTGTCGGATGTTACGCATTCGCTCCGTCTCGCCGCCAAAGCGGCAGCCCTACCGCCGTCCCACGAGCTTGCGCGTATCCTCAAATCACCGTGATCAGCAGATCATTTCCGCTAATCTGATAGTTGATTGTCCCGGCGTTACCATTTTCATTGTCTAGGGTTATGGTAAAATCCGAAACCTTTGACAACGACGGTGACAAAAGAGAAACACTCCACACAGACTTTGGAGGTGAAATTTCATCAAGGTGCGTCAAATCCTTACCACCAATGATTCTCACGACGTCCTTCTGTCGCGTGAATTGGAATATTGCGTCGCCATTAAATTCTGCCGCCGTTCCTCTGAAAAGGTCATTGTTCCCGTTTGGACCTCCGAACAAAATATCTATGCCTGACCCGGGCTCCAGCAAATCAGCACCGTCTCCCCCATCCAGGGTATCGTTCCCATCACCACCACTTACAGTGTCGTTCTCTTCATTTCCGTGGACAAAATCATTCCCCTTACCGCCGTAAAGGATGTCACTGCCGTCTGTGGTGCTACTGCTACTCCTGTTCCCAAACAATGAATCGTTGCCCAAACCGCCATAGATCAGATCGTTACCTTGGTCGCCGCCGATAATATCAGTCCATTCCCCTCCTACTATCGTGTCATCACCCGAGTTCCCGAAGAAACTTTGGGTCTTCCTATCATCATCGGTAGGTAGAACGACGCGATCATCCCCGCCGCGGGCACTATTCTGATTTGGATCGAACGCGGGATTTGTCGAACTGGCAAAGTTGTAGTCTTGATCCTTATCGTCGAACAGATCCGATGGCGGCGGAGGGGGCGGCGGTGGGGGCGGCGGCGGGGGTGGTGGAGGCGGCGGTGGCGGCGGTGGCGGCGGGCCCCCCGTCCCCGGATCCGCGGACCACTGCACCGTCGTGTTGCTGCCGTCGAACGCCGTCTTCCAGCTCCCGCCCATGACACCCGGCAGCGACAGCAGACCGCCGGAGCCGAGCGCAATCGACCCGTTCGGCGTGATGGTGCGCAGCGACGTAAGGTCCATCCCCTCGATGACGATGACGTCGCCAGGCGCCTGGCTCGTCGACTGGCCGAAATCCTCGATGGTGTCGCCCGCCAGCTCGCTCGCGGTCCCGACGATGTAGTCGAGGCCGTCGTCGCCGAGGTACCAGTCGAGCCCGGCCCCGCCGCGCAGCAGGTTGGTGCCCGACTCTCCCCACAGGCTGTCGTTGCCCTGGTCGCCGGAGAGGGTGTCGTCGCCGTATATGTCGCCGCGCAGGAAGTCGTCTCCCTGGCCGCCATAGATGAGGTCGCTGCCGTAGAGGCCGGGATCATTGAAGATCTGTCCGCCGAAGTCGCCCGAGATGTCGTCGTTGCCGGCACCGCCATAGAGCGTGTCCGCCCCGTCGTCGCCGGTGATCCGGTCGTCGCCGGCATCGCCGGCGACCAGGTCGCCTGCCTCACCGCCGGAGAGCATGTCGTCGCCCTCGCCGCCGCCGATCGTGTCCGTTCCGCCATTTCCGTCGATGTTGTCGTCGCCCTCGCCGCCCAGCAGCAGGTCGCCGCCCGGCCGGAACGCGTACAAGCCGTCGCCGATGATGACGTCGTTCGCGGCGCCGCCGTCGATCGTGTCGGCGCCGTCGCCTCCGGCGAGGCGATCGGCCCCCGCGTCGCCGGATATCAGATCGCTGTCGGGCGCAGCCGCCCCCCGCGGGTCGGAGCCGTCGGCGCCGGCCGGCAGGCTCAAGCCCTGGAAGATCGGGATGGCCCAGTGCGACAGCTCCACGCCGTCGATCGTCTCCGGCGCGCCGCCGTCAATCGTGTCCGCGTCGGCACCGCCATAGAGCGTATCATTGCCGGCGAAGCCGACCAGGAGGTCCTGGCCTGGACCGCCGAAGCCGCGGTCGTCGCCGGCGCCGAGGCGCACCGCATCGTTCCCCGCATCGCCGACCGCAGTGTCCGCGCCGCCGCCGGCGACCAGCGTGTCGGACCCGCTAAGGCCATCGATCACATCGCTGCCCTCGTAGCCGAGGATGGCATCGCTGCCGGCGCTGCCGCGCATGCCATCATTGCCGGAGAACAGAAACGCATCGACCGCGAAGGCGTCGGTCGAGCCGCGAGACAGCGCAAAGAGCTGCTGGACGTCGATGGGGGAGGCCAACTCGATGCGGAATTGCTCCTGGCCGTTCGATCCGAGCGACACGATCCGCTCGACCGGGCCGGTGACAATGCCGGTTACGTTTGTGAGCTGGCCGGTAAAGACCATCGAAGAGCCGTCGGCGACCGGCAGGCGCAGGGCAGTGCCGTCGAAGGGTGTCGCGCCCGTGAACTGCCGGAGCGCGTTCATCACGAAGGCGGAGGTGGCAATGACCGTGGCCATCTTGGAATTCCCGTCTGAAAAATCCGTTGGGGGGCGGTGCGCGGGCCCGTCAGAAGCGGTAGCGCAGACCCAGAATCAGCGAGTAGCTCTCGAAGTTCTCGCGGCCGACCATGCTGTTGAACTCCAGGCTGCCGCTGAGCCCGTCGTCCATCTGCAGGTTGATCCCCGTCGCGATGAGGAAGCCGGTGCGGTCGGTGCCGGTCGAGCGCGAGCCCGGCGTCGGGCGAGAGGCCTCGGAAACCGCGTCGTATTCGAAGAGGGCGCTGACGAAGGGCTCGACCACCATCCCGCCCATGCCGTCGGAGATGGCATAGGCGATACGCGGGCCGACGACGATCTGCCCCAGCTCGACCTCGGCACTCGTCTTGCGGTCGGCCGAGCCGTCGGTCCCGGTTTCGGTGTAGGAGCCCTGCCACTCCTTGACGTGGCGGTAGCCGAGGCTGGCCGACAGCGACAGGCCGTCGACGCCGTGCCACGCCACGGGCGCCGTCGCGGCGAGGTTGACGAAGCCGAAGACCCGGTCGCCGTCGAAGGAGCCGCGCAGGCTGCGTGCCGCCTCGCGGCGGCCCTGCTCGTAGGAGGTGCGGACATAGCCGACGCCGCCGGTCACCAGCAGCTCGTCGGTGAGGCGCAGCCCGACATAGGGGGCGATCGAGAAGCCGTCGCCCTTGAAGCGGCCGGGGACATGCACGTAGTTCGTGTCGATCCGGCTGCCTTCGTAGCCCGCCGTGACGCCGAAGACCCAACGCCCGTCCACCGTGTAGTCGGCGCCTGCTACGGGTGTCCAGATGTCGCCCTTGAAGGCGGTGGCCACGTAGCTGTCCTCGACCCGGGTCCAGCCCCCGGTCAACCAGGCCGCGAAGGAGCCGCCGCCGTCCGGCGCAGCCGCCTGGGCGGTCTGCTCCAGGCCCGGAGTCACGTATGGGCCGAGCGTCGCGTATTGCGGGCGCTGGGCGCGCGCGCGGCCGCCGCCTGGAGGGCCACCCACCGCCGCCGACACACGCGAGGAGATGACATTGGCCAGCACGCTCGTCGTGGCGCGCAGGATTTCGGTGCTGGTGTCGGTCGAGGGCGCGTCGCCCGGGATGAAGGGCGGCTGGTTGGGTAAGGGCGGCACGAGCTGGGCCCGGGCGTCCGGCGCCCAGCCGACGGCGAGTGCAGCCGCTGCTACCGAAAGGAGTCCGAATATTCTGAATCTACGCTCTGAATTGAGTTTTCCACATGCCATGTCGCGCATACGTCCCCCCGGTGCTCTCTCCATCGTTGCACAAGCAAATCGCCCCTCGCAACCGTAACCTCCCACGGCGGTCGCCTCTATCGCGAGCTGTTGCATGCATTTATCGCGATCCGATACGCGATAGCGTGAAGTCGGCGCCGCGCGAGAAGGCGGTGGGTATGGGGATCGGCTGGCCGCGGATCTGCTCGATCAGGCCGCGGCTGGTCTGGGCGCGCATCATGAGGGTGATCGCCTTCTCGACCTGATCGCGGGTAAAGCCCGGCAGGCGGCGCTCGGCATGGCCGATCAGCTCGCGGATCGAGACCCAGCCGTCGCGCGGGGCGCGGTCTGCGGCGCCGGCGAGGCCATCCAGCACGACATAGGTGAAGGAGCCGTGCCCGAGCGTGGCGAACTCCGGCGTGAGCTGGTCGCGGCCGGTGGCGGCCAGCACGTGCAGGCCCGCGCTCTTGGCCATCTCGCGCAAGGCCCGCCGGTCGGCGACGTCGGCGAGTGGCGTCACCGCGCCGCCGGACTTGCAGGCATCGACCATCAGGACGACGCGTTCCGCGCCGACGGCCAGCAGCGCGTCGCGCAGGGCAGGCGCCGAGAGGCCGCGTGCGCCGATGCTGCGCAGGTCCTCCAGATCGGTCACGTCATAGGTGACGAAGTGCCAGTCGCCGCCGACGGTCTCGCCGTGGCCCGCGAGATAGACGGCAACGACGTCATCGGCCGGGACGCCCTTGAGACGATCCAGCACCCCCAGGATCTCGGCCCGCGTCGCCTGGCGGTCGTAGAGCCCGTAGCGCTCGACCGTCTCGAAGCCGGCTGCCCGCTGGCCGGCGAGGCGTGCGGCCACCGCCTTGGCGTCGGGCACGGCGAAGCGCAGGCGCCGTTCGACGTCGGCGAAGGCGTAGTCATTGATACCGACGGTGACGAGATGGAGCGTCGGCCGGCGGGCGGGCGGCGCGAATGTCAGATCGAGCGTCGCGGCCAGCCCCTCGACCCGCCCGGTGCCGATGCCCACCGCCTCCCAGCGGTTCGCGCCGGGGATGGGCGTAGCGCGCACCGTCAGCGTGCGCGTCGCGGCGCCGCCCGATCGCCCGGTCTCGTCGCGCAGGATTGAGGAGGGTGGCACCCGCTTGCCGTTCTGGAAGACACGCGCCTCCTCGATGCCGCCGCCCTGGTCGATCAGGACGACGCGCAGCTCGAAGGGCTGCGGCGGCCCGCCGGCGGCGGCGCCCACGGCCTCCAGGCGGGCCTGCGGCGGCAGGCGGATGCCGTCCTCGATGCGCGGGACGGGGGCGGGCGCCAGCGCTGCGGCAGCCGGCTGCGCGCCCTGGCGGGCCAGCAGCCCCGGCTCGTAGTACGTGGCGGAGAAACTCTCGATCGGTAGCGCCACCTGCGGCGCCTGCCAGCGCACGTCGTCCATGCCCTGGGCGGAGCCATCGAAGCGGCCGGCCGGGTCGAGCACCGCCCAACCGCCCTCGGTCGAGAGGGCTTGCGCCAGCAGTACGCCCGCCCGGGCATCCCAAAGCCGCACGAAACCGTCGGCCGACGCCGCGAAGAGACGGGTCCCGGTGCGGTCGAAGGCGAGTGCGGCGACCGGGCTGCCGGCATCGAGCGTCCGCACCGCCCCGCCCGCCGCCCCGCCCACCACCGGGTCCCGGAGTTGCACCGCGCCGTCGCCAGCACCGGCCGTGGCCACCATCCCCGAGGCCGCGACCGCGGCAACCGCAATCGCCCGGTCGACCGGGGCCAGCGTCGCGACCTGGCGCAGGCGTGTATCGACACGATGCAGCGCCCCATCGGCGGTAGCGACGATCACCGCTCCATCGCCGGCGGGCGCGAGCGCGACCGGCCGGCCCGGCACCGTCAGCCCGCCGCCGGCGCTCGCCCCGCCGCCGGCGCGCCAATGGCCGAGCTCACCGCCCGTGCCGATCGCGGTCACGCTGCCGTCATTGCCCACGATGATGCCGGCGACCGGCGACGCGAGGCTGCCCAGCCCGCGCGGTGCGGCGGCTGCGCGGAGGTCCCTGAGC
>JBFWXJ010000376.1:0-6266 GCA_050187535.1 Alphaproteobacteria bacterium | reverse complement strand
CCAACGCCGCCGACCCGCGCTGCAAGATCTCGATCCTGATGGGCGTCACCAATCCCGACGCCGAGACCCATCGCCGGCAGAGCATGATCATCGTGCCGATGGACACGCCCGGCATCACGATCGTGCGCAATCCGCCGATCATGAACCATGTGGCACCCGAGGGGCATTGCGAGGTGCTCTACGAGAACGTGAAGGTGCCCGCCGCCAACCTGCTGGGCTCGGAAGGGCAGGGCTTCGAACTGGCGCAGGCACGTCTCGGGCCGGGGCGCATCCACCACTGCATGCGCTCGATCGGCCAGTGCGAGGTGGCGCTCGACCTGATGATGCAGCGCGCCCAGGAGCGCCGAACCTTCGGCCGCTCGCTGTCGGAGCACGGCACGGTCATGGAGTGGATCGCGCTGTCGCGCGCTGAGATCGAGCAGGCGCGGCTGCTCGTCCTGCGCACGGCGTGGCTGATGGACACGCACGGCAACAAGGCCGCCCGCAAGGACGTGTCGCTGATCAAGGTCGTCGTGCCGCGCATGCAGACGACGATCGCCAACCGCGCCATGCAGGCATTCGGCGCCAAGGGCCTGACGAACGACACGCCGCTCTCCTTCATCTGGACCTGGGGCCGCGCGCTGCAGATCGTCGACGGCCCGGACGAGGTGCATTTGCGCACGATCTCCCGCATCGAGCTGAAGGAGCAGAAGACCCGGCTCGGCAACCGCCGGATCGACGAGTTCAGCGGCCTGCCGACGGGGTGACGCCATGACCCTCGCCGGCCGCACGCTCTTCGTCACCGGCGCCAGCCGTGGGATCGGGCTGGCGATCGCGCTCCGTGCCGCGCGCGACGGCGCCAACGTCGCCATCGCCGCCAAGACGGTCGAACCCCATCCCAAGCTGGAGGGCACGATCTTCACGGCGGCCGAGGAGATCGAGCGCGCGGGCGGCCGGGCGCTGCCGCTCGCCTGCGACATCCGCGAGGAGGAGCAGGTGACGGCCGCCATCGCCCGCACCGTCGAGGCCTTCGGCGGGATCGACGTGCTGGTCGCCAACGCCTCGGCGATCAGCATGACGGGGACGCTGGCGACCCCGATGAAGCGCTACGACCTGATGCAGCAGATCAACGCGCGCGGTACCTATCTCTGTGCGCAGGCCTGCATCCCGCATCTGCGGCGGTCGGCCAATCCGCATGTGCTGACGCTGTCGCCGCCGCTCAACATGAACCCCCGCTGGTTCGCGGGCCATGTCGCGTACACCATGGCGAAGTACGGCATGAGCATGTGCGTTCTGGGCATGGCGGAGGAGTTCCGGGCGGACGGCATCGCCTTCAACGCGCTGTGGCCGCGCACGGGCATCGCCACGGCGGCGATCCGCAACCTGCTGGGCGGCGACGCGGCGATCGCGCGCTGCCGCAAGCCGGAGATCATGGCGGACGCCGCGCACTGGATCCTGACCCGCCCCTCCCGCGATACTACCGGCAACTTCTTTATCGACGACGAGGCGCTGCGGGCGGCCGGCGTCACCGATCTCGACCGCTACGCGGTGACCCCGGGCTGCACCGACTTCGTGCAGGATTTCTTCCTCGACTGAAATTTCTCGGGCGGCCGCGAAGGAGGCTTCCGCGCCTCAGCTGGTATGATAGGCTGACAGCATGTCAGGTGCGTCCAGTGTCATCCGCCGGCGCAAGCTCTACGAGGAGGTCGTCGACCGCCTCGAGCGGATGATCCATTCGGGCGAGCTGCAGCCGGGCGACCAGATGCCGTCGGAGCGCGAGCTGATGCTGCGCTTCGGGGTCGGGCGCCCCGCGATCCGCGAGGCGCTGTTCGCGATGCAGCGCATGGGGCTGGTCGTCATCTCGAACGGCGAGCGTGCCCGGGTCACCCAGCCGACGACCGAGACTCTGGTCTCCGAACTGTCGGGTGCCGCGCGGCTGATGCTGTCGCGCCCCGAAGGCGTACGTCACTTCCAGCAGGCGCGTTGCCTGTTCGAAAGCGCGGTGGCCCAGCTCGCGGCGCGCACGGCGACGGATGCCGATGTCGATCGTCTGCGTGCGGCGCTGGAAGCCAATCGCGAGGCGATCGGCCATCCCGAGCGCTACGAGGCGACCGACCGCGAGTTCCACTTCGTGCTGGCGCAGATCCCGCGCAACCCGATCTTCGTGGCACTGCACGAGGCGATCATCGAGTGGCTGACGACGCAGCGCCGCACGGTGCTGCGCACGCCCGGGATCGACCGCCGCTCGCACCGCTCCCACGCTGCCATCTTCGCCGCCGTCGAGGCGCGCGACCCGGCTGCGGCCGAGGCCGCGATGCGCCGGCATCTGGAGGCGACCGAGGCGATCTACTGGGGTGCGGGCGAGCGCCGGTCGACGCAAGCTGAGGAATAGGGGTAGGGCATGGCAGCTTCGGGAAAGGTGGCGGTGGTGACGGGGGCAGCGTCCGGCATCGGCCGGGCGACGGCGACCCTGATGGCGGCTGACGGGACGGCACTCTTCCTCGTCGACCGCGATGCCGCGGGCGTCGCCCGCGCGGCGGCCGAGCTGGCGGGCGGCGAGGCGAAGGTCCTCCACGCCGCACTCGACGTCACCGACGGCGCCGCGGTTGCGGCCGCGATGGCGCGCGCGGAGGCGGAGCTGGGCGGCATCGACGTCCTCGTCAACGCCGCCGGCATGCTGGGCTTCGTCGGTGCCGCCATCGACTGCCAGGAGGACGAGTGGGACCGGCTCTTCGCGGTCAACGTGAAGAGCATCTACCTCTGTGCGCGCGCCGCGGTGCCGGCGATGCGCCGGCGGGGCGGCGGCTCGATCGTCAACCTCGCCTCGACGGCGGGGCTCGTCGGCTCGACGCTGGTCTCGGCCTACAGCGCGACGAAGGGGGCGGTCGTGCTGCTGACGCGCAGCATGGCGCTCAACCACGCGCCGGAGAAGATCCGGGTCAACTGCGTCTGCCCGGGCTCGATCGATACGCCCATGCTGCAGGAGAACATGGCCCGTGCGGCGGTGACGCTGACGCCCGAGCAGGTGCGCGCCGCCTTCCTCTCCCGCCATCCCCTCGGCCGCTTCGGCGAGGCCGACGAGGTGGCGCAGATGGTGCACTTCCTGGCCTCGGACGCGGCCTCGTTCATGACGGGCACGGCGATTCCGGTCGACGGGGGACGCATCGCATGACGGGCAGGCTGGAGGGCAAGGTCGCGATCGTCACCGGTGCCGCACGCGGCATCGGCGAGGCGATCGCCCGGCGTTTCGTCGCCGAGGGCGCCCGCGTGCTGGGCGTCGACCTGCTGGAGGCGGAGCTGGCGGCGACCGCAACTGCCCTCGGCCCGGCGATGGTGGCGCTGCCGATGGACATTACGGCAGCCGACGCGCCGGAGCGCATCGTCGCGGCGGCGGAGACGCTGGGGCCGCTTGATGTGCTGGTGAACAACGCCGGCATCGGCGGTTCGCGCGAGGTGCTGGAGACGAGCGACGAGGATTGGGACCGCCGCCTCGACGTGATGCTGCGCAGCGTCTTTCGCCTGTCGCGCGCCGCCCTGCCGCGGATGCGGAGGGGTGGTGCCATCGTCAACATCGCGTCGGTGATCGGCACCGTCGGCTATCCGGGTGCCTCCTCCTATAGCGCCGCCAAGGCCGGCGTCATCGCGCTCACCCGGCAGATGGCCGGCGACTACGGCATCGACGGCATCCGCATCAACGCGATCGCGCCGGGCCTGATCCTGTCGGACATGACCGAGAAGCGGCTGGCCGCCGTCACCTGGTATCGCGAGACGATGCTGGATGCGACGCCGCTCGGCCATGCGGGAACCGGGGACGACGTCGCGGCCGCGGTCCTCTTCTTCGCGTCGGACGACGCGCGCTTCGTCACCGGCCAGCTCCTCGCCGTCGACGGCGGGTGGACGGCCGCGCGCTTCCACCCCGGCCGGCGCCGGGAGGAGGGCACGCAATGATGCGCCGGAGGATGGCTCTGCGAACGTGGCCCGGTCGGGCACAACAAGGGAGATGACCATGCGTTGGATGGGAGTAGCGGGCTGCGTGGTGGCGACGTCCCTGATGGCGGCGCCGGTCCAGGCACAGGAAATTGTCGTGGCGATCTTCGGCGGCTCGTTCGCCGACAATGCGAAGGTCTGCCACGTGGCGCCCTTCGAGAAGGCGACCGGCGCCAAGGTCGTGTTCGTGTTCGGCAGCTCGCCCGAGAACATCGGCCGCCTGCGCGCGACCAAGGGGCGGCCGGACATCGACGTCGCCTACATGGACCGCCAGATCGTCATCCAGGCCAAGGCCGAGGGCCTGCTGGACAAGATGGACACATCGAAGCTGTCCAACTGGAAGGACCTCTATCCGATCGCGCTCGACGACGACAATCGCTGGGTCGCCTTCATGTTCAGCGGCACGGCGATCGCCTACAACCCCGAGAAGGTGAAGACGCCGCCGACCTCCTGGGCCGATCTGTGGAAGCCCGAGTTCAAGGGCAAGATCGCGATCAGCGACGTTTCCTACAGCGCCGGCATGCACTTCCTGATCGCCGCTTCACGGCTCAACGGCGGTTCGGTCGAGAACATCGAGCCCGGCTTCGAGGCGATCAAGAAGCTGCGCCCCGGCATCGTCACCTTCTACACGCAGGCCGACCAGGTCGTGACCCTGATCGAGCGCGGCGACATCATCGCCGCCCCCTGGTACGTCGACCGCGTCGGTGCCGCCGCCGCCAAGGGGATTCCGGTCGCGCTCTCCTTCCCCAAGGAAGGCACCATCGGCATCACGCCGACGGTCTCGATCCCGCAGGGCGCCAAGCGCAAGGAGCTGGCGGAGAAATACATCGACGTGCTCCTCTCGCCCGAGGGCCAGAAGTGCTACGCCGAACGGCAGTATGCCGGCCCGACCAACAAGACGGTCGAGCTGCCGGAGAAGATCGCCAAGCTCGTGCCCTACAAGGAGAACATCGACACGATCTTCTTCCCCGACGCCGCCTACATCGCCAAGACGCTGCCGACCTGGGCCGATCGTTGGGCGCGCGAGATCGTGCGCTGAGGAAGGGAGCTACTCTGACGAAAGGAGACTGGCGGTGACCGGGCTGCGCATCGAGGGGCTGCACAAGGCCTACGGCCCCGTCACCGTCGTCGACCGGGTGGAACTCGCCGTCCGCGACGGCGAGTTCCTCTCGCTGCTGGGACCCTCCGGCTGCGGCAAGACGACGATCCTCAGGATGATCGCCGGTCTCGTCGAGCCGGACGGCGGCCGCATCATGCTGGGCGAAGAGGACATCACCTGGACTCCGGTGCATCGCCGCAACCTCGGCCTCGTCTTCCAGTCCTATGCGCTCTTCCCGCACATGACCGTGGCCGACAACGTCGCCTACGGCCTGCGCCGCCGCGGCTTCGAGAAGGCGCGCATCGCCCCGCAGGTCGCGCGCTTCCTCGAGATGGTGCGCCTCGGCCACCTCTCGGCGCGATATCCCTCGCAGCTCTCGGGCGGCCAGCAGCAGCGCGTGGCGCTCGCCCGCGCGCTCGCCATCGAGCCGCGCCTGCTGCTGCTCGACGAGCCGCTCAGCAACCTCGACGCCCAGCTCCGCGACGAGATGCGCGTCGAGCTGAAGCGCCTGCAGCAGAACTTGGGCCTGACCACGGTCTTCGTGACCCATGACCAGTCCGAGGCGCTGACGCTGTCGGACCGCATCGTCGTGCTGAACGCCGGCCGGCTGGAGCAGGTCGGGCCGCCGCAGGAGGTCTATCGCCGACCTTCCAACGCCTTCGTCGCCAGCTTCATCGGCCGCACCAACTTCGCCGAGGGCCGCGTCGCGGAGATCGCCGACGGCCGCGCCCTGGTGCGGCTGGAGACGGGTCAGACCGTGCCGGTGCCGGGCGATGGGCTTTCCGCCGGCACGCCGGTGCGCATCGGCCTCCGGCATGAGGCGATCCGGCTATCGCGCACGCCGGCCGGCGGCGACGGCTTCCCGGCCGAAGTTGTCTTCGCCGCCTTCGCCGGTGCCGGTAGCCAGTATGTCGTGCGCGTCGATCCTGGCTGGGAGCTGCAGGTCGAGGCACCGTCGGGCGAGGGCGTGCTGGCGCGCGGCGACCGGGTGCATGCGTCGTGGCGGCCCCAGGACGTCCTCGTGCTGCCGGGGTCCGCCCGATGAACGCGCGCGGGCGATGGGCCGGCTACGGGTTGCTGTCGCCCGTCCTGCTGCTGCTCGTCGTCGCCTTCGTGGCGCCGCTCGCCTTCATGGTGCCGGTCAGCCTCAGGCCGTACCAGCCGGGGCAGGGGATCGGCACGGGCTATACGGCCGAGCACT
>JBFWXJ010000375.1:0-6293 GCA_050187535.1 Alphaproteobacteria bacterium | reverse complement strand
GGTCGGGGTCGAGCGATCGAGCCAGCTGATCGCCGCCACCGCCGCCGGCGTTCGCTATATCGGCGGCCCGAGGATCGGCTCCCCTTCCGAGGTGCCGATGCACATCCGCAGGTCTCGGCTGCAGGGCTTCTATCAGGCGACGCCGCGCGAACGTCACTCCGCCACCTGAACGGCCCCGCGGCTCCCCTCACCCCCCGCGGGCGGCGCGCTGGATCTCGAAGAACGAGCTGGCGCCATAGTTGGGCGGCAGCTCTATGGTGCCGCCCATGAGCCGGGCAGTTCGCGGCCGATGCCCGCGCACGATGGTCCCCTGCAGGCGGCTCGGCACCGGCGAAGGCGCGAGCGGAACCGCGTCGGCCGCGGCATAGACGGCGATGTAGAGATTGCGGCTGCGGGCGCTCAGATTGGCGCGCGAGCCGTGCAGCAGCATGGTGTGCATCAGGCACACCGAGCCGGCCGGTCCGGTCGCCAGCACCGCCCGGCGCCGGGCGTCCGACGCCACCTGCTCCGCCACCGCGCCGGTGAATCGACCGCCGTCCCACAGGCTGCTGAGCCCGGTCAGGTGCGAGCCCGGGACCACGGCGAGGGCGCCGTTCTCCTCGGTCACGTCGTCGAGGAACAGGAGCGCCGTCACCAAGTCGTCGTTGCTGTGCGGCGTGTAGCCGAAATCCTGATGCCAGCCGACCTCGGTGTCGGCGCCCGGCAGCTTCAGGTTGATCTTGCAGTGGTGGAAGGCGAGGTCGGGGCCGATCAGGTCGGCCACCATGTCGGTCATGCGGCTGTCGGCCATGACCACGCGAAAGATTTCGGAAACCTCCGAGGGATTGTTGACCCGGCGGAGCTGCGGATTGTCCGGGCGATGGGCCGCGGCCAGGTCGAAGCGCGGCCGCCCGTCCATCTGCTCGCCCCAGGGAGTGTCGTGGCCGCGGCTATCCTCGATCCAGGCGGCGAGCTGCGCCCGCAAGGCCGCCAACTGATCGACAGTCACCGCCCCGGGCAGGGTCAGATACCCGTCGCGCCGGAAGGCCGCCACCTGCTCGGCCGTCAGAACCGCCATCGCTTCTCCCTCGTCCGCGCCTGTCGCCCCAATCCTGCTACCGGGGAAGCGTCACCGTCAACGTGGCGCCGTCATAGCCCGCCGGCTTGTGGCGGGCGCGGATGGTGACCTCCCGGACCTCGTCCGGGATGGCGACGCCATAGAGATCGCGGGTGAAGGGCTGCTCGGTCTCGTGCGGGTGCAGCAGCACGCGGCGGCCGAGCAGCGTGCCGTCGGGGGCCAGCACCTCGAAGGCGTCGGCGTAGTAATCCCAGCCGGTATCGTTGCTGCGGATGGTGACGTCGAAATCGTAGAGGCCGCCGCCGCGCGCCGTCACCCGGGCGTCGATCACGTCTGCCGCCCCGGACGACGCGGCGCCACCACCAAGCATCATGCCCAGCACCAGCATGACCGCCCCGATCGAGAAACGCTTCATCAGGCCAGCATGACCGCGGCAGCGCGCTGCCGCAAATCACCGCGGTGGGAGCTTGGCGCGAGCGCCTGCCCCAGCGCTTCCTACAGCCCGAACCGCATCTTGATCTGCCGCGCGCAGTCCTCGGGCGTCGACCGGCTGCTGTCGAGCTCGAGGTCGTAGGTCATGCCCTCGTGGACGCGGTCGTACTGCCAGCGCGCCAGCCCGATCATGCGGTCGCCGCGCTGGCGCTCGCGGGCCTCCAGCACGTCCAAGGGGGCGAACACCCCGACCAGATGCAGCGCATACGGGGACAGAAGCTCCACATATTCCGCCCCGGTGCCGTCCATCAGCACCTCGTCGACGATCATGTCGTTGCCCTGGGCCGCCATGGCGGCGATGCCGTGCCGCATGCCGCCCAGGGCGCGCTCGGCCACCGGCCCGGTATGGATGGCGACCGACGGCCTGCCGTCCTCCCGCACCGTCTCGAAGGTGATGCCGTCGGCGCGGCCCCAACTCGCTTCGGGCAGCATGTCGAGGAACGCGTCCATGGCGACGTACAGGAACGGATCTTCGGTGATCGCCTGCAATGCCTTGGCGATGGTGCTCTTGCCGACGCTGCCGACCCCGTTCAGCAGCACGATGCGCGCGGTCCTGTTCAATGCTCGACTCCCGAGGCCGCGGACCGGCCCGACCATGGCGTCCAGTTGGGCATTTTTACGCCCGCGCTTCAATGGCCGCCCGGACCAGCATTCGCGCATCCGGCCCCTCTTGTGCCGGCGAAGTGGCGCTTCCCTTGGCCCGCCGATCCGTGGCTCAGTGCAGTCCTCGCGCCATTTGAACTGGAAGCAACATGTCCGACCACCGCAACGCCCTGGGCCAGCCCGTCGGCTTCCCCCTACCCGGCTGGACCGCCCGGCCGCGGCCGCCGCGCACGCCGGTCGCGGGCCGCTATTGCCGCCTGGAGCCGATCGACCCCGAGCGCCACGCCGCCGACCTGCACGCGGCGAACCACGAGGACAAAGGGGGACGAATCTGGACCTACCTCGCCTACGGGCCGTTCGACGATCCGGCGGCCTATCGCGCCTGGATGGCGGCGACCTGCCTGGGCGACGACCCGCTGTTTCACGCCATCGTCGACGCCGGAACCGGCCGCGCCGTCGGTGTCGCCAGCTTCCTGCGCATCGACCCGCCCGTCGGCGTCATCGAGGTCGGGCACATCAACTACGCCCCGGCCCTGCAGCGCCGGCCGGCGGCGACCGAGGCCATGTACCTGATGATGCGCCGGGTGTTCGACGAGCTGGGCTATCGCCGCTACGAGTGGAAGTGCGACGCGCTCAACGCGCCGTCGCGGGCGGCGGCGGAGCGCCTCGGCTTCACCTTCGAAGGCGTCTTCCGCCAGGCGACGATCTACAAGGGGCGCAACCGCGACACCGCCTGGTACTCGATCATCGACGGCGAGTGGCCGCGCCTCAGGGCGGCCTTCGAGACCTGGCTCGATCCGGACAATTTCGACGCTTCCGGCAAGCAGAAGCGACGGTTGTCCGAATTGACGGGGAGGCCGTGAGGCGACGCCGCACATGACCATCGAACTCGTCGTGCCGGCCCTGGCGCATCTGCCGTCCTATGCCGCGGCGCTCGAGCGCGGCTGGTCGCCGGACAACATGCGCGACGTGTCCGGAGAGCAGCGCGACCAGATCAGCAAGGATCCGACGGGCTTTCTCGCCAGCCAGGACGACCCGGAGGCGCGGGCCGGGCCGGTCGTCCTGCCCGACGGCTCCTCGGTGCCGCGCCTGCCCAGCATCCGGCGCTGGATCTGGGACGGCGCATTCTGCGGCTCCATCGGCCTCCGATGGCAGTCCGGCACCTCGGATCTGCCGCCGAGTGCGCTGGGCCACGTCGGCTTCGCCGTGGTCCCCTGGAAGCGGAACCGCGGCCATGCGACACGGGCGCTCGCGCTGCTGCTGCCCGAGGCGCGCGCCCGCGGCCTCGACCATGTCGAGGTGACAGCCGATCCCGAGAAATTGGCGTCGCAGCGGGTGATCACCGCCAATGGCGGCCGCCTGATCGAGCGCTTCCGCAAGCCCGCCGCCTACGGCGGCACCGAGAGCCTGCGGTTCCGCATCGACCTCTAGCGTACGGCCTCACCCGGCGGTGAGGGTGCGCCGCACCGCGTCCTTCCAGCCCGAGTACTTGCGCGCCCGCGTCGCCTCGTCCATCGCCGGCTCGAAGCGGCGGTCGAGCGCCCAGCTCCGCGCGAAACCCTCGGGCTCGGGATAGACGCCGAGCCGGTAGCCGGCGAGATATGCGGCGCCGAGCGCCGTCGTCTCCAGCACCCGTGGACGATCGACCGGCGCGGCGAGGATGTCGGCCAGGCGCTGCATGGTCCAGTCCGACGCCACCATGCCGCCATCGACCCGGAGCACCGTGTCCGCGCCCTCGGCATCGGCCCAGTCGCCGCGCATCGCCTCCAGAAGGTCGCGGGTCTGGTAGCACACCGCCTCGAGCGCGGCCCGCGCCAGCTCCTTGGCGCTGGTGGCGCGGGTCAGGCCGAAGAGCGCGCCGCGCGCCTCCGAGTCCCAGTAGGGTGCGCCGAGCCCGACGAAGGCCGGCACCAGATACACGTCCTGATGCGGATCGGCGACGTCGGCGAGCGATCCGGTCTCACCCGCCGCCGCGATCACCCGGAGCCCGTCGCGCAGCCACTGCACCGCCGCGCCGGCGACGAAAATCGCCCCTTCGAGGGCATAGGTTCGATGGCCGCCGAGCTGGTAGGCGATGGTGGTGAGCAGCCGGTTGCGCGACACCACCGACTGCGTGCCGGTGTTGAGCAGCGCGAAGCAGCCGGTGCCATAGGTCGACTTCATCATGCCGGGCCGGAAGCACGCCTGGCCGACCGTCGCCGCCTGCTGGTCGCCGGCGATGCCGGCGACGTTGATGGCGCCGCCGAACAACCCATGCTCGGTCGCGCCGAAATCGGCGGCGCAGTCCTTGACCTCGGGCAGCACCGAGCGCGGCACGCGCAGCAGCTTCAGCATGTCGGCATCCCACTCGCCGCGGTGGATGTCGAACAGCAGGGTGCGCGAGGCGTTGGTGGCGTCGGTGGCATGGACCCGGCCGCCGGTCAGGTTCCACAGCAGCCAGGAATCGACCGTGCCGAAGGCAAGCTTCCCGGCCTCGGCCCGGGCCCGGGCGCCCGGCACATTGTCGAGAATCCAGGCGATCTTGGTGCCGGAGAAATAGGGGTCGAGGATGAGGCCGGTCTTGGCCGAGACGCTCGACTCGTTCCCGGCGCGCCTAAGCGCGGCACAGAGATCGGCGGTGCGGCGATCCTGCCAGACGATGGCGCGGTGCACCGGCTCGCCGGTTTCGCGGTCCCACAGGAGGGTGGTCTCGCGCTGGTTGGTGATGCCGATGCCGGCCACCCGGGCCGGCGTCGTGCCGGCCTGATCCAGCACCTGACGGCAGGTCTCGAGCGTGGTCTGCCACAGGTCGGCGGGATCGTGCTCGACCCAGCCCGAGCACGGGAAATGCTGCGGGAATTCCTGTTGCGCCACCGCGACGACGCGATGCGACTGGTCGAACAGGATGGCGCGGCTGGAGGTCGTGCCCTGATCGATGGCGAGGACGAAATCGGTCATGGCACCGATCCGCTATGACAAAGGAAGAGCATGGCCGGGGATTTTCCCCCGGCCATGCCTCAGGATGCAACGCCTGCCGTGCCGCTTACTGGCCGGTCCAGCGCTTGATCAGCTCGTCGTAGGCGATGGTCTCGCCCTGCGGCTTCTCATTGTCGAGCTTGGCCGCGGGACCGTCATCCTTGCCGAGCCACTCGGACGAGTCCTTCTCGTCGTTGAGGCGCGGACCGCAGCCGCCATAGGTGCCGGCCTGCTCGTCGGCCGCCTGCATGCGGGCCATGACGTCGTCCATCTCGCCGGCGAGCCGGTCCATGGCCTCCTGCGGGGTGAACGCGCCGGAGTTGACGTCGCCGATCTGCTGCCACCAGAGCTGGGCCAGCTTCGGATAGTCGGGCACGTTGATGCCGGTGGGCGACCACAGAACGCGGTCGGGCGAGCGGTAGAACTCGACCAGACCGCCCAGCTTCGGCGCCCGCTCGGTGAACGACTCGTGCCGGATCGTGCTGTCGCGGATGAAGGTGAGGCCGACATGGCTCTTCTTCACGTCCACGGTCTTGGAGACGACGAACTGGGCATAGAGCCAGGCCGCCTTCGCGCGATCGGTCGGGGTCGACTTGAACATGGTCCAGGAGCCGGCGTCCTGGTAGCCGAGCTTCATCCCTTCCTTCCAGTAGGGTCCATGCGGCGACGGCGCCATCCGCCACTGCGGATTGCCGTCATCGTCCACCGTGTTGTTGCCGTCGCTCTTCGGAGCCACCATCGACGCGGTGAAGGCGGTGTACCAGAAGATCTGCTGGGCCACGTTGCCCTGGGAGAGGGCCGGCAGCGACTGGTAGAAGTCGTAGTCGGCCGCCCCCGGGGGGGCGTACTTCCGCAGCCATTCGTCCCACTTGGCGATGGCGTAGACCGACGCCGGCGCGTTGGTGCCGCCACCGCGCGAGATCGAGGCGCCGGCCGGGTTGCAGGAGTCGGCCTCCATGCGGATGCCCCACTCGTCGATCGGGCGGCCGTTGGGGATGCCGAGCGAGGTGGAGCCGGCCATGGACAGCCAGGCGTCGGTCATGCGCCAGCCGAGGTCCGGCGCGCGCTTGCCGTAGTCCATGTGGCCGTAGACGCGGACGCCGTCGATCTCCTTCACGTCGTTGGTGAAGAAGTCGGCGATGTCCTCGTAGGCCGACCAGTTGACCGGCACGCCGAGATCGTAGCC
>JBFWXJ010000374.1:0-6323 GCA_050187535.1 Alphaproteobacteria bacterium | reverse complement strand
CTCTCCAATATCCGCTTCGTCACGGGATCGCTGCTCGACGCGTCCGACCTCGGCCGCTTCGACTACATCGACTGCTGCGGCGTGCTGCATCACCTGGAGGATCCCGACGCGGGGATGCGGGCGCTGGTGGCGGCACTCGCCGAGGGTGGCGGCATCGGTTTCATGGTCTATGGCGAGCTCGGGCGCAGCGGCGTCTACCCGGCGCAGGAGCTTCTGCGCCTGCTCGCGCCGGCGGCCGTCCCGGCGGGGGAGCGCGTGGCGACCGCCCGCCGGCTCGTGGCGGCCCTGCCCGAGACCAACCTGCTGCGGCGCAACCCGCTGCTGGGCGACCACCTCGCGAGCGATGCCGGCATCTTCGACCTGCTGCTGCATGCGCGCGACCGCGCCTACCGCGTGCCCGATGTGCTGGCGCTGCTGGCGCGGGCGGGGCTGCGGCTGGTCACCTTCATCGAGCCGCTGCGCTACGAGCCCGAGACCTGGACCTCGGACCCGGTGCTGCGCCGGCGTCTGGCCGGATTGCCGGCCGCCGACCGCGCTGCCGCGGCCGAGCTGCTGGCCTCGGTCCACAAGGTGCACATCGCCTATGCGGTGCGTGACGACCATCCCGGGGACACGGTCGCCCGGCCGACGGACGACGCGATCCCGGCGTTGCGCGACATGGAGGCGGCGGCGCTCGCCCGCGCGATCAGGCCGGGGGCGCCGCTGACGGTGCGCTTCGACGGGGTGCCGCTTCCGCTCGCCCTGCCGGCGTTGGCCGGACCGATCGTCGCGCGCATCGACGGCCGCCGCACCGTGGCGGCGATCCGCGACGAGCTGCGGGCGAGCGTCGATCCGCGGCTCGGCGAGGCGGCATTCGCCGATGCCTTCGCGGCGACCTATCGGGCGCTGAACGGGATCAACCGGCTGCTGATCGCCGGCTACGGCTGAAAAGCGTGACGGCCGGGCGAGGGGGCTCGCCCGGCCGTCTGGCGTGGCTCGGCGCCGGGAGGCAGGCGCCCGAGGGTGGGGCTCAGCCGCGCCAGAATGGCTTGTCGAGCTCCTGCGTGCGGGTCCCGCGCGTCAGGCCGATGTCACGCAGCTGGCGGTCGTCGAGCTGGCCCAGATGGACGCGCTGGCGATAGCGGTCGTTCCACTCCAGCACGACCGAAACGGCGCGCAGCACGATGGCACCGGGCCGCAGGGTGAGGGCGGGCGCCGCCGGGGCGGCGGGCGCGCGATACGAACCGGGGATGGGCATCAGGGGGTACTCCTCGTCGATCGGGTCGCTACGCATCCCATGCCGGGCCGTGGCCGATCCATCCGCACCTTGCGGACGAACCGCCGGGATGCGGATTAGTCAGGCTGTGCCCGAAGGATCCGTTCGACCATCTTGGATACTTGAAATAGGCCTGTTTCTGCGCGAGAACAAACGACGAATTCTCATCGGATCGATCAATTGGACTAATCCGTTCATGCGTCGTGATCTGCCCCCGCTCAACGCCCTGCGCGCCTTCGAGGCGGCCGCGCGGCACCTGAGCTTCACCCGTGCCGCCGACGAGCTCGCGGTCACCCAGGCTGCGATCAGTCACCAGATCAAGTCGCTCGAGGACTGGCTGGGCGTGCTGCTGTTCCGCCGCCTGCCGCGCCGGCTGGAACTCACGGAGGGCGGTCGCGACCTGCTGGCATCGATCCGCGAAGCCTTCGACCGCATCGAGGCGGCCGTCGGCCGCGCCCGGCGCAACGACCAGACGGGGCCGCTCACCGTCAGCGTCGTGCCGTCCTTCGCCGCCAAGTGGCTGGTGCCGCGCCTCGGCCGCTTCCAGGCGGAGCATCCCGACATCGACGTGCGGCTGGCCGCCGATATCCGCCCGTCGCGCTTCGACGACGGGGTGGACCTCGCGATCCGTGCCGGCCGCGGGCATTGGCCGGGCCTGCAGGTCGAGCGCCTCTTGAGCGAGGAGCTGTTTCCGGTGTGCAGCCCACGGCTGCTCGCCGGCGCGGTTGCGCTGTGCCGGCCGGAGGACCTCGCCCGCCATACCCTGCTGCACGACGACTTCGAGCATGACTGGCGGATGTGGCTGCTGGCGGCCGGGGTCTCCGGCGTCGACTGGCGCCGCGGCCCCCGCTTCAGCGATTCCAGCATGGTGATTCAGGCCGCGGTCGAAGGGCAGGGGGTGGCGCTGGCGCGCAGTGCGCTCGCCGCCGAGGACCTGAAGGCCGGGCGCCTGGTGCGTCCTTTCACGATCGACATGGCGAGCGACCTCGCCTACTACGTTGTAGCCCCGCCCGGCCACGCCGACCGTCCGAAGGTTCGCGCGTTCCGCGACTGGTTGAAGCGCGAGGCGGCAGCGGTGTAACGGCGCCGCGAAGGGAACGGGCGTGGCGGAGGGGGATGGATCGTAAGTCGCAGCTGCTCGTCTACGGGCGGGACGAGCGGCCGTCGAATGCGCGGCTGGCGCTACTGGGCCTGCAGCATCTGGTCCTGGTCCTGATGCTGATCGTGTACCCCGTCATGGCCGCCCATGGGCTCGGTCTCGGCGGTGCGCGGCAGGTGCAGTTCCTCACCATCGCCATCCTCGTCGTCGGCCTGGGGACGATCCTGCAGTCGTTACCCGCCCCCTGGGGCAGCGGGCATCTGCACGTCCACCAGCCCTCGCCGATCTTCCTGCCGCTGGTGATCCAGACCCAGGCCTTCGGCGGCATGGCGGCGCTGGCGCCGCTGCTCGTCCTGGGCGGGCTCGGCCAGATCGCGGTCGCGCGCGTGCTGCGGTTCCTGCGGCGTGCCTTTCCGCCGGAGGTGATGGGCATCGTCGTGGTCCTGCTCGGCATCTCGCTGGTGCCGGGCGCGCTCGACCGCTGCTTCGACGATGCCTTCCGCGCCGGCCGTATGGAAGCGCCGCTGGTCGCCAGCGCGACGCTGGCGACGATCGTCGGCATATCGGTCTACAGCCGCGGCGTGCTGCGGCTCTTCAGCATGCTCATCGGCGCGGTGGTCGGCGTCTCCCTGGCCGGGGCGCTCGGCATGTTCGGCGCGGAAGACCTTCGCCAGCTGGCCGCGGCACCCTATTTCGCCCTGCCCGCGCTGACGCTGCAGCCCTGGGTGATCGAGTGGCAGCTGGTGCCGCTGGCCGCACTCGTGGTGTGCATTCACACGCTGGATGCGCTGGGCGCCCATGTCAGTGCGCAGAAGCTGGCCGACGCCGACTGGCAGCGGGCCGACATGCGTACCGCTGGCCGCGCCATCCGCGCCGTCGGTTCCGGCAACGTTCTGGCGGGGCTGCTCGGCGGCTATCCGGCCGGCCTCTCCTCGGCCAGCATCGGGCTCGCCTTCACGACCGGCGCCGTCGCCTGGCGGATCGGGCTGGCCGCCGGGCTGCTGGCCGTTGCCTGCGCCTTCGTGCCGAAGGTGCCCGTGTTCCTCTCCATCCTGCCCGAGCCGGTGGTGGCGGCGATCGTCTTCAACGCCGCCGCCTTCATGATCGCGTCCGGGATGGAGCTGATCTTCTCGCGCCTCATGAACACGCGGCGCATCTTCATGGTCGGGCTGGCGACGATCGTCGGCCTGGCCGGGATGCTGCGGCCGGACCTGGCGCTGGCGCTGCCGCTATGGATGCGGCCCGTCGTCGCTTCGCCGCTCTTCCTCGGCGCGACGGTTGCGATCGCCCTGAACCTGCTGTTCCGGATCGGCATCGCCCAGCACGAGCGCGTGATCCTTCGCCGCGGCGAGCCGCTGCCGGCGCGGCTGCGCGACCTCTTCGAGCGCAAGGGCCTGGACTGGGGACTGCGCCGGACCCTGGTCGAGCACGCCCAGCTCGGCACGATGCAGGCCCTGGAAGCGCTCTTCGAGAGCGACCTCCTGCAAGCGCCGCACGAGGTCGCCCTGCTGCTGCGCTACGACGACCTCCACATCGACGTGGTGCTGGAATACCGCGGCGGGCCGCTGCCCATCGGCGCGCCGCGACCGACCCCCGACGAGCTTCTGGAGGACGATGCGGCACTGGCCCGCATGACCGCCCATATCGTGGCGCGGCTGGCCGACGCCTGCCGGGCCCGCACCGTCGGCGACCTCCAGCGGCTCGAGCTGCGCTTCGACTCCTGAGATGCCCGCGGCTCAGGAGAGCAGCGGGCCCATCCGGTCCATCGCCTTCTGCAAACGCTCGGGCGCGCTCGCGAAGCACAGGCGCAGATAGCCCTCGCCGCCCTCGCCGAAGGCGATGCCGGGCGCGACGCCGACCTTGCTCTCGCGCACCAGCCGCTTGGCGAAGTCGAGGCTGTCGGTCATGCCGTCGACCCCGAAGAAAGCATAGAAGGCGGCCTCCGGCCGGGCGATCCTGACGCGCGGGTAGCGCGACAGGCCCTGCAGCACCACCTCGCGGCCGACGCGGCAGCGCTCGACCATCTGGGCGAGGAAGGGCTCGCCCTGCTCGATGGCGGCGAGCGCCCCCTTCTGCAGGAAGGCGGGCGAGCCCGAGGTGTTGAACTGCGTGAGCTTGGCGATGAGCTCGCCGAAGCTGTCGGGCGAGGTGATCCAGCCGAGCCGCCAGCCGGTCATGGCCCAGGGCTTGGAGAAGCTCTGCACGACCACCAGCGGGTCGTCGGGCCCGGCATGCTCCAGGAACGAGGGGGCGGCCGGGCGATCGTAGACGATGCGCGCATAGACCTCGTCGGCCAGCAGCCAGATGCGGCGCGCGCGGCAGAAATCGAGCAGCGCCTTCTGCTCGTCGGAGGTCATCGTCCAGCCGGTCGGGTTGCTCGGCGAATTGACGAAGATGAGGCGGGTGCGCTCGTCCACCGCGGCGAACAGCCGGTCGAGGTCGAGCGACCAGCGGCCGTCCGCGAAGGCGAGGTCGACCATGCGCGGCTCGCCCTCCTGGATCTCGACGCTGGAGACGACGTTGGGCCAGATCGGCCCGACGATGACGGCGTTGTCGCCGCGGCCGATCAGCGCCTGGCAGGTCAGCAGGATCGCCTGCATGCCGGAGCCGGTGACGGTGATCCGCTCGGAGCCGCAGGCGATACCGTAGACGCGCTCGGTATAGCCGGCGATCGCCCGGCGCAGCTCGGGGATGCCGCGCTGCCAGGTGTAGAACGTCTCGCCGGCGTCGAGCGCCTGCTTGGCCGCGTCGTTGATGAAGGCCGGCGTCACCAGGTCGCCTTCGCCGAACCACAGCGGAATGACGTCGGGATCGCCGCGCCCGGTCACCGCCACCTCGCCGATCTTCGAGGCCGGGAGCTGAGCGGCGGCCTGCCGCACCGGGGCGGCGTAGGTCGGGATCAGGCTCGGGTCGGCTCGACGGACGGTCATGGGGGTCACTCGCGGGAAAAAGGGGCCGGCAATCTCGCAAAGCGGCCGGTCCGAGGCAATGTCATAAGCGGGCGGGGCAGTCGTGGCGACGTCCGGGGGGTGTTGCGCCCGCCGGCCGAGGACCGCAATTTTGCCGGCAAGACTCGAACGACCGAATCATGTGGCTCGACGACCCCAATATCGATCTCCGCTGGATCCTGACCGCCGACCTGCTGCACATGCAGCGCGCCTGCGAGCGCGGCCATGTTCCCCAGACCGCTTTCCGGCCGGACCAGTCCGAGAACCTGCGCCTCGCGCCGACCGAGCGGACGGCGACCATGGTCCATCCGAGCCGTGACTGTCCCAGCTCGCGCGAATTCATGATCGTGGTCGCCCATCTCCTGGTGTCGGGGCAGCCCTTCCACTTCCAGGTCGCCGGCTTCGACCATCGCGACGGCGGGCTGCGCGGCATCCTGCGCCTCAATCCCCGCATCGAGGAGGAGACGCTGAGGATGCTGACCGACACGGCGCTGGCCGCCGACCGCGGCGCCTACGAGATGATCAGCAACCGCATCGACGCGGCCTTCGCCGCGCTCCGCCTCCAGATCACCCACTCGCCGATCGAGCTGGAGGAGGACTGATCCCTCAGTCGGCGAGCCATGCCTCGCGGTTGGCGGCGACGAAGGCGTCGTCGGTCAGATCGGGATAGGCCGCGGTGACGCGGTCGATCTCGGCTGCCTGGCCGGGGCTCAGCCGCTCGTCGGGATCGAGGCACCAGATGCCCTCGAGCAGGCCCTGGCGGCGCAGGATCTCGTGGCAGCCGGGGATGCAGCCGCGGAAATCGTTGGCCACGTCGAAGAGGGCGGCGTTCGAGTCGGTCACCGCTGCGTCCAGGGTCAGCAGCTCGGGCGGGATCGGGCCGGCGGCGACCGCCGCCTGGATGCGGGCCAGCTGCTCGACCGCGCGCCGTGTCCATACGCCCCAATGGCCGAGCAGCCCGCCCCTGATGCGCATGGTGACGCTCTCGTCGCCGCGCCGCACCACGAAGGGCGTCAGCAGG
>JBFWXJ010000373.1:0-6366 GCA_050187535.1 Alphaproteobacteria bacterium | reverse complement strand
AAGCCGCCGATCATGAAGAGGTCGCCATGGGCGAAGTTGACGGTGCCCGTCGCCTTGAAGACGACGACGATGCCGAGCGCCACGAGGGCGTAGAGCGCCCCCGTGGTGATCCCGCTCAGTATCAGGTAGCCGAGCATCGCCGCGTCCGCAGAGCCGGCGTCACTCGACCGGCGTGACGGCGACCAGCTTCACCGGGCCGCCCGGCTCCTTCTTCAGCCAGGCCGGCGCCTTGTTGCAGCGGTGGTCGGTCGCCGTGCAGGTGATGACGCCGCCGTAGGTGTCGGTCTTCACGTCCTTGAGGCCGGCCAGTGCGGCCACGAACTTCTCGCGCGTCAGGTCGGGGCCGGCCTGTTTCAGGGCCTCCATGAGGGCCTGGGCGCTGCCGATGCCGAACATGTTGAAGACCGAGAGCCGGTCGCCCGGGAACTTCGCCTCGATGGCGGTGCGCCACTTCGCCATCTCCGGATCGGTCGGCGAGTAGCGGACCTGCGAGATGGTGACGAAGTTCGCGGTCGCCCCCGGCAGGGCCACCTGCTCCTCGAAGGCGGCCGGGTCGGCGATCGCCGACTGGCCGATGGTCAGCGGCTTGAAGGCGAACTTGGTCGCGTCGCGCAGGAAGATCGCGGCGGGCTTGGGATAGACCAGCATGATGATCGCGTCGGGGTTCGCCTGGCGCAGGCGCAGGACCTGCGGCGTGGCGTCGTTGGCGTCGGGCGAGATCTCCTCGTCGGCGACGGGCGTCACGCCCTTCTTCTTGAAATGGTCCATCAGCGGCGCGTAGCGGGCGCGGCCCCAGGAATCGCGCATCGACAGGATGGCGATGCGCTTGGCGCCCTGCGCCAGCGCGAATTCGAGCTGGGCCGCGCTCTCGATCGAGGAGGTGAGTGCGGTCGAGAAGATGGTCGGTGCGGGCGGCGTGGTGATGCCGTCGTGCACGGCGGCGAAGACGACCCACGGCACGGCGGCGCGCTCGACCTCCTCGCGGGCGGCGACGGCGGAGTTGGAGCAGCCGCCGCCATGGATGGCGAAGACCTGCTCCTGGAAGATCAGCTTCTTGACGGCCGCGATCGCGGTCGCCGGGTCGCAGCGGTCGTCCTCGCGCACGAGGACGAGCTTGCGGCCGTGGATGCCACCCTGCTTGTTGACCTCGTCGAAGGCGACCTCGACCCCGTTCATGGCGAGCTTGCCGTAGAGGTAGCTCGGGCCCGTGATCGGGCCGAAGCTGCCGATCCTGATCGTGTCGGCGGTCACGCCCGGCACCTGGGCGAATGCGGCCGGCGCCGCGGCCAGCGCCGCGACGATACCGAGCATGCGTGTCGTCATCCCTGCCATGATCCCCTCCTGCCTTCTGCCGAGGCTCCCCCGGGCGTGGCGGCGCGCCGCCAGCGGGATAATCTCAGCACCGCCCTGAATTGGCGATCAACAAGCAAATTCCGCTCCACCCCGGCGCGAGGGCGGGCACACCGTCGGAACGGCTGGAAAAACGGCCGGCTTGCGTGGACGATCGGACGAGACGGTCGATGGGGAGGACGGATTGGCCGACGAGACGCGCTACGAAGACATCCTGCCGGCGGGCGTTCGCTCGCGCATGGTGCCGGACATCAATGGGCTGACGATCCATGTGCTGGAGGCGGGATACGAGGCACCGGGACGCCCCTGCGTGCTGCTGCTGCACGGCTTCCCGGAGCTGGCATGGAGCTGGCGCCGGATCATGCTGCCGCTGGCCGCCGCCGGCTTCCATGTCGTGGCGCCGGACCAGCGCGGCTATGGCCTCACCACCGGCTGGGACGCGTCCTATGACGGCGACGTCGGCCGCTTCCGTCTGCTCAACGTCGCGCGCGACGCTCTGGGGCTGGTATCGGCACTCGGACACCGGTCGGTCGCGGCCGTTGTCGGGCACGACTTCGGCTCGCATGTCGCCGGCTGGTGCGCGCTGGTCCGGCCGGACGTGTTCCGCAGCGTCGTGATGATGAGCGCGCCCTTCGCGGGGCCGCCCGCGCTGCCGTTCGCGACGGCGGTGCCGGGCGCGGCTTCCGCGGCGGCGCGCGGCGAGGACCCGATCTTCGAGGCGCTCGGCCGGCTGCCGCGGCCGCGCAAGCACTACCACCGCTACTACTCGACCCGCGATGCCAACCCGGAGATGCATGGCAGCCCCCAGGGCATCCACGATTTCCTGCGGGCCTATTTCCACCACAAGAGCGCGGACTGGACGGAGAACCGCCCATGGCGCCTGGCCGGGTGGACCGCGGAAGAGCTGGCGAAGATGCCGACCTACTACATCATGGACCGCGACCGCGGGATGGCGGAGACGGTCGCCGCCGAGATGCCGTCGGCAGCCGAGATCGCGGCCTGCCGGTGGCTGCCCGAGGACGAACTGGGGGTGTTCGCGCGCGAGTTCGGCCGCACCGGCTTCCAGGGCGGCCTCAACTGGTACCGCTGCCGCTTCGTGCCGGAGATCACGTCGGAGGCGATGCTGTTCTCCGCCCGCAGAATCGACGTGCCCTCGGCCTTCGTCGCGGGCCGCGCCGACTGGGGCGTGTGGCAGCGCCCGGGCGATTTCGAGCGCATGCAGACGCTGGCCTGCAGCCGCATGGAAGAAGTGCATCTCGTCGACGGCGCCGGCCACTGGGTACAGCAGGAAAGGTCGGACGAGGTCGCTCGAATCCTTGCGGGCTTCCTCGCGCGCCACCGCTAATCGAGAGCAGGAAATAAGCAGCAATTATTGATCAAATGATCGAAGAACGCTTCGTCTGCTCTTCGTGATGCGTGCTCTTGCCTTGGTTCGCCACGAGGGCATAGAAAGGCGACGGACGTTCTGCAACGACCGATCGTCCGAGCCGCCGACGTTGGCGTGCGGAGCGAAGGCTTGGCCGAGCCCATGGATGACCGTGAAGAGTTCCGGCTACGCGCCGTCGTCGATACCGCCGTGGACGGTGTCATCCTCATCGACACCGGTGGTGCGGTCCTCATGTTCAATCCCGCCTGCGAGCGCCTGTTCGGCTATCGTGCCGAGGAGGTGATCGGGCGCAACGTCCGCATGCTCATGCCCGAGCCCTATCGCAGCGAGCATGACGGCTATATCGCCGCCTATCGGCGGACCCGCGAGCCGCGGATCATCGGGATCGGCCGCGAGGTGACGGGCCTGCGCCGCGACGGCACGACATTCCCCATGGAGCTGTCGGTCGGCGAGGCGCAGGGCGAGCGGCCGTTCTTCGTCGGCATCGTCCGCGACCTGACCGAGCGCAAGCGCGTCGAGGGCGAGCTGCGCGGTGCCGTGGCGCGGCTCAGCGCCGTGCTCGACACCGCCGTCGACGGCATGATCCTGATCGACGGGCTGGGCGTCGTGCAGATGTTCAATCCCGCCTGCGAGAAGCTGTTCGGATACCGGGCGGAAGAGGTCGTCGGGCGCAACGTCAAGATGCTGATGCCCGAGCCCTACCGCGACGAGCACGACCGCTACATCGCGAGCTATCACGCGACGGGGGAGCGCAAGATCATCGGCATCGGCCGCGAGGTGGTCGGCCGGCGCAAGGACGGCAGCACCTTCCCCATGGAACTGTCGGTCGGCGAGGTGCGGCAGGCCGGAATCTCCAGCTTCGTCGGCGTCATCCATGACCTGAGCGGCCGCCGGGAAACCGAGGCGAAGCTGGCCCAGGCGCAGAAGATGGAGACGGTGGGCCAGCTTTCCGGCGGCATCGCGCACGACTTCAACAATCTCCTGACCGTGGTCATCGGCAATGCCGAGACGCTGAGCGAGCGGCTGAAGGCCAGGCCCGATCTCAAGGAGCTGTGCGATGCCATCCTCGCTGCGGGCGAGCGCAGCGCGGAGCTGACGCGCCGCCTGTTGGCCTTCAGCCGCCGGCAGGTCCTGCAGCCGGTGGTGATCGACGCCAACCGCATGATCGGCGACATGCGCACGTTGCTCCGGCGGATGCTCCGCGAGGACGTCGCGCTGGAGATCGCCGGCGGCGAGCGGCTCGACGGTGTCGTCGCCGACCCGGCGCAGCTCGAATCGGCCTTGCTCAACCTGGCGCTCAACGCCCAGGACGCGATGCCCGAAGGCGGGCGGCTCATCATCGGGTCGGCCAACGCCGCGCTCGACGAGGAGTATTGCCGCGGCTTTCCGGACGTGCGGCCGGGTCGCTATGTCATGATCTCGGTGACCGACGACGGCACGGGAATGCAGCCCGAAGTGGCGGCGCGCGCCTTCGAGCCCTTCTTCACGACCAAGGAGGTGGGCAAGGGCAGCGGCCTCGGGCTCAGCATGGTCTATGGCTTCGTCAAGCAGTCCAACGGGCATGTGACGATCTACAGCGAGGTCGGCCTCGGGACGACCGTGCGGCTCTATCTGCCGGCGGCCGAAGGCAGCGTCGGCGCCGCGACCCTCGCCCCGTCGCCGCCGCCGCCCACGTCGCGCCCCGGCGAGACCGTGATGGTGGTCGAGGACGATGCGTTCGTGCGCGCCTATGCGGTGTCCTGTCTCGCCAGCCTAGGCTATGCGGTGCTGACGGCCGTGGACGGCAGCGAGGCGCTTGCCGCCCTGGCTGCGGGCGCGGCCCCCGACGTGCTGTTCACGGATGTGGTGATGCCCGGCGGCGTCAATGGCTGGGACCTGGCGGAGCAGGCACGCGCCGCGCGCCCGGGACTGCGGGTGCTGCTCACCTCGGGCTACGCGCTGGAGACGTTGGCCGTGCGCGGGCGGATGCCGGCGGGTACGGTGATCCTCAACAAGCCCTACCGGCGGGCCGAGCTCGGCCGTCGGTTGCGCGAGATGCTCGACGCCGATTGTTGAGCAGCTCCGGCTTGCCCGACCGGGAGGGGCACAGCGATGGAAAGACGCAGATTCGGGCGGACGGGGCTCGAACTTGGCGTCCTGGGGTTCGGATGCGGGGCCGTCGGCGGGTTGATGGTCCGCGGCACGCCGGCCGACCAGGAGCGCACCGTCGCTCGTGCGCTGGAGGCGGGAGTCGACTACTTCGATACCGCCGTGCAGTACGGCAACGGGGAGTCCGAGCGCAATGTCGGCCGGGTGCTGCGCCGCTTGAAGCCTGCGGCGGCCGTCGTCGGGACCAAGGTGCGGGTGCCGTCGCGCGATTTCGGGCGCATCCCCGCCGCGATCGTCGAATCGCTCGACGGCAGCCTCGGTCGGCTCGGGCTGGAGCGGGTCGACATCCTCTACCTCCACAATCCGGTCACCGTCGCCGGCGGCGGCGAGACGTTCTCGGAGGGACAGGTGCTGGAGGAAGCCGTCCCGGCCCTCCTGCGCCTGCGCGACGCGGGCAAGATCCGCTTCCTCGGAATGACGGCCGTCGGCGAGACGGCGGCGCTACGGGCGGTCCTGGATGCGGGCGCCTTCGATGCGGCCCAGGTGGTCTACAACATGCTGAACCCCTCGGCCGCGACGCCGCTTCCGGCAGGGCATCCGGGCCAGGATTACGGTCGGATCCTCGACCGCGGCGGGCCCGACGGCGTCGGCGCGGTCGCGATCCGGGTGCTCGCCGGGGGCGCCCTATCGGGCTCGATGGAGCGCCATCCCATCGCGGGCGCGGCACCGGCGCCGATCGGCTCGTCGGCGACCTATGACGAGGACGTGGCGCTCGCGCGCCGGCTGGAGCCGCTGGTGGCGGAGGGCTTCGCCCGCAGCCTGGCCGAGGCCGCGATCCGCTTCGCCATCGCCGAGCCGCGGATCGGGCCGATCCTGGTCGGCATGGCGACGCCCGAACAGTTCGACCAGGCGTTGGCCGCGGTGCAGCAGGGGCCGCTGCCGCCTGCGGCGCTCGACCGGCTGGCGGCGTTGCGCGGCGGCTTCGCCGGCTCGCGATCCCACCTCTGATCCGGCGCCGCTACGGGCGCGCCGCTTCGACGACCCCGGCGACGATGGCGCCGACAGTCCGCCCGGACAGAAGCTCCAGCGGATCGAGCTCGACGCCCCATTGCTTCTCGATCCGGAGCGCGATGTTGATCGCCAGCAGCGAGTCCACGCCGAGCGTGTTCAGGTCGTCCTGCGGCGCCAGCCCCTCGATGCGCGCCTCGTCGGCGATCGCGCCGGCGACGCGCGACGCCAACGGGTCCGGCCAATATCCGTCGGCCGCGGCGCCTTCGGACGCTCCCTCGGCCATTTCGTCGCGTCGCCGGCTGTCGAGCTCCGCCAGGCGCAGGCGATCCACCTTCCCCGTCGGTGTCAGGGGGAGAGCCGCGGCGACGAGCATCCTCGCCGGCACCATATGGGCGGGCAGCGCCTGCGCGAGCGCGTGGCGCAGGCGCTCGACGATGATCGCCTCGGCCTCGCTCGTGGCGACATGCAATGCCAGGGCGTCCACGAGGCCCTGTGCGTTGCGCCGCGGCACGACCGCGGCGATCTCCACG
>JBFWXJ010000372.1:0-6369 GCA_050187535.1 Alphaproteobacteria bacterium | reverse complement strand
GCGCGCCCGGCCTCGACCTGCCCGCGCGACAGGGCTTCCAGGGCGGCGCGCACGACCTGGCTGCCATAGGCGCCGACGTTGAGGCCGATGACGAGCGCGGCCACGGTGGTCGCCGACCAGCGCGCCCCGGCGAAGGGCAGCAGGTAGTAGAAGACGTAGAGCAGGATGATGACGGCGTTGCTGCGCCAGAACTCGATGACCGTCGTCACCGCGAGGCGCGCCGGCCCGGTCGCCAGGTACTGCAGGATGCCGAAGGCGAAAGCGAAGGGCGCGGCGTACACCATCGCGTAGGCCGCAACGCCCAGCGTCACGCGCGCGCCCTCGAGGATGCCGAGGAGAATCGCCGTCAGCGACATGGCGGCGGCCGGCGCCGGGTCACGGGTTGCAGAGCTTCTCGCGCGGCACGTCGACCGGGGTCTCGCTGGTGCGGAAGCCGTAGCGCTCCATGATCTTCGTCAGCGTGCCGTCCTGCTTCATCTTCGCCAGGCCCTGGTCGAAGACGTCGCGCAGGTCGGCGTCCTCCAGGCGGAAGGCGACGCCGACGTTGCCGAAGACTTCGGAACCCTTCTCGTCGACGAAGCCCTTGAACGGGATCGCGCGCTCCAGTCCCTGCACCTTGGGATCGGCCAGCAGCGCCACGGCGGCGCCCAGCGTCGACACGCCGACGTCGACGCGGCCGGCGAGCAGCGCGGAGAGCGTCGACTGGTTGTCCTGGAAGAGGACCTGCCGCTCCTTCGGCACGCCCGCCATCTCCGCCCGCTTGGCGGTGATGCTGCCGCGGGTGGCGGCGAAGATGACGTCCTTGTTGGCCGCGATGTCGGCGTAGCTGTGAATCTTCTTGGGATTGCCGGCGCGCACGATGGCGGCGTCCGGCACCTTCAGCGTCGTATTGGTGAAGGCCACCAGCTTGCAGCGCTCGGGCGTGATGTAGAGGCCGCCCGTCGCCGCATCGAAGCGGCCCGCCTGCAGCCCGGGAATGAGGGCCGGGAACTGGGTGATGACGACCTCGATCTGCTTGACCCCGGCCGGTGCCAGGGCGGCGCGGATCACGTCGACGTCGAATCCACGGATCTCGTCGGCGGCGTCGCGAAAGCCCCAGGGCTGCTGGTTGTAGATGCCGACGACGATCTTCCCTTCCTTCAGCACCCGGTCCTTGCCGCCCTGGGCGACGGCGGGTGCGGCGGCGAGGGCGAGGGCCGCGGTGGCCAGTGCGATGGCACGCAATGTCATGGTCAATCCCCTGTTCGATGTAATTGTGTCGAGGAAATGCTGAAACATACTACGTGTCAATCGAACTATTGACCTGATACAAAGCGGTCATGTCCGATTGGCATCCTGATCTTTCCGTCGTCAACGGCCGCTCGAAGCATGCTGCCCTGACCGAGGCGCTGGTGGCGGCGATCGGCACGGGCGAGCTGCCGCACGGCGCGCGCCTGCCGCCGCATCGCGACCTCGCTCACCGCCTCGGCCTCTCGGTCCAGACGGTGAGCGCCAGCTACCAGGAGGTGCAGCGCCGCGGTCTCATCCGCAGCGTCGTCGGGCGCGGCAGCTTCGTCGCCGCCGGCGCGCCGGAGCGGGCGGGCAGCTTCATCCAGACGCCGGGCTCGGCCGACGAGATCGACCTGTCGATCGTCCAGCTCACCTATTCCGACGCGCACGAGCGGGCGGCCCGCGCCGCCATGGCGGAGATGGCCGAGGCCGACAACGGCCAGTGGATGCGCCCCGCGCGCCCGGTCGCCGGCCTGCCGCGCCACCGCGAGGCGGCCGCCCTGTGGCTGGAGCCGCTCGGGGCCGCCGTGCGGCCGGAGCGCGTCTTCGTCACCAACGGTGCGACCCAGGGCATCTTCCTGGCGCTGGCGGCGGTCGCCCGTCCGGGCGACCTCGTGCTGACCGAGCGGCTGACCGAGAACGGCATCATCGGCGCGGCCGGCGTGCTCGGCCTGACGCTGCGCGGGCTGGAGACCGACGACGAGGGCATTCGTCCCGACGCGCTGGAGGCGGCCCTCGCCCGCGGCGGGGTGGCGGCCGTGGTCTGGGTGCCCACCTTCGGCAACCCGACCGGCCATCTCGCCGGGGCGGAGCGGCGGGCGGCGCTGGCGGCGATTGCAGCCCGCCACCGGGTACCGGTGATCGAGGACGAGGTCTATAAGCCGCTACTGGAGGAACGCCTGCCCTCGATCGTCGAGCTGATGCCGGACGCGGGGTTCCTGGTGACCGGCTTCAGCAAGTCCGTCATGACCGGCCTGCGGGTCGGATACCTGGTCGTGCCGGGCCCCTTCGCGCTCCGGGTCGCTGCCATTCTGCGCGCGACGACATGGAGCGGCCCGCCGGCCCTGGCCGAGCTGGCGACGCGCTGGCTCGAGGACGGCACCACCCGGCGCCTGACCGAGCTGCAGCGGGCGGAAGCGCGCGCCCGGCACGGACTGCTGGCGGCGACGCTGGGCGCCCATGTCGCCCGCGCCCACCCGCTGGCGCCCAGCGCCTGGCTGCGGGTGCCGCCCGGCTGGACCGAGGCGGCGCTGGCATCGGTGCTGCGCGACCGCCGCATCCTCGTCACCCCGTCCGCTCCCTTCACGGTCGACCCCGACCTGCCGGAGCCCGGCATCCGCATCTGCACGGCCGGCCCCTACGGCCGCGAGACGCTGAAGGGCGCCCTCGACATCATCGCCGAGGTCTTCGCCCAGCTCCCGGCGATCGAGGGGGTGGTGCGATAGGAGAGGGAGAGGCACCAGCCTCCGGCAGCAGAGGGCCGGGACGGCAGTTCATCCGGCGGGGGAGTACCTCATTTCATCGAGGCGGCCGATGGCTGCCGGCCGGATGCGACCCGGCGCACCGCGGAGGCGGGCGGCCGGGTCGCGTCGGCGCCGATGAAGCGGGCGACGGCGGCGGCGACGAGGCGGCGGCACTCGGCCGGTCCCATGGGCTCGGTGCGCACGCCCATGAGCAGGCGGACGTGGTGGTGGCCGACGAGCATGCCGAGGAACTGCTCGGCGGCCAGCCGCGGATCGTCGACGGCGAGCCGGCCGGCGTCGGCCTGGGCGGCGAGGTAGCGGGCCAGAGCCTCGGCGATGCGGTCGGGCCCGGCGGCGTAGAAGGCGTGGCCGAGCTCGGGCTGGCGGGGCGCCTCGGCGACGACGACGCGGTAGAGGTCGAGGGCGGCCGGCGTCACCAGCTTCTCGAAGAGGGCGACGCCGACCGCCGTGAGCACCTCGGCCGGCGGCGCTTCGGCACGCGTCGCCTCCTCCAGCGCCGGCACCAGGGTCGCGCACCGCTGATGCACGATCGCCGCGAAGAGCGCGTGCTTGTTCGGGAAATGGCTGTATACGGTCGCCTTCGACACGCCGGCACGCGCGGTCACCGCCTCCATGCTCGCGGCCTCGAAGCCGTCGCGCAGGAATATCTCGTTGGCGGCTTCCAGGATCGCCGCCCGCTTGGGGCTCGGCTTCACCATCGCGGCGACGGTGCACCTCGTTAAGGTATGTTGCGCCGCAGCATTGCGGCGCGTCGGCGATCGGAGTATAGTGAACTGAACCGTTCAGTTCAATCGAATCGCCGGGTGCGCGGAAGACGCGCCCGGGCGGAGGCACCCGATGCGTGCGATTCTGGGAATTCTGGTCGTGCTCGCGGCCGCTGCCGGCGGGGGCTGGCTCTACTGGCAGAAGGTGATGGTGCCGGCCCAGAGCCGCGCCGCCAAGGCCGGCCCGCCTCCCAACTTCCCGATGCCGGTCGAAGCCGCGCCGGTCACGATCGCGCGCGCCGAGCGCCGGGTCTCGGCGGTCGGCAGCCTGCGCAGCAACGAGTCGGTGATGGTCCGGCCGGAGGTCTCCGGCCGGATCGTTTCGCTCGGCTTCGAGGAGGGCCAGAAGGTCAGGCGCGGCCAGACGCTGATGCAGCTCGACACGTCGGTCGAGAAGGCCGAGCTGGCGCAGGCGCAGGCGCAGCTGGCGCTCTCCCGCGCCAATGCCGAGCGCGCCGACGAGCTGGTCCGGCGCGGCGCCGGCACGCCGCGGGCGCTCGACGAGGCGCGGGCCAGCCTGCGCACCAACGAGGCGGCCGTGCAGCTGGGCCAGGCGCGCATCGAGAAGATGACGGTGACGGCACCGTTCGACGGCATCGCCGGCCTGCGCAAGGTGTCCGTGGGCGCCTTCGTGCTGGCCGGAGCCGAGATCGTAAATCTCGAGCAGATCGACCCGTTGAAGGTCGACTTCCGGGTCCCCGAGGTGTTCCTGGCCGCGGTCCGCACGGGCCAGCGAATCTCCGTCACCGTCGACGCGCTGGCGGGCGAATCCTTCGAGGGCGAGGTGCTGGCGATCGACCCTCTGGTCGACGCCGCCGGCCGCTCGATCGTGGTGCGTGCGCGGCTCGCCAATCCCGGCGACAAGCTGCGCCCCGGCATCTTCGCGCGCGTCATGCTCACGCTGGCGACCCGCGAGGAGGCGGTGTTCGTGCCCGAGCAGTCGCTGGTGCCGCAGGGCGACCGCCACTTCCTCTACAAGGTGGTGGACGGCGGCGAGGGCAAGCCGAAGGTCGCCAAGTGGACCGAGGTCAAGCTCGGCATGCGCCGGGACGCCAAGGCCGAGGTCGTCGAGGGACTGGCCAAGGGCGACGTCGTGGTGACCGCCGGCCTGCTGAAGATCCGCGACGGGGCGCCCGTCCAGGTGGTGCCGGCACCGCCCCCGCCGGGCCAGCAGACACCCGGGGCCGCTGCGCCGGGGCCGCAGTCCGCCAAGCGGAGCTGACGGCATGACGCTCTCCGAAATCTCGATCCGCCGCCCCGTCTTGGCGACGGTGATGAGCCTCGTCGTGCTGCTGCTCGGCTTCATGTCCTACAGCCGGCTGGCGGTGCGCGAGTACCCCAACATCGACGAGCCGGTCGTCACCGTCGAGACGACCTACCGCGGCGCCTCGGCCGAGATCATCGAGAGCCAGGTGACGACGCCGCTCGAGGATTCGCTGTCGGGCATCGAGGGCATTGACGTCATGTCCTCGATCTCTCGCGCGGAGATGAGCCAGATCACCGTGCGCTTCCGCATCGACCGCAATGCGGACAGCGCGGCGTCGGACGTGCGCGACCGCGTCGGGCGGGTGCGCAACCAGCTCCCTGACGAGATCGACGAGCCGGTCATCGCCAAGGTCGAGGCCGACGCCCAGCCGATCATCTACCTGGCGTTCGCGTCCAGCCGGCACTCGGCGATCGAGGTGACGGACTACGCCGACCGCTTCGTCAAGGACCGGCTGCAGAACCTGCCCGGCGTCGCCAACGTCCGCATCTTCGGCGAGCGGCGCGTCTCCATGCGCATCTGGCTCGACCGCATGAAGCTGGCCGCCTACAACCTGACGCCGCAGGACGTCGAGGACGCGCTGCGCCGGCAGAACATCGAGATTCCGGCCGGCCGCATCGAGAGCGAATCGCGCGAATTCACGGTCGTCAGCGAGACCGACCTGCGCACGCCGACCCAGTTCAACGAGATGATCATCCGCGAGGTGAACGGCTATCCCGTCCGCCTCAAGGAGGTCGGCCGGGCCGAGATCGACGCCCGCGACACCCGCGTCGCCGCCCGCTTCAACGGCCAGCCGGCGGTGGCGCTCGGCATCATCAAGCAGTCGACCGCCAATCCCCTCGACGTCTCGCGGGCGCTGAACGAGGCCCTGCCGCAGATCACGGCCAGCGCGCCGGACGGCATGACGATCACCAACGCCTACGACACCTCGATCTTCATCGCCCGCTCGATCGACAACGTCTTCCACACGATCGGCGAGGCGATCGTGCTGGTGGTGCTCGTCATCTTCGTGTTCCTGCGCTCGGTCCGCGCGACGATCATCCCGCTCGTCACCATCCCGGTATCGCTGATCGGCGCTTTCTCGCTGATGCTGCTCTTCGGCTTCTCGATCAACACGCTGACGCTGCTCGCCATGGTGCTGGCGGTCGGCCTCGTCGTCGACGACGCGATCGTCATGCTGGAGAACATCGCCCGCTACGTCGAGCAGGGCATGAAGCCGTTCGAGGCGGCGCTCAAGGGCTCGCGTGAGATCGCCTTCGCGGTGCTGGCGATGACCATCACGCTGGCCGCGGTCTATGCCCCGATCGCCTTCCAGACCGGGCGCACCGGCCGTCTCTTCGTCGAGTTCGCGCTGACGCTGGCGGGTGCGGTCATCGTGTCGGGCTTCGTCGCCCTGTCGCTGTCGCCGATGATGTGCCGCTTCCTGCTGAAGCACCAGGAGCATCACAACTGGGCTTACCGCGTCAGCGAGAGCGCGCTCGAGGGCCTGAACGCCGGATACCGCCGGGTGCTCCGCTTCACGCTCGGCATGCGCTCGGCGATCGTGCTGCTGATGCTGTGCGTGGCGGCCTTCGCCGCGGTCATCTTC
>JBFWXJ010000371.1:0-6436 GCA_050187535.1 Alphaproteobacteria bacterium | reverse complement strand
CCCGAGCAGCTCCGCGGCCCCGAGCACGACCTCGCCTGGGCCGACGAGGTGGCGAAGTGGCCGGATGAGGAGGCCTGGCACAACCTGATGCTGGGCCTGCGCCGCGGCCGGGCGCGCTGCGTGGCGACCTCGACGCCCCGGCCGCGCGCCTGGCTGAAGCGCCTGCTGGCCGCGCCCGGGACCCTCGTCACCGCCGGCTCGACCTTCGACAACGCCGCCAACCTGGCGCCCGAGGCGCTGGCCGACCTGGCGCGGCGCTACGAGGGCACGCGGCTCGGCCGGCAGGAGCTGATGGGCGAATACCTGGAGGACGTGCCGGGCGCCTTGTGGACACGCGGCCTGTTCGACCGGCCGGGCTTCCGCTGCGCGCCGCCCTCGGGCTCGCGCCGCGTCGTCGTCGCGGTCGATCCCGCGACCACCGCGGGCGAGGATTCGGACGAGACCGGTATCGTCGCCGCGGCGCGCGACGCCGACGGCGGCTTCGTGGTGCTGGCCGATGCCAGCGCGCGGTTGCCGCCCGACGGCTGGGCGCGCCGCGCGGTCGCCCTCTACGACACGTGGCGGGCCGACCGGCTGCTGGGCGAGGCCAACAACGGCGGCGACCTGGTCGAGGCCGTGGTGCGCCGCGCCGCCGAGGCGATGGCGGCATCGGGTGCGCGATCGACCGCCGACATCGCCTATCGCCGGGTCACCGCCAGCCGCGGCAAGCGTGCCCGCGCCGAGCCGGTGGCCGCCCTCTACGAGCAGGGCCGGGTGCGCCACGCCGGCCGCTTCGATGCGCTGGAGGATCAGATGTGCGCCTACGTTCCGGACGGTGGCGGCGCCTCGCCCGACCGCGTCGATGCGCTCGTATGGGCGCTGACGGCACTGTCGGAAACGGCCGGCCCGCCCGTCGTCGCCCCCTTCGTGCTGGGAGGCCGCGATGCCGGCCGCTGAGAAAGAGGCGGCCGACCTGCGCGAGCTCGGCCGGGCGGGCCTGCGCGCCTGGTCGGGGCTGGTGCGCGAGGAGTTCCTGCCGGAGCTGCAGGGTCGTCGCGCCGTCGCCGTCTACCGCGAGATGGCGGCCAACGATCCTGTCGTCGGCGCCGTCCTCTTCGCGGTCGAGATGACGCTGCGCGGCGTGCCGTGGTCGGTGGCGCCCGCCGGCGACGACCGGGCGGCCCGCGACGGCGCCGCCTTCCTCGCCGCCGTCCGCGACGACATGAGCCATTCCTTCGAGGACTTCCTGGCCGAGGTGCTGGGGATGCTGGTCCACGGCTGGGCGTGGTTCGAGATCGTCTGGAAGCGGCGACCGGACGGCGGCATCGGCCTGCGCAAGCTGGCCGCGCGCGCCCAGGACACGCTGCTCCGCTGGGAGCTGGATGCCGCGGGCGGCATCGCCGGCATGTGGCAGGCGGCGGGGCCCGACCAGCCGCAGCCGGTCTTCCTGCCGATCGAGAAGTCGCTGCTGTTCCGCACCGCGACCGCCAAGGGCAATCCCGAAGGCCGCTCGATCCTGCGCAACGCCTACCGTCCCTGGTTCTTCAAGAAGCGGCTGGAGGAGGCCGAGGCGATCGGCTTCTGGCGCTCGCTCGCCGGCCTGCCGGTCGCCCGCATCCCCGCCCGCTTCATGGCCGCCTCGGCCAGTGCGGAGGAGCGCGCCCTCTTCGAGGACTTCAAGCGCATCGTCCGCGACACCCAGGTGGACGAGCGCGCCGGCCTCGTCCTACCGTCCGACCGCGACGAGCGCGGCGATCCCTATTTCGAGTTCGCGCTGCTGGCCGCCCCCACGACACAGGCGGTGCCGATCCGCCAGGCGATCGCCGACCGCAGCCGCGAGATCGCCATGACGGCGCTCGCCGACTTCATCCTGCTCGGCCGCGACGGCGGCGGGTCCTACGCGCTGGCCCGCGACAAGGGCGAGCGGTTCGAGACCGCACTCGCCGCCTGGCTCGCCGCCATCGCCGCGGTCCTCAACCGCCATCTCGTCCCGCGCCTGTGGCGCGTCAACGCGCTGCCGCCGGCCACCATGCCGCGCTTCGTGCCGGGCCGGGTCGGCCGTCTCGACGCGACGACGCTGGCGACCGTGGTCGAGCGCCTCGTCGCCGCCGGCCTGCCGCTCTTCCCGGACGAGGCTCTCGCCGGGTTCCTGCGCGCGGCGGCCGGCCTGCCCGCACCCGCCCGCCACCCGGAGGTCGCCGATGACCGCTGAGCCCGTGCCCTTCGCCCTCTCGCTGCCCATCGCCAAGGCCGACCCGGCGCTCCGCACCGTCTGGGGCTGGGCCAGCGTCGCCGCGGAGGCGGGGGAGCCCGTCGTCGACGGGGAGGGGGACATCGTGCCGATCGAAGAGCTCGTCCGCGCCGCCCACGCATTCATGGCCCAATCGCGCCGCGGGGCGGCCGGACATGCCGACGGCGGGGACCCGGTCCCCGCCGTCGGCACCGTCGTCGAGAGCCTGGTGACCACCGCCGCCGTGCAGGCCGCGCTCGGTACGGAGCTGCCGCGCGAGGGCTGGTTCGTCGGCATCCGCATCGAGGACGACGCGGTGTGGGACCGCGTGCTGTCCGGCGAGCTGGCGGCCCTCTCGATCGGCGGCATCGCCCGCCGCGTCACGGCCTGAGGGGAGATGCCGCCATGCCCGCCCGCCTCGTCGACCTCCATGTCACCGAGATCGCGCTCTGCCGCCACCCGGTGAACCCCGGTGCCCGCATCCTGCTGGTGAAGGGCCGCGACGCGCCGCCCGATCCCGTCGCCGATGCCGTCGCCAAGGCGGTCGCCGCCCGTGACGCGGAGATCGCCCGCCTGGAGTCGGCCAACGCCCGCGCGGCGCTCGTCGCCAAGGGCACCGCCTTCGCGGCGGCCGGCGTCGCCGCGGAGGCCTATGCCGACCATGCGGCGACGCTGCCGCCCGAAGCCCGCGACTGGCTCGACGGCGTGCTGGCACGTGCCGCCGCCGCGGTCGCCGAGGCCGATCTCTACGGCGAGCGCGGCCGCACCGCCGTCGCCAAGGCCGAGCCCGCGATCGTCCGCCGCGCCCGCGCCGCGCGCGGCGGCTGACGCCTTCCGATCACGCAGCCCGAAGGAACCCGATCATGGCCGAGAAGACGTTGCCGGCATCGGCCGGCGACTGGCTCAAGCACGAGTCCGATCCGCGCTACACCCGCGAACGCATGGTGCTCGCCTCGTCGGGCGCCGAGCGCATGCTCGCCTCCGGCACCGTGCTGGGGCGCATCACCGTGGCGACTCCGGCCACCGCGGCGGCGGTCGGCGGCAACACCGGCAACGGTGCCATGGGGGCCGTGACGGTGGGTGCGGGCGCCGTCCCCGGCGTCTATCGCCTGACGATCACCGCGGCGGCGGCCGATGCCGGCGCCTTCATGCTGCGCGATCCTTCCGGCGTCGTGGTCGGTATCGGCAAGGTCGGCGTCGCCTTCGCGGGCGGCGGCCTCGCCTTCACACTGGCCGACGGCGGCACCGACTTCGTGGCCGGCGACGCCTTCACGATCACGGTCGCCGCCGGCTCGGGCAAGTACGTCGAGCTCGATGCCGCGGGCACGCTCGGCACGCAGGTCCCGACCGCCATCCTCGTCGACCGGGCGACCGTGCCGGCGAGCGGTGACGCCCCGGGGGTGGCGCTCGTCCGCGGCCCCGCCCTGGTGCGTGCCTCGGGCCTCGTCTGGCCCGAGGACTACGCCGCCGTCGCCGCCGGCGAGGCGACCCTCGCCCAGCGCGGCATCGTCACCCGCATCGGCGCCTGATCCCACCCGCCCGGAGGCATCCCATGACCGTGGTCACCAACCCGTTCGACGCCGGCGGCTTCTCGCTGGCCGAACTGACCGAGGCGATCAACCTGCTGCCCGCGCGCTACGGCCGCATCGGCCAGCTCGGCGTCTTCCGCGACGAGGGCGTGACGCAGCGCCAGATCGTCGTCGAGGAGGCCGATGGCACAATCAGCCTCCTGCCGTCCGTCCCGGTCGGCGGCCCCTCGACGCTCGCCAACCGCGACGCGCGGCGGCAGATGAGCTTCGTCGTGCCGCACATCCCGCACGACGACGTGATCCTGCCGGGCGACGTCCAGGGCATCCGCGCCTTCGGCGCCAGCGACGCGGCCGACCCGCTGGCCCAGCTCATGGAGCGCCGGCTCGCCCGGATGCGCATGAAGCACGCCCAGACGCTGGAGTTCATGCGTGTCAACGCGCTGCGCGGCCAGCTCCGCGACGGTGCGGGCTCGGTTCTCTACGACTGGCATGCGGAGTTCGACATGGCGCGCAAGGAGGTCGACTTCGCGCTGGGTACGACCGGCACCGAGGTCGCTGAGAAGGTGCGCGAGGTCGTCCGCCACATGGAGACGAGCCTGCGCGGCGAGACGATGACCGGTGTCCACGCCCTCGTCAGCCCGGAGTTCTGGGACAAGCTCGTCCGCCACGCCTCGGTGAAGGACGCCTACCGCTACTTCGCGGCGACGACCGGCGGCCAGCCGCTGCGCGACGACCTGCGCCGTGGCTTCCCCTTCGCCGGCATGGTCTTCGAGGAGTATGCCAGCACCGTGACGCTGGCCACCGGCGCCAGCGAGCGGCTGGTGCCGGCCAACGACGGCATCGCTCTGCCGCTCGGCACGACGGACGCCTTCGTCACCTACTACGCGCCGGCCAATCTCATCGAGGCGGCCAATACCATCGGGTTGCCGCTCTACGCCCGCCAGGTCGGCCGCCCCGACGGCCGCGGCATCGACCTGTTGACCGAGAGCAACCCGCTGCCGGTCATCCGTCGCCCCGCGCTGGCGGTGCGCATCCACACGTCCAACTGACGCTACTCCCTCTCCGCCCCGTGGGGGCGGAGAGGGTCGGGGTGAGGTGGGGTATCCGCAGACGGCGCAGCCCACCTCACCCTCCCCGTCGCTGACGCGACGGGTCCCCTCCCTCTCCCCCCGATGGGCGGAGAGGGTGACCAGTCCAGGTGGGAGACCCCCAATGCCCCTCGTCGTGGAGACCGGCGCCGGCGTCGCCGGTGCCGACAGCTACCTGTCGCTGGCGGAGGCCGACGCGCACCACGTCGCGCGGGGCGCTGCGGAGTGGGCACTTGCGACGACCGGCGCGCGCGAGGCGGCGCTGCGGCGGGCGACCGCCGGCGTCGACGGGCTCTTCGCCGGCCGGTGGAAGGGCGTCAAGGCGGTCCCCTGGGCGGTGAGCGTGCTCGCTTGGCCGCGGCGCGACGTGCGCGACGGCGAAGGGGCGTCGGTGGTCGCTGCGGACGCGATCCCCTTCGCGCTCAAGGTCGCGGTCGCCGAGGCGGCACGTCTGGAGCTGGAGCAGCCGGGGGCACTCGCCGAGGCGGCGCGAACCCTGCGCCGCTTCGCGATCGGCCCGCTCGCCGTCGAGTATGCGGGCGGCGACGCGGCGCCGCCGGCCGTCGCCCTGCCGCTGGCACCGCTGCTGGAGGATCGCGCCGCCGCGGTGCCGCGCCTCGCTTCGACCGGCGGTCGCGGCGGCACGCCTTTCCGCGTCGGCATGCATGACGGGGAACGGGCGTGAGCCTGCTCGCCGCCGCCACCGCCGCGGACCTCGTCGCGCGCTTCGGAATGCCGGCGACGCTCATCCGCCGCATCGGCGCCTTCGATGCGGCGACGCAGGCGACGCTTCCCGCCGAACGCCGCGTCGCCATCCGTGCCGTCCTGCGCGACCGCTCCCGCCTCGATCCGAACGATCGTTACGTCACGGCGACGGAGGCGATCGTCGCGGCGGCCGGCCTCGCCGACCCGCCGTGCCCCGGCGACCGCCTGGCGGTCGCCGGCCGGGAGCGCACGGTCGTCGCGGTCGAGACGCTGGCGGCGGGTGCGGCGCCCGTGATCCACATCCTCAGGCTCGGCCGATGACCGCCGCCTTCGACGCGGCGCTCGACCGCCTCGCCGCCGACCTCGCGGCGCTGCCGGCCGATGCGGCCGGGCGTGTCGCGGCAGCGCTGCTGACGGCCGTGGTCGACGGTACGCCGGTCGCGACCGGCCGCCTCGCCGCCGGCTGGCGCATTGCCGATACGGGCACGCCGATGCCGCGCATCGTCAACGACGTGCCCTACGCGGGCCATGTCGAGTACGGCACGGCGGCGCGGCCCGGTGCCGCCATGCTGCGCCGCGCCGTGACGGCGGTCGATGCCGGCGCGGCCGCGCGGGAGGCGTTGTCGTGAGCTGGCACGACGAGCTGATCGCATTGACCGGCCGCTTCGCCACCGCCTGGGCGACGGCCGAGCCGGCGGTGCCCGTGCGCTGGCCGGGCGATCCCACGCTGCCACCGGCGACGGCACCCTGGCTGCGCTTCACGATCATCGGCGGCGAGGCGCGCGCCGTTGGCTTGGCCGCCGATGGAAGGCGGCTCTACCGCCACCGCGGCGCCGTCGCGATCGACGTGCTGGTGCCGCCGGACGTAGGCCTCGCCCGCGCGGTGGCACTGGCCGACGCCGCCG
>JBFWXJ010000370.1:0-6448 GCA_050187535.1 Alphaproteobacteria bacterium | reverse complement strand
CGGGGCCATGGTGATCACGGGCGTTGCTCCTCGTCGGGAACCGGCATGGCGAAGCCGGCGGGCGCCGGTGCGTCCGGGCGGGTCACCGCGAACGCCTTGAACAAGGTGCCCATGGCCCCCGCCGCGATCAAGCGGTGCAGGGCGGCCGCGATCGTGGTCCGCCGGTCGGGACGTGCCGCCGCCAGCCGCTCGGCCCGCTGGACGATGCCGAGCGCGGTCAGGAATTCGCCCTGCCGGACCGGTCCCCAGGCGCGGGCGCCGGCCGCCTCGGCCGCCCGGGCGAGTGCCGCGAAATCCACATGCGCGGACAAGTCCGCGGTGCCGGGCCCGTCCAGCGGCGGCACCCGGGCGTGGCCGCGCAACGCCTGCAGCGTGTCGCCGGCGCCGCCGGCATAGCCATAGTCGACGAAGAGCGCGCGGCCGCCGTCGCTGAGGATGCGGTGCGCGACGGCGGCGACCAGCGCAGCGGCCGCCGGCCGCCGCTCGACGACGCTGCCGACCGGCGCTTCGTCCGGCGGCGGGCGCGCGGGCAGGTCGTCGACGAAGGCGAGCCGGCCCTCGGGGTCGAGCCCGACACCGCGCTCGCGCCAGCCATCGGGGCCGCGGACGAACTGATGCACCGGCAAGGCGTCGAGCAGCTCGTTGGCGACCAGGATCAGCGGAACAGGCGGCAGCGACTCGAGGTCGTCGTGCCATCGCGGCCGGCTGCCGCCGAGCCGGGCGGCCTGGCGGGCACGCAGCGCCGGGCTGGTCTCCACGAGATGGAGCGACATCGCCGCGCCGAAATCCGGGTCGACGGCGGCCGCGCGCAGCATGTCGGCCATCATGGTGCCGCGACCGGGCCCCATCTCGACGAGGGCGAAGGGCGCGGGCGCGCCATCGGCCCGCCAGCCGTCGACCGCCCACAGGCCCAGCATCTCGCCGAACATCTGGCTGATCTCGGGCGCGGTCACGAAGTCGCCCGCGCGGCCGAGCGGATCGGCGGTGCGGTAGTAGCCGTGCTCCGGGTCCTGCAGCGCCATCGCCATGAACTCGGCGACGGTGAGCGGGCCCGACGACCGGATACGCCGGGCGAGCTCCTCCTCCAGCGGGGTTGGCGCGCTCACGCCTCGCGCCGGGCGCTCGCGATCAGCCAGATGCCGAACAGCACCATCGGCAGCGACAGGAGCTGGCCCATGGTCGTACCGAGGAAAAGGAAGCCCAGATGCGCGTCGGGCTCGCGGAACAGCTCGCCCACGATGCGCGCGAGCCCGTAGGCGATGAGGAAGGCACCGGACATGGCCCGCGGGCGCTCGCGCATCCGGAAGCGCCATTCCAGGATCGCCAGCACGGTGAAGACGCAGATGCCCTCGAAGAACGCCTGGTAGAGCTGGCTCGGATGGCGCGGCAGCGGCCCGCCGGTCGGGAACACCATGGCCCAGGGCACGTCGGCGACCCGGCCGAAGAGCTCCCCGTTCACGAAATTGGCGAGCCGACCGAAGAAGAGGCCGATCGGCGTCGTCGCGGCGACGATGTCGGCCAGCCGCCAGAAGGCGAGGCCGCGTCCGCGCGCGAACAGGATCATCGCCAGGATCATGCCCAGCAGGCCGCCGTGGAACGACATGCCGCCGTGCCAGATCTGCAGGGCTTCGAGCGGGTTATGGAGGTAGTAGCCGGGCTTGTAGAAGAGGACGTAGCCGAGCCTGCCGCCCAGCACGACGCCGAGCGTCGCCCAGACGATGAAATCGTCCATGTCGCGGTCGACGATGGCCTTGCCCGGCGGCCGGGGATTCGGCCCGCGCCGCGCCAGCAGGATCGCGTAGCGCCAGCCGATCAGGATGCCCGCGATGTAGGCCAGCGCGTACCAGCGGATGGCCAGCGGCCCGATCGCGACCGCGACCGGATCGATCGCCGGGAATGGTATGGCGAGCATCCGGGTTGCCTCCTCAGCGATAGGGGTCGTCGGTCAGCAGGTAGTCCCGCACGTAGCTGGCGACACCTCGCTCCAGCGGGGTGAACTGCCCCGCATATCCGGCGGCGCGCAGCCGGTCGACGCGCGCCTCGGTGAAATACTGGTATTTCGCGCGGATCGCCTCGGGGGTGTCGACGAAGGTGATGCGGGGCGTGCGGCCCGCCGCGACCGCGACCGCGGCCGCCAGGTCGGCGAAGCTGCGCGCCCGGCCGGTGCCGACGTTGAAGAGGCCGCTGACGCCCGGGTTCTCGAAGAGCCACAGCATGACGGCGACGCAGTCGTCCACGTGGATGAAGTCGCGCAGCTGGCCGCCGTCGGAATAGTCCGGGCGGTGCGAGCGGAACAGCACCGCCGGCTCGCCCGCCGCGATGCCGGGCGTGATCTTGGCGACGACGCTCCGCATCTCGCCCTTGTGGTACTCGTTCGGCCCGTAGACGTTGAAGAACTTGAGCCCGGCCCATTGCGGCGGCGCCGGTCGCCCCGTCGCCAGACGGCGGGCGACCCAGCGGTCGAAGAGGTGCTTGCTCCAGCCATAGGCGTTGAGGGGCCTGAGCCGCGCCAGCGCCTCGGGCCGGGCGTCGTCGTCGAAGTCGGCCGATCCGTCGCCGTAGGTCGCGCCCGACGAAGCGTAGACGAGGCGGACGCCGGCGGAGGCGCACCAGTCCCACAGCATCTGCGACAGCGTGAAGTTGCTGGCGACGATGAGGTCGGCGTCGCGCTCGGTGGTGGCCGAGATCGCCCCCAGGTGGAAGACGAAGGAGATCGCGCTGCCGTTCGCGGACAGCCAGCCCGCCAGCTCGGCCGGCGGCACGACGGCCGCCAGCTCGCGCCGGGCGATGTTGCGCCACTTGTCGTCGGAGCCCAGGCGATCGACGACCGCCAGTTCGCCGGCGCCGCGTGCCTCCAGCGCCGCCAGCAGGTTCGAGCCGATGAAGCCGGCCCCGCCCGTGACGAGGATCATGAGTCCCTTCGCGCCATCGCGGGGGCGGTTATACGGGGCCGGTCGCGACAGCCGCAAGCGAGGCCCGCCGCGACACTTCCGACGCGCACTGCGCCGGACGGGTACCGCCGCGGCGCGAACGGCCCTATACCGGTCGCGCCACCGTTCCGCCGGGAGATGCCGCGCATGACCCTCGACCCGAAGATCGTGGAGACCCTGTCCCAGGTCTCCACCGCGACCATCACGACGCTGCTGCTGAAGAAGGGCCTGCGCAACGTCTGGATGCGCGGGACCCGCCCCATCCGCGATGGCCAGCCGCGCCTCGTCGGCCGCGCCTTCACGCTGCGCTTCGTCCCCGCGCGCGAGGACCTGGCGACCCCGGCCTCGTGGTCGAACCCGAAGTCGACGCGCGCCGCCATCGAGGCGATGCCCGAGGGCTGCATCACCGTCGTCGACGCCATGGGCATCACGGATGCCGGCATCTTCGGCGACATCCTCTGCGCGCGCATGCAGAAGCGCGGCGTCGCCGCACTCGTCACCGACGGCGTCGTGCGCGACATCGCGGGCGTGCTCGGCACCAATCTCCCGGTGTGGTGCCAGGGGGCGGCCGCCCCGCCGTCGGTCGCCGGCCTGACCTTCATCGACTGGCAGCAGCCGATCGGCTGCGGCGGCGTCGCGGTCTTCCCCGACGACGTGGTGGTGGTCGACCAGGACGGGGCGGTGCTGATCCCGGCCGCCTTCCTCGACGATGTCGTCGCCGAGGCGGTCGAGCAGGAGCGGCTCGAGGCGTGGATCATGGAAGAGGTGGAGAAGGGGGCCTCGCTGCCCGGCCTCTACCCGCCCAACGCCGAGAACAAGGCGCGCTACGAGGCGGCCAAGCGCGCCAAGGGGCTCTGATCGGCGGTCTCCGCCACCAGTGCCGCGATGCGGGCGCCGGGGTCCTCCCCCGGCGCCAGCCGGTGCGTCATGGCCGGCATCTCGCGCCACACCTTCAAGTCCTTGAAGCCGTGGCCGGTCACCATGCAGACGACGTTGGCGCCGGGCGGGATCCGGCTATCGGCGGCGAGTGCGACCAGGGCCGCCACCGACGCGGCGCCGGTCGGCTCGGCGAGAATGCCCTCGCAGCGCGCCAGCAGCCGCATCGCCCTGCGGATGGCCTCGTCGGAGACGGCGATCGCCACGCCGCCCGACGCGTGCACGATGTCCAGCGTGTGCGTCCCGTCGCGCTCGTAGCCGACGAGCGGGTCGGAGATGCCGGACGCGAAGGTCGTGACCGTGCCCCAGGCGGCGACCCGCCTCTCGCCCGCCGCGAAGGCGCGCGCGATCGGCGCACAGCCCTCGGCCTGCACCGCCGCCAGCCGCGGCACCCGGCCGCCCGACGCCGCGCGGCAGCCGTGGGCAACCCCCTTGACCAGCGGGCCGGCCCCGGTCGGCACCAGCACCCAGTCCGGCAGGGTGCCGTCGGCACATAGCTCGGCGCCGGCGGAATCGAGGCCGGCGACGCCCCAGGGGTTGATGTAGGTGGTGGTGACGTTGGCGAAGCGGTGACGCTCCGCGATCTCCAGCCCGACGCGGTAGGAGTTGGAGTAGTTGCCGTCGACCTGCAGCAGCAGGGCACCGTAGGCGGCGATCTGCGTCATCTTCTCGGCCGGCGTGTGCGTCGGCACGACGACGACGGCCGGCAGCCCGGCCCGTGCCGCATAGGCGGCGGCGGACGCCCCTGCATTCCCGCTCGACGCGCAGACGATCCCGGCCATGCCCATGTCGCGGGCCCGCGACACCGCGGCCGCGACCGCCCGGTCCTTGAATGAGCCGGTCGGGTTCACCGTCTCGTCCTTCACCAGCACGCGGCCCGCGAAGCCGATCGCGGACGCCAGCCGGTCGGCGCGATGCAGGGGCGTCGCCCCTTCGCCCAGCGTCACCACGCAGTCGGGCCGCACCGGCACCGGGTCGACGACCTCCAGGATCCCGCCGCAACGCGCGCAGGAATAGAGCATCCCGGGCGGGTGGACGGTCGCGCAGTCGACGCAGCTCAGATGCAAGAGGCGGCTCCGGTGGGGTGGGCTTTCCCATCCTACACCGCCTCTGGCCGATGCCTCCTACCCGACGCGCGGGACCCAGTTGCCGTGGATGCCGAAGGGGATGCGGCGGGGCATGCGCGCGGAGGCGACGGGGCCGCGGGCGACGTCGGTGGCGTCGAGGACCACGAGGTCGGCGCGGTCGGCGGCGCCGCGATGGACGACGCCGACCAGCCAGCCGTCGCCCTCGGCCGCCGTCGGCGAGCGCGGCACGAACACCATCTCCGACGCCGAATCGCCGGGCGGCAGGACGTGGTCGGTGCGTCGCAGGGTCACGGCATCATGGTGGGCGATGGTGCCCTGCCGGCCTTCCGGCGCGGTGCCGGTGTCAGCGATGAGGAAGCCGTGGCGATGGGGCAGGCCGGCCCGGCGATCGTCGATGCGCGGGAACTCGGCCGCCGCGTCGTCGATCGGCTGCCGGTCGACGCGCCCGGTCGCGAGATCGATGGTCCAGCGGACGAGACGGCCCTCGGCGCCGATACCGGGCGACCCGTCGGCGTTCGGGAACAACGGCGCCACCGGATACTCGACGACGTCCGCGACGATCGTGAGGCCCGCGTCCCACGCGTTCATCGCGTGGAAGACGTAGCAGGGGTCCATCTCGATCCACCGGATGGTCTCGACGCCGGCATCGCGCGCCATGACGCCCAGATAGGCGCCCTTGCCGGGCTCCCACGCCCAGGCGGGCAGGCCGCGCATCGCGCGCTCGCGGCTGCCGGTCAGCGGCAGCACTGGGAACAGGACGTGCCGCTCGGTCGCGATCAGGTCGTGGACCATGCTGCAATAGGGGGCGGCGAAGCGGTCGTGCCGGACCAGCGCGCCGTCCGGGCCGACGACGCCGTAGCTCATCTCGGCCGAGAACATCTCCTCACCGGTGGAATAGGCGAAGAACAGCATCTCGCCGGTCACCGGGTCGATCTTCGGGTGGGCCGTGAACCGCTTCACGGTGCCGTCGCCGAGTGTCAGGTAGCCGTCCGAGGCGACGGTCGCCGGGTCGAGCGCGAAGGGCCGATGCGCCTCCTCCAGCGCCAGCAGCCGGCCGGCGTGCCAGACGATGTTGGTGTTGGCGACGCCACCATCGGTGCCGCGCGCCGCGGGATCGGTGGTCATGGGGTTACCCCAGCTGCCGAACAGCGCCCGGCCGGCCGCATCCTCCAGGTTCCAGCGCGGTGTCCGCACCCAGCGGTTGCGGTAGTGCACCTGGCCGTCCTCGATGCCGAGCGCATGCACCATGCCGTCGCCGAGGAACCAGTGGTGCCCGGCATCGCGCGGCGCGAAGCGGGGATTGGGGCCGATGCGGAACAGCGTGCCGTTCAGCTCTCGCGGGATGTCGCCCGTGACGGGCAGCACGAAGTCGTCCTCGCTGCCGACTGGGGCGAAGTTGCCCTGGAAGGCCCAGTTGGCGGCGGTCGCCGGATTGCTCGTTCCATCCATCGGTCGTCTCCTGTCGGGGTTGGCGTTCGAGGAGATACGCCGCGA
>JBFWXJ010000369.1:0-6471 GCA_050187535.1 Alphaproteobacteria bacterium | reverse complement strand
GGCGGCGTCGGCACCAACGGCAGCGGCAACTTCCTGCACGTCGACACCGGCCCCATCCGCTATTGGTGATGCCGGCCGCCCGCCCGAAACGGCGGGCGGGACGGACCTACCGGGCGTACACGGCGGCGAGCCGGCGGTAGTCGTCGGCCTCGTTGTAGATCTGCGCCGACAGGCGGACGTGACAGCGTCCGCCCATGTTCATGACCGGCACCTCGATGCGGCGGCGCGACCAGATCGCCGCCCGCGCCGCACGGCACGCCTCGCGCGTCGGCTCGACCGCCACCGGCAGGGCGACGATGGTCATGCTGCCGGCCATCCCGGCCGGCGTCAGCACCTCGGTCTTCCACGATGCCGCGACGATCCGGGCGGCCTCAGCCGCCAACGCGACGTTGCGCCGGCGCAGCCAGGGCGGGTCGAGGCTCTCGTAGAAGTCGAGCGCCGCGTCGATCGCCAGGAAGGGCGACGAGTCGCGCGTGCCGGTGTAGTCGAACTCCGCGTGGAAGCCCTTGCCCCAGCCATGGGAGATCACGGTCGGGTGCAGGTCGGCCCGGGCGGCGGGCGACGCCCACAGGAAGCCGCAGCCGCGGGGCGCGAACAGCCATTTGTGGGCGTTGCCCACATACCAGTCCGCCCCCACCGCCGGCACGTCGAGATCGAGCATGCCCGGCGCGTGGGCGCCGTCGACCAGCAGCGGCACGCCGCGGTGCCGGCAGATCGCCGCGATCTCCGCGACCGGCAGCACCAGTGCCGTGGGCGAGGTGACGTGATCGACGATGACGAGGCGGGTGCGACCGTCGATGACATCGGCGACCGCGGCCACGACGCCGTCGGGCGTCGTGCCGGGAAAGGGCAGCCGCGCCTCGACCAGCGACGCCCCCGCCCGCCCGGCGACGTGCAGGGCGGCATTCCTGACCGCCCCGTAGCCATGGTCGGTCACGACGATGGTGTCGCCCGCCTGCAGCCGCAGCGACTGCAGCACGGCATTGGCGCCGGCGGTCGCGTTCTCGACGAAGACGAGGTCGTCGGGCGCGGCGCCGAGGAACGACGCCAGGCGGCCGGCGGCGGCGCGCATGGCCTGCGGCAGCGTCTCCTGGAAGAACAGCACCGGCTGGCGCTCGACGCGCGCGCGCCATGCGTCGGCCGCACCTGCCACGACCGCCGGAACCGCCCCATATGAGCCGTGGTTGAGATACGTCGCCGTGGGATCGAGCGAGAAGGCATGCCGGATGGACTTTCCGTCCGGACGTTCGTTCACCGGCTTAGAGTCACCACCGACCGCGTTGAACGACATGTGTTTTCCCTCCGTTCGCCACGACTTTGCCACGGTTGGATGATGAAGTTCCCGAGAGTCGAAGGCAAGTGACGCAACCCCTTGCGCCGACACTCGATCTAGTATGGCAAGGGTCCAGGCCTACTAATCGTTTGACGAGACCGCCCGATGGCGGCAAAGTTCTTGTGGCTAAGTCGCCACGGCCTACTAGATACGGGGGTCCCATGGACTGGACCGACGAACGCATCTCCGAGCTGAAACGCCTGTGGTCGGAGGGCTTCTCCGCCAGCCAGATCGCGGAGCGCCTCGGCGGCATCACCCGCAACGCCGTGATCGGCAAGGCGCATCGCCTGCACCTGCCGAGCCGTCCGTCGCCGATCCAGCGCCAGATGGGCGAGCGCCGGTTGCGCGCCCGCAGCCCGCTGCGCCAGGCGCCGATCCGCCCCGCGGCGCCGGCACCCGAGGCCGTGCGCGCGCCGATCATCCCGGCCGCTCCGATCGTCCGCCCGGCCGCCGCGGCCCCGCCGCCGCCCAAGGCGTTGCGCGGCGGCCCGATCGACTACAGCTCGGCCCTGACGCTGACCGACCGGCACTGCCACTGGCCGATCGGCCATCCGAACGAGGCCGGCTTCCACTTCTGCGGCGCGCCCGCGGCTTCCGGCCGGCCGTACTGCTCCGCGCACTGCCAGGTCGCCTATCGCAAGACCGACGACGCCGCCGCCTGACGCGCCGGCATCCCTTCCCTGAAAACGAGCACGGCGCGGTTTCCCGCGCCGTGCTTGTATCGACCGATGGGAAGTTGGTGGAGCGGAGGAGGATCGAACTCCCGACCTTCGCATTGCGAACGCGACGCTCTCCCAGCTGAGCTACCGCCCCACGCCGCCCGCCGCCCGTGCCGAAACGCCCGGTCGCCGAAGCGGCCGGGATAATGTGAATCGTGCCGTGCCCTGTCAAGGCAATGTGCCGACGAGCCCGAGGGAGGGAAGCGAATGCCGCAGCGGGACTATGTCATCGAGGGCGGCCGGTCCGGCAAGGAGCGGCTCGGCCTGCTGTCCGACGTGTTCCGGCCGACGACTCGCCGGCTGCTCGACCGTGCCGGGCTGGCGCCGGGCATGGCCTGCCTCGATCTCGGCTGCGGCGGTGGCAACGTCACCTTCGACATGGCCGAGCGGGTCGGGCCGGGGGGATCGGTGCTGGGCATCGACTTCGACGGCACGATCCTCGATCTGACGCGCGCCGACGCCGCCGCGCGCGGCCTCGCCAATGTCGAGCTGCGGCAGGGCGACGCCCATGCCCCACCCGTCGACCGCCAGTTCGACTTCGTCTATGCCCGGTTCCTGCTGACCCACCTGCCGCGGCCGGAGGCCGCCCTGTCGGCGATGGTGGCGGCGACCCGCCCGGGCGGGATCCTGGCTATCGAGGACATCGACTTCGCCGGCCAGTTCTGCCACCCGCGCGACATCGCCTTCTCGGCCTATATGCGCCTCTACGACCAGGTGGCCCGACGCAGCGGGGCCGACCCGGACATCGGCCGCCGGCTGCCGCAGATGCTGCGCGCGGCCGGCATCCCGCGCGTCTACCCGCGGCTCATCCAGCACGTCCACGAGCGCGGCAAGGGCAAGTCGCTGTCGCTGGTGACGCTGGCGCGCATCGCACCGGCGGTGATCGCCGCCGGCCTCGCGACGCCGGCGGAGATGCGCGGCCACATCGACGCGCTCGACGCCTTCACCCGCCGGACGGACACGATGATCGGCCTGCCGCGGGTGTTCCAGGTCTGGGGCGTCAGGCCCGGCGGCGGCTGACGCGGCGGCCCGCGCGTCCCCGGCTTGCCGCCCCTATCGGCGGACGCTAGTGTCGCCCCTCCGTCAGGACGCCGCCCGCGCATGAACTCCCTCCTCTCCCTCATCGTCACGATCATCGACCTCTACACCTGGGTCCTGATCGCGTCGGCGATCATGAGCTGGCTGATCGCGTTCAAGGTGGTGAACACCTACAACCGCGCGGTCGCGACCATCGGCGAGGTGCTCTATCGCCTGACCGAGCCGGCCCTGCGGCCGATCCGCCGGCTGCTGCCCAACCTGGGTGGCATCGACGTCTCGCCGGTCATCCTGATTCTGCTGCTGTTCTTCCTGCGCAACCTCGTCATCGAGTATTTCCCGCGCTGAAGAGCCCCCTTCCGGTAACGGTCGCGGGCGACGGCGTGCGGCTCGCCGTCCGCCTCACGCCGCGCGCCTCCGCGGACCGCCTGCTCGGCGTCGCGTGCGAGGCCGACGGCACGCCGGTGCTGCGCGCGCAGGTGACGGCCGCGCCGGAGGACGGCAAGGCGAACGCCGCACTGGTGGCGCTGCTGGCCAAGCGGTGGCGCGTGCCGCGATCCAGCGTCGCCGTGATCCAGGGCGCCACGGCCCGGCGCAAGCTCCTCCTCGTCACGGGCGATCCGGACGACATCATGAAGCAGATATCGGGAGACCTCGATGGCTGAGGCTGAACGGATCGACGGCAAGGCCGTGGCGGCCGAGTTGCGCGCACGCATCGCCGCCGTCGCCGCCCACTGGACCGCCGGGAGCGGGGTCCGCCCGGCGCTGGCCGTGGTGCTCGTGGGCGAGGACCCGGCGAGCCAGGTCTATGTCCGCGCCAAGGGGACGGCGACGCGCGAGGCGGGGCTCGTCTCGATCGAGCATCGGCTGCCGGCCACGGCCACCCAGGCCGATGTGCTGGCGCTGGTCGCCCGGCTCAACGCCGACGCCGAGGTCGACGGCATCCTCGTGCAGCTGCCGCTGCCGCCGCAGATCGCCGCGGCGGCGGTGACCGATGCGATCGACCCGGCCAAGGACGTGGACGGCTTCCATCTCGTCAACACCGGGCGCCTGTGGACGACCGGCGACGGCCTCGTGCCGTGCACGCCGCAGGGCTGCATGATCCTGCTGCGGCGGACGCTGGGCGACCTCGCCGGCAGGCGCGCCGTCGTCCTCGGCCGCTCGCAGATCGTCGGCAAGCCGATGGCAGCCCTGTTGCTGGCGGCCGACTGCACGGTCACCGTCGCTCATTCGAAGAGCCGCGACCTGCCCGCGCTCTGCCGCGGCGCGGACATCCTCATCGCCGCCGTCGGCCGGCCCGAGATGGTGCGCGGCGACTGGATCGCCCCCGGCGCCACGGTGATCGACGTCGGCGTCAACCGCATCGCCGCCGGCGACGGCAAGACCCGCCTCGTCGGCGACGTCGCCTATGCCGAGGCTGCCGCGGTCGCCGCCGCCGTCACCCCGGTCCCGGGCGGCGTCGGCCCGATGACCATCGCCTGCCTGCTGCGCAACACCCTGCTGGCCGCCGCCCGCCGGCGCCGGCTGCCCGCCCCGGAGGTGTGAGTCGACCTTGCGGGAGGCAGACGCACGGAGCGCTGGACGACCGTCGCTGCGTCCCTCGGCGGCGCTCGGGATGAGGGCCATCTCGTCTCGCCATCAACTCCGGTGCCTCGGCAACGCCGGCCGCGGCCATCGTGCGGCGCGGTAACGCCCTCATCCCGAGACACCCAGGGCGCGGGCGCGCACTACGATACATGTACTTGGGCCCTCTCCGCCCATCGGGGGAGAGGGAGGGGACCCGCCGCGTGAGCGGTGGGGAGGGTGAGGTGGGCGCCGCCGCCATGTCCGGCATCGCCGATCGAGGCTCGCACGCGCCGCGGACGCGGCGCCCACCTCACCCCGGCCCTCTCCCCCCTGAAGGACGGAGAGGGAGCGCTTCCGTCGCCGGCGTGCCCCGATCGACTTTCAAGGCTGAGGGTCTACGCGGCCGCGCTTCCGGCGGCGTCGGCCGGATAGAGGTGGCAGGCGACGCGGCGGCCGGCGACGGGCTCGGTCAGCGCCGGGTACTCGACGCGGCAGCGGTCCATGGCGTGCGGGCAGCGCGGGTGGAAGTGGCAGCCCTGGGGCGGGTTGATGGCCGAGGCGACCTCGCCCTCCAGGCGGGCCATCGTCACCTTGGCGCGGGGGTCGGGCACCGGCGAGGCATCGCGCAGCGCACGGGTATAGGGGTGCAGCGGCTCGTCGAAGATGCGCTCGGCCGGGCCGTCCTCGACGATGCGCCCCAGATACATGACGGCGACCCGGCGGCAGAAGTGCCGGACCACGCCCAGGTCGTGGGAGATGAAGACGAACCCCAGCCCCCGGCGCTCCTTGAGGCGGTCGAGCAGCAGGAGGATCTGGGCCTGGATCGAGACGTCGAGCGCCGACACCGGCTCGTCGGCGACGATCAGGTCGGGCTCCAGCACCAGGGCGCGGGCGATGCCGATGCGCTGGCGTTGCCCGCCGGAGAACTCGTGCGGGTACTTCTCGGCCGCGTCCCTGGGCAGCCCGACCTCGTCCAGCACGGCGGCGACGCGGCGGGCGATCTCCGCCTTGTCGCCGATGCCATGGACGAACATCGGCTCGGCCAGGGTCTTGCCGACGCTGCGCCTGGGGTTGAGCGAGGCGAATGGGTCCTGGAAGACGATCTGCAGCTTGCGCCGAAGCTCGCGCAGGCGGCGCGGCGGCGCGGACAGGAAGTCCTCGCCGCGGAAGAGGACCCGCCCGCCGTCGGGGTCGATGAGGCGCAGCAGCGCCCGGCCGGCCGTCGACTTGCCGCAGCCGCTCTCGCCGACGAGGCCGAAGGCCTCGCCCTCGCCGACCCGGAAGGAGATGCCCGAGAGCGCCTGGACCCGGACCGTCTCCGTCCGCGGGAAGCCGCGGCGGACGACGAAGGTCTTGCGCAGGTCCTCGACCTCCAGCAGCGGCGCGCTCATGCCGTGCCTCCCGCGCGCACCCAGCAACGGACGTGGTGGCCGGGCGCGCCCGCGAGCGGCACCAGGGGCGGCGTCGCGGCGCGGCAGCGCGGCTCGACCAGCGGGCAACGGTCGGCGAAGCGGCAGCCCTGCGGCATGCCGGTGATGGGCGGCACCTGCCCGCCGATCGCCTGCAGCTCGGCCGTGTCGCGGTCGACGCGCGGGATCGAGCGCAGCAGCGCCTCGGTATAGGGATGGGTCGGGCGCTCGAAGATCTCCTCGATGCCGGCCGATTCGACCGCCTCGCCCGCGTACATCACCATCACCCGGTCGGCGATCGAGGCGACGACGCCGAGATTGTGGGTGATGAACACCATCGCCATGCCGTAGCTCGCGCGCACGTCGGCCAGCAGCGCCAGCACCTGCGCCTGGATGGTGACGTCGAGGG
>JBFWXJ010000368.1:0-6480 GCA_050187535.1 Alphaproteobacteria bacterium | reverse complement strand
GCGGAGCCCGATACGTCGTCGCCAATTCCATTCTTGGCGCGGGACGCGACCGCGCGCGTCACGCCGTCGAGCCCGATCAGCAGCATCTCGCCGTGATCCCCGAGGTCGACGTTCTCATACAGCCGGACGAGCGTGGCGGGATCGAACGAGAGCACGAGGACGCCCGCGAACCAGCCACCGGGTCCGTTCAACCGGCGCGAGATGTTGATCGATGTCCGCCCCGAGATGCGGCCCCTTAGCGGGCGGCTGATGAAGATGGTGCCGGAGTCACTGGCGACATGAACCCGATAGTGCTCGCGGTCGGAGAGGTCGACGGAAGTGGGGGTTGATTCCAGACTCGACGCCAGCATCACCCCGTCCGGCCCGATCAGGGAGAGCTGGATGGCGATGTCCTTCAGCCCGGTCGCGCGGTCGAAGGCACGATGGATCTCGAACGCCTCGGGATCACGCTCGTAGTCGGCCTTCAGGAAGTTGAGAGACTGCTCGATCGCCGCCAGCGTCCGCTGCGTCTGTTCTTCGTAGGCGATCACGAGGTTGCTGGTGTCTCGCGTGGCGTTCGCCAGCGCCTGGGTCCGCTCGGTACGGCTCTGATAGAGGACGTAGACCCACATCAGACACAGCAGCAGCACGCCGATCGCGAGAATCGTCGCGCGGACCGCGAGCGTCCGATGCCCCCGGAGCATGCGTGTCTATGCCAACGCCATCGTGGAACGAGAGTCCGCGAAATCGCGAGATGGCGCAAGGAGCCTGTTCCCGCCCCGCGGGACGATCTGCCTCGCCGCGGCGGCAATCCCGCCTATGCGTGGCTGCGTATCGGCGTGGTGCCGAGAGCGGTGGCAGTGCGTCCGTCGACCGCCGTCTCGACCCGATTGCCGCCACGTGCCGACGCACTCAGGAGCGCACGCGTCGCCCGCTCGAAAACGTCGTTCGCGCCGACGGTCCCGGCTGCGCAATCGGCGAGACCGATGCTCACCGTCAGCAGCCCGGAGCGAGCGTTGGGCTGCGGGATTCTGGCCCGCTCGATCCCGATGCGAAGGCGCTCCGCGAAAGCCGCCGCTTCGACGACCGTCCGGTCGGCCAGGACGAGCGCGACACGCCCGACGGCGGCCCCTGCGGCGAGGACATCGCCGAGTTGCCCCGGCTCGCGCGCCACGACATCGTACAGCGCGCGAGAGACCATCTCGACGTCCTCTGCGCGCATCACGCCACTGCTGGTCACCCTGTCGTCGATGTCCGCAACCAGGACTGCAGCCTCGCGCCCCGCATTGAGGAGGGATTCGAGGAAGCCGCCGGCGACGGAAAGGGACAAGAGGCCCGAAGCGGGATCGATAGCCGCTTGCGAGACCGAACGGCGAAGCCGCTCGGTCTCGGCCCGCAATGCATCCTCCTGGGCGCGACGCCGCTCGAGCTCCGCGCGCAAGCGCAACGCCGAACGAATGCGCGCCAGCAGTTCGACCCGCTCGATCGGCTTGCGGATGTAGTCGGAGGCGCCGGCGAGGAAGGCCTGCTGCAGCGACGTCGTGTCGTCGCGGCTCGACACCATGAGGACCGGCGTCTCCGCCAGTGGCGGATGGCGCTTGATCCGCGCGCAGGCTTCGATCCCGTCCATGCCCGGCATGATGATGTCCATGAGCACGACGTCGACCGGATCGAGCGGCATCTCGGCACCTTCCGAGCCGGACCACCCGACGCCGAGCAGGGCGAGCGCCTCTTCCGCGTTCGCCGCACGTATGGGATCGGCATAGCCGGCGGCGGCGAGATAGGCCGCGATGATCTCCCGAATCTCGATGGAGTCGTCGACGATCAGAACGCGCATCAGTTGAGCCCTCGCCGACCGGCGCGCAGGTGCGAAACCACGGTCAAGTCGCGCCGGCGCAACAATTTCTTTCCTTCCGCGCCAAACTCTAGGCCCAGATCAGGGACGCGTAAAGCACGCGCCGCGCGAGACCGACCGGAGGGCCGGTCAGTTGATGGTCAGGAGACGCCGCGGATTTTCCACCAGAATGGCGTCGATTTCAGCGACGGCGAAGCCCCTGCGTCCCATCATCGGGACGACGTTGGCGAAAATGTGGCCATAGCCGTGACCGCCGAACCGCGTAAGACGCGTGCGGTGGCAAATGTCGTGGGAGATGACGACCCTGTCGAGATGTCCCCGTTCAATCAGGGAGCGGATATGACCGAGCCGGACCGCGTCGTTCGGCATGTCGATATCCGAGGCGGCATAGTAGGACTGCTCCATCCCGAACAGGTCGAATTCCAGCGTGCAGCCGGTATCGGCCAACCGCAGCATCCGGTCCCGATCGAAGATGGTCCGGTCGATATGGCTGATCACCACCCGCGCGGGATCGCCGCCGTTCGCGCGCACGAAGTCGGCCACCTCCTGGGGCTGGTCGTGGTGCCGCCCGGGATGGACGTTGATTGTCACGCCCGTCTCCGCCTGGGCGAGCAAGGCGCCGCGCATCACCCGCTTCTCGAGCGCGGTCCATGGCGCCTGGCAGCCGATCTCGCCGATCATCCCGGCGCGGATATCCGTGCCCCATGCGCCGCACTGAACCTGGTCGATCATCTCCTGGGCGAAGTCGTCGACCGTGCGCTCGCGATTGCGGGGGTCCTGGTATTCGTCGACGTAGTGGCCGCAGCCCATCACGATGTGGACGTCGGTCGCCTCGGCGATCTGACGCAGCCCCTGCGGGTCGGGCTTGAGCCCCCCGCAGCTGAGCTCGACGATGGTTCGACCGCCGGCGCGTCGCATCAGATCGACCTCGAATACCGCCACATCGAGGAGATCGAGGCGCCATTTCCGGGCGGAGACGATCTGGCCGTAGTTGATCGCCCAGACGTTCTCCAGGGTGATCTCGGGTCCGGGATCGTTGCGGGCCGCGATGCGCGGCGGCGTGATGTCGCACAGGACGTGCTCGTGCATCAGCGTACGGCCGATCGCCTCGGGGGCGACCGGACCGCACACTGTCTGGACCTTGCCCGCCAGCGTCGCGCGGTCGAACCGCATCGCCGCCGCCTCGGCCGCCGGGGATCAGCTCGCCGACGCGCTCTCGATCACCATCGCGCGGGTCCCGGCGTCGTCGTAGCGCAGCCGTGGCGCCTTATCGAGGTCGGTGCCGGTGATGCGCACGTAACGGGCACCGGCCGGGTAGTCGATCGCATGGATCGCCGCCCCGTCGTAGAGCCCCGCCTGCCCCGGGCCGAGACGATACTTGCGTGCCACCTTGAGCTCGGCCGTGCCGGCACCCGATCCGCCGTCGACCCGATCGTATTCGGTCATGTCGGTGTGGGATGCCACCTGGGCATAGATCGCCCAGGACCAGCCGTGATCGTGCGGCGGGGAGCGATGCGGCTTGTCCTGATTGTAGCCCAGCACGACGAAGCCGAGATCGGCGTCCTCATAGAGCGTTCGCTTGCCGATCGGCGCTCCAGGACCGACATGGGCGGCTACGAAATCCGCGTCCTTCACCAGCCGCTCGGCCAGCTCGCGGACACGCTCCCGCCCGGCCGGCCCGGAATCGGCCCGCAACGCCGCGCGCGCCTCATCGCAGAATGCCTTCAGGGTATCGCTCATGCTGACGGTTCCTCCCGAATGACCCGTCGTCATTCTACCCCGTTGCCCCATGGTGCGGGGATTCGAATGCGTGCACTGGCGAACGGCCGAAGTCGGTTTACTCTCTCGTTCACGACCACGGTTTCACTACCAGGGCGGGAGACCAGGGCCTCATGACGGCGCGGGCCGCGGATATCGCCGCGCGCCTGGCGGCGGGTGATCGCACAGCGGCCTGGCCGCATCCCATCTATGCGGGCCTTCGCCGCGGTGGACGTCGGCTGTGGCACGGCTGGAGCGACGGCCCGGATGCCGGCGCCTGGCTCGCCGCCCACCGCGCCGAAGGCGAGGACGCCGACCTGCTCGAGCTCTACCTGCCGACCGGAATGCGCCCGCTCGATGCCGGCGAGCGGGAGCGGCCGCCGGCCCAATGGACCGGCGTATATGGTCTGGAGGTGCGCCGCGGGTGCCACGTCGCCCGCATGGCGCCGAGCCACATGGTCGCCACCAACCTGCGGTGGGGGACGGCGCTGGCCCGCGGTCTGAAGGCGTTGCACGAAGACGAGCTGCCGGCCGAGGTATTCCGCGTCGAAGGGGAATGCCTGGTCGTGAAGCGTCACGGAGATACCGCTCCGATCGCGTTCCGCCGTGCGGGCACGCCGGTCGAATCGGCGGGCTCTCTCCCCGACCTCGCACGGCTTCTGGGCGGCTGGCTCGTGCGGGCGACGCGAGCTGACGGACGCCTCACCTACAAGTACTGGCCGAGCCGCGGCGCCACGGCCACCTCCGACAACGCGGTCCGGCAGATGATGGGATCGGTGGCGCTGGGTCGCTACGCCCGCTGGAGCGGCGACGGTCAGGCCGCGGCCGCCGCGCGCCGCAACCTCGACGGCCAGCTGTCCCGCCTGCACGAGATCCTGTCGGACGGCTCCGGCGCGATCGTGCTCGGCGGCTCGGCCAAGCTCGGCGCCGCCGCGATGGCCGCGCTGGCGATCATCGAAGATCCGAGGGGCGAACGGCACGAGGCGGTCCTCGACTCGCTGATTCTCGGCATCGAGCGGCTATGGCAGACGGACGGGAGCTTCCGCACCTTTCACTTTCCCCGCGAACGCAACGACAACCAGAATTTCTATCCGGGCGAGGCCGCCCTCTTCTGGGCCGAGCTCTATGCCCGGCGCCGTGATCCCGTCGTGCTCGCGCGCCTGCTCCGGACCCTCGATCACTACCGCGATTGGCATCGGCGAAATCGCAATCCCGCATTCGTCCCTTGGCATACGCGGGCGCATGTCGCGCTCTTCGAAGCGACGGGGATGACGGATCGCCTGCCATTCGCCTTCGAGATGATCGACTGGCTGCTCCCCATGCAGCAATGGGACGACGCGCCCGCTCCGGATATGCGTGGCCGCTTCTACGATCCACGCCACCCGGAATATGGACCGCCGCACGCCGCGTCGACCGGGGCCTATCTCGAGGGGATAGCGGCGGCGGCCAGGGCTGCGCGCCGCATCGGCGACGCTACGCGGGCAACGCGATACGAGACAGCCCTGGCCCGGGGGTTCCGCAACATCCGGCAGCTCGCCTTCGCCGATGACATGGATCTCTTCCAGATCGCCCGGCCGCGACTGGTGCTGGGCGGCGTCAGGACCGAGGTCTACGACAACACGATCCGCGTCGATAATGTTCAGCATGCGCTCACCGCGGTACTGGAGGTGCTGATGCCTCCCGGCGCCATGCCGAATGCGAACCAGTAGCGGGGCGACGCCATGGAGATGCACGAGATCAGGTACTTCCTGGCGATGTGCGAGACACTCAACTTCCGGCGTGCCGCCGAGCGCTGCAACATCTCGCAGCCGGCGCTCACCAAGGGCATTCAGAAGCTGGAGGAGAAGCTGGGCGGGCAGCTATTCCGGCGCGAGCGCAACCTGACCCATCTCACGGATTTCGGCCGTCTCATCCGTCCGCACCTGGCGGATATCATGAACCGCACGGAGGCGGCCAAGACGGCGGCACGGGATTTCCTCTTCCTCGAGCGTGCGCCGCTCAACATCGGGATCATGGTCTCGATCGGCCCGCTGCGGTTCACCCGCTTCCTCTCACAGTTCCAGCACGATAACCCCGGCATCGAGCTGTGGCTCCACGAAGGAACCTACGACGATCTGGCCGAGAAGCTGATGGCCGGCTCCCTCGATCTCGCGCTCATGGGATTGCCGGCGGAGATGGGGGGCCGATACGACGCGATCCGCCTCTATTCCGAGCGCTTCGTCGTGGCGTTCCCACGAGGGCATCGCTACGAGGACGCCAATCGCGTCTCCTTCGCCGACATCGTCACCGAGCCCTACATCGACAGGCTGAGTTGCGAAGCGCGCCAGTCCGTCCTGGCTCAGTGGAGCACGCGCGACGCGCCTCTCGTATGCACCCATCGCAGCCATCGCGATGACTGGGTGCAGGGCCTCGTCCTGGCTGGATTCGGGATCGCGGTGATGCCCGAGTTTTCGATATCCGCCATCGGCCTCAAGACCCGTGTCGTCACCGAACCGGAGATCAGCCGCGACGTGGCCCTCGTCACGGTCGCCGGCCGGCGCTTTTCCCCCAGCACGGCAAAGTTCGTGAAGGAGGTGAAGTCCTTCCGCTGGTCTCCGTCCGCCGACGTCTGACGGCCGAAGGGGCCCCGGCGCGACGCCGGGGCCCCTTCTCCCGCCGGACGGGTGGGACGTCTACCAGAAGAGCCCGCCCAGCGTGTCGTGAACGGTGCCGCCGGCGACAGGGATGCTTTCCACGACCGTCGCGACAGGGGACGGCGGCGGCGGCTCGGGATCGTCGCTGCTGTCTGCGCCGATCACCGCATCGACGGTGGTCGACACCTCGGTCACGACATCGGCGGCGATGTCGACGTCGACGTCTTCGTGATCGTCGCCATCGCCGGTCGATGT
>JBFWXJ010000367.1:0-6504 GCA_050187535.1 Alphaproteobacteria bacterium | reverse complement strand
CGGGCCGCAAGTGACGGTCGGCCTCGGCGGCACCATGGTCGAGCTGCTGCGCGACACGGCGATGGCGCCGGCGCCGATCGATGCCTCCGCCGCAGGCGAGCTGGTGGCGCGCCTGAGGGGGAGCCCGCTGCTCTCCGGCTGGCGCGGCGCGCCGCCCGCCGATGTCAGCGCGCTCGCCGATCTCGTCGGCCGCCTGTCCTGGCTCGCCGCCGATCTCGGCGACCGCATCGTCGAGATCGACCTCAACCCCGTGCTCGTTCATCCCGCTGATGGCGGCGTCAGCGTCGTCGACGCGCTGGTCCGCCGGCGCCCCACGGCCGAGGAGGCCTCATGACCGACCAGCTCCTGTTCGCCGTCGAGGACGGCATCGCGACGATCACGCTCAGCCGGCCCGAGCGGATGAACGCCTTCACCTTCGAGATGATCGACGCCTGGGTGGAGCGCCTGGCCGAGGTGCGCACCAACGACGCGATCAAGGTCCTGGTCGTCACCGGTGCTGGCAAGGCGTTCTGCGCCGGCGGCGACATCGTCGAGATGAAGGACCGCCTCGCCCAGACGCCGCTGCAGCGCAAGAACGAGCTGTGGACGCGCATCCAGCGCATCCCGCTCTCGCTGGAGGATTTGGACAAGCCGGTGCTGATGGCGGTGAACGGTGCCGCCACCGGCGCCGGCATGGACCTCGCCCTCCAGGGCGACCTGCGCTACGCCGCCGAGGGTGCCCGCTTCGCCGAGACCTATGTCCGCGTCGGCCTGGTGCCGGGTGCGGGCGGTACCTGGTACCTGCCGCGGGTGGTGGGCGTGGCGAAGGCGCTGGAGCTGTTCTGGACCGCCGACTTCGTCGAGGGTGCGGAGGCCGAGCGCATCGGGCTCGTCAACAAGGTGGTGCCGGCCGACGAGCTGCTGCCGCACGTCTACGGCGTCGCGCGGAAGATCGCCGGCAGCGCCACGCTGGCCGCCCGCCTCATCAAGCGCGCCGTCTATCAGGGCCTGCGTGTCGACCTGCGCACCAGCCTCGACATGATCTCCTCGCACTACGCCGTCGTCACCGCCGGCCATGACCACCGCGAGGCGGTCGAGGCCTTCATCGAGAAGCGCAAGCCCGAGTTCGAGGGGCGCTGACCGAGCATCACGGATGGCCGTGATCGCGGTCGCGGCCAACGCGCACCTCGACCGCGTCTGGCGTCTGGCCGCCCCCCTTCGCGTCGGCGGCCGCAACGTCAGGACAGCGGTCGAGACGCGGCTCGGCGGCGGCGGCTTCAATACCGGCAGCGTGCTGCTGGCGCTGGGCCATCGCGTCCGCCTGGTCGCGACGCTGGCCGACGATGCCGCGGGCCATGCCCGCCACGCCGCGCTCGCCGCTCGCGGCTTCGACGTCGATCACGTCACCATGGTCTCCGGAGAGACGGTGCCGCTGGAGATCCTGCTCGATCCCGCGGGCGACCGGACGATCGTCTCGCCGGCCGACCAGCCGCCGGCGCCCACCGCCCTGCCGATGGCCGGCGTCGACCTCGCCTATGTCAACCTGCGCAGCGCGCCGGGCGCGCCCGACGTCGTGCGCGCCCATGCCGCCCGCATCGTGGCGCAGCTCCCGCTGCGCCCAGGCGAGCGGCGCCCTGCCCGCATCCTGATCGCCTCGCGCTCCGACATGGGCGACGACGACACGGCGATCATGGCGCATGCGCGGGCGTCGGCCGGCGACGCGGTGGAAGCGGTCGTCGTCACGGCGGGCGCCGGGCCGATCACGGTCCTCTCGGCTGGCCCGCCGCGGCGCATCCCCGTTGAGCCGCTGGCGGACGCGACGGATACCACGGGGGCGGGCGACTTCCTGGCCGCCGGCCTGCTCGACGGCCTCGCGGGCGGCGCGACGATCGCCGATGCGGCAGCGCACGGCGCGGAGATCGCCCGCCGGGTCCTGGCCGACCGCTCGCGGTTCGTCGACGATCGCCTGTGACGTCTACGCCTCGCCGAGCACCTTCCAGATGCCCGAAGACGCGAGCACGGTCCGGTCGCCGACCTTGAGCGTGCCGCGGATGAAGACGACGGAGCGGGTGACGCGGACTATCTCGGGGTAGCCCTCGATCCAGTCGCCGAGCTTCCCGGCCGAGACGAACTCGTTGTTCAACGTGATGGTGGCGCAGCGGCGCTGGCCGATCGCGTGGTGGACGCTGATCCCCAGCATCTCGTCCACATAGGACATGAGGCAGCCGCCATGGACCACGCGATTCGAGTTGAGGTGGCGTTCCTCGACGCGGAAGCCGAACACCCAGCCGTCACCCTCGGCACGGCGGTAGAACGGGCCGATGCCGGCCGAATAGCGGTCGGCCCCGGGGGGAACTTCCTCGAAGCCGGGTGGAATCTCCAGCGCGCTCATGCGTTGCGTCGTCCTTTGCGAATTGCTGCCTTGCGTCGCCGGCGGCGACGGTCGGATCATGGGGCGGGCGGCGACCATACTCCGCCCCCCGCCCACGGTCATCCCCGAGGCCGCCAATGCCCCATCGACGCGTCAACGGCGCCAGCATCCACTATCGCTTCGACGGACCGGAAGACGCTCCGCTGGTCGTCATGGCCCATTCGCTGGCTGCCTCCATCGGCATGTGGGAGCCGCAGATGCCCGCCCTCGCCCGCGCCCACCGCGTGCTGCGCGTCGACATGCGCGGCCATGGCGGCAGCGAGGCGACGCCCGGCCCCTATCACCTCGACGGCCTGGCCGAGGATTTCCGGGCGCTGATGGCCGATCTCGGCCTCGGCCCGGCGCATTTCGTCGGCCTCTCCATGGGCGGGATGATCGGCATGACGCTGGCGACCGCCCATCCGGCGATGGTGCGCAGCCTCGTGCTCTGCGACACGATGTGCGCGGTCCCGGATGCCTTCCGCAAGGGCCTCGCGGACCGCATGGCCATGGCGGAATCCCAGGGCATGGAGGCACTGGTCGAGCCGACGGTCGTCCGCTGGTTCACCCCGCCGTTCATCGCCCGCAACCCGCCCGCGCTCGACGCCGTGCGCGCCGACATCCGCGCGACGCCGGTCGCCGGCTATCTCGGCTGCTGCGGGGCGATCGCGACGCTCGCCCTGCGCGAGCGCATCGCGGCCATCGCGGTCCCGACCCTGGTGATCGTCGGCCGCGACGACCCGGGCACGCCGGTCGCGGCGGCCGAAGTCATCCACCAGGCGATCGCCGGCAGTCGGCTGGTGGTGCTGGACGACGCCTCCCACCTCTCCAACATCGAGCAGCCCGACGCGTTCGATGCGGCAATGATGGGTTTCCTGGACGGCCTGAAATGAAGATCGCCGCGATCGAGACCAAGGTCGTCCGCCTGCCCTTCCGCCACGACGGGCCGCCGTCGGGCTTCGGCGGCACGATCTGGAAGACCCTCGACACGCTGCTGGTCAGGGTCGAGACCGATGCCGGGATCACCGGCTGGGGCGAGGCCTTCGGCTACAACTGCATCCCGGCGACGCGCGCGGCGATCGCGACGCAGATCGCCCCGCTCGCCATCGGCATGGATGCGCGCGACATCGGCGCCTTCGCGCGGACGGTGCAGCACCACCTGCACAATTTCGGGCGCAACGGTCCAGTCACCTTCGGGTTGTCGGGCATCGACATCGCGCTCTGGGACATCGCCGGCAAGGCCGCCGGTCTGCCGTTGCACCGTCTGCTGGGCGCGGCCCCGCGCGAGCGCGTACCGGTGTATGCGAGCCTGCTGCGCTATACGGCACCCGACGGCGTCGGGCGGGTCACCGCATCGGCGGTGGCGCGCGGGTTCCGTCACGTGAAGCTGCACGAGGTCACCGTCGAGGCCGCAGCGGCGGCACGGGCAGCGGCCGGCCCCGACGTCGCCATCATGCTCGACACCAACTGCCCGTGGAGCCTCGACGAGGCGCTCGCCATCGCGCGCCGGCTGGAGCCGCTGGACCTGTTCTGGCTGGAGGAGCCGCTGTGGCCGCCGGAGAACCACGAGGGCCTGGCGGCGCTGCGCGAGCGCACCCGCATCCCCATCGCAGCGGGCGAGAATGCCGCCAGCCCGACCGAGTTCCGCACGATGTTCGCCGCGAGAGCGGTCGACGTCGCGCAGCCGAGCGTGACCAAGATCGGCGGCGTCACCGGCATGCGCCAGGTGATGGCGCTGGCGGCCGCGCACAACGTCCAGCTCACGCCGCATGCGCCCTATTTCGGTCCCGGCCTCCTGGCGACCCTGCAGCTGATCGCCGCCGCGCCCCCTACGACACTCTTCGAGCGGCTGCACGTCGAACTCGAAGCGAGCCTTTTCGGCGAGATAACCCAGGCGCGCGACGGCATGATGGCCGTGCCCGAGGCCCCTGGCCTCGGCTGCGACCCCGATCCGCACGTCATCAAGCAATTCGAGGTGTGAGACCCGCCATGGAGATCGGCCTTTTCCTCCTCCAGCAGATGCGCGGGCGCGAGATGCCGGCGTCACGTGTCGTCGGCGAGACGATCGAGCAGGCGGTGCTGGCAGAGCAGCTCGGCTTCCACACCGTGTGGTTCGCCGAGCACCATTTCGCCAACCTGGGGATGTGCCCATCGCCCTTGCTGATGGCCGCCCATGCGGCGGCGCGCACCACCCGCATACGCATCGGCACCGGGGTCGTCGTGCTGCCCTTCTACAACCCCATGCGGCTGGTCGACGAGATCGCCTATGTGGACGTGCTGTCGGGCGGCAGGCTGACGCTGGGAGTCGGTTCCGGCAGCCATCGCCACGAGTTCGCCGGGCTGGGCGTGCCGATCGCCGAAGCCCGCGCCCGCTTCGAGGAGGCCCTCGACGTCCTCGACATCGGCCTGGCCGGGGACAGCATCGAGTATCACGGACGCTACGTCGACGTGCCGCAAAGCTTCCTGCCGCTGCGGCCGATCCAGAAGCCGATGCCGCTCTATCTCGCCGGACTCGCGAAGGACCCGGCGATGGTGGCGCGGGTCGCACGCCGCGGCTATGTGCCCTTCCTGTCGGCGATGTGGATGCCGGCCGCCGCCGTGGCGGCCGTACGCGCCACCTACGACGATGCGCGCCGCGCCATCGGCCTCGATCCCGCCGCCTGCCCGTTCGCAATCCAGCGCCTGGTCCATGTCGCAGAGGACCCGGCCGACGCCCGCGACGTGGCGGAGCGCGCGATCTTCACCCATCGCATCGTCGCCGCGCTCAAGGCGGGCAACGGGCGCTTCGATGGCGGCTATGTCCAGGAGGATGCCCATCCCGGCGATCCGACGCCGGAGGACGTGCTCGCCAAGGCGATGATCGGCCCGCCCGAACGCATCGCCGCGCTTCTCCAGGAGGACATCGATCTGGTCGGCCCGACCCACCTCAGCCTGTTCATGAGCTTCGGCGGCCTGGAGCACCGTCGCGTGCGACGCTCGATGGAACGGTTCGCGCGGGAAGTTCTGCCGCTGTTGCGGCCGCACCCGCATCGCGCGGCGGCGGCGGACTGACGGCGATGGCCGACCGGTGGACGCCGGGCGCCCTGGTGCGCCACCCGGGGGAGCCGGACTGGGGGCTGGGGCAGGTGCAGTCCGCCGTCGGCGAGCGCGTCACGGTGAACTTCGAACATCGCGGCAAGGTGCTGATCAACACCGCCGTCATCCGCCTCGAGCCGGCCCAGCTGCCGCCCGGCCCATGAGCCTGGCGGACGCCCTGGCAGCCGCGATCACGGCGGGCGTGCCCGACACGCCGGCCCGGCGCGTCGTCGTCGGCATCAACTGGGTGTTGGTCGAAGGGCCGCACGGGACCGGCCTCGCCCATGCGCCGGTGCGCGACGCCCCGGGTTGCCGGCCGCTGGCGAATGCCGGCCGCTTGGCGGGAACGGGGCTGTCCGACCTCGCTCGCGGGATCGTCAGCACGAACCCGTTCGAGGTGGCGGTGGCGATCGCGGCCTGCAACGCCCATCACAACCGACCCGACATCCGGGGAGAGCCGGGCAACGCGCTGGAGACGATCGGCCGGGAAGCCCTGCACCCCGTCGTCGTCGGCCGGTTTCCCGGGCTCGATCGGCTGATGCCGACGGCCGCGGTCATCGAGCGGCGCCCCGGCCCGGACGACCATCCCGAAGAAGCGGCTCCGGTGTTGATGGCAGCCGCCGACGCGGTCGTCATCACGGCATCGACGCTCGGCAACGGCACGCTGGCGGGCCTGCTGGCGCATGCGCGCGGCCGGCCCATCACCCTGCTCGGGCCCGGCACGCCGCTCGCCCCGGCGCTGCACGATCTCGGCATCGAGCGGCTCGCCGGAATGGTGATCGACGATCCGGAAGGAGCCGCACGGGTCGTGATGGAAGGCGGCGCGGTGAAGGGGCTGCGCTCCTGCGGACGCCACGTCACGATCCGGCGATGATCCGCTCCGCGGCGGCGAGGTCCTCGGGCCGGTTGACATTGAGGAACGGATCGAGCGGCCGGGCGGAGAAATCGACCACGGCTAGGCCGAGCCGCGCGGTCCAGGCTTCGACCCGTCTCTCGTTCTCCACCGACAGCATTTGTCGAAGGTCGTCGCGGCACGCGAT
>JBFWXJ010000366.1:0-6577 GCA_050187535.1 Alphaproteobacteria bacterium | reverse complement strand
ACCTGATACTGAGCGGGATCACCACGGGGGCGCTCTACGCCCTCGTGGCGCTCGGCATCGTCGTCGTCTTCAAGGCGACGGGCACCGTCAACTTCGCCCATGGCGACCTCTTCATGATCGGCGGCTTTCTCGCCTTCACCTTCCACGTGATGCTGGGAATGCCATACTTGGCGGCCCTCGGGCTGGCCGTCCTCTCGGGCTTCGCCATCGGCGTGCTCACCGACCGTATCGCCTTCCGGCCGCTGATGCGCTCCAACCTCGTCAGCCTCGTTCTCGCAACGGTCGGCTTCTCGTTCATCATCAAGGGCATCGCGCGCAGCGTGTGGGGCGGCAAGGCCGACCTCTTCGCCTTCCCGCCGCTGATCGACCCCAACCCGATCTTCCTCGGGCCGCTGATCATCATCCCGCAGCAGTTGGTCGCCATCGGCGGCGCGGTCATGGTGATGGCGGCCTTCGCCGCCTTCTTCCGGCTGACCCGCATCGGCAAGATGATGCAGGCGACCGCCGACAATCCGAAGGCCGCCACGCTGGTCGGCATCCGCACCGACCGCATCTACATGTACGCATTCGCGGTGGGTGCGGCGGTCGCCGCGTCGGCCGCCGTCCTGATGGCGCCCCTGACGCTGCTCTACCCCGATATCGGCTTCATCCTCTTCATCAAGGGCTTCGCCGCGGCCGTGCTGGGCGGCCTCTCCAGCCTGCCCGGTGCGGTCGCCGGCGGCCTCGTCGTCGGCGTCGTCGAGGCGTTGGCCGGCGGCTACATCCATTCGAGCTTCCTCGAGGTCTCGGCCTTCATCGTCATCATGGCGGTGCTGGTCCTGAAGCCGACCGGCCTCTTCGGCGCCACCGGGCTGCGCCGGGTATGATACCGAGCCTCCCAAAGGTCGGCCGGCCGTGGACCGATTGCCCCGACATGTGTGCGTCCCTCGACGACGCTCGGGATGAGGATGTCCCGGCGTTGCACGACGGCCGCAGCCGGGGCGCCGATGCTCGGGCGGCCGACGGCGGTATCGGACGGTCCTTATCCCGAGCATCGTCGAGGGACGCAACTGCGCTCGTCCGAGACTCCATGGGCCAGCATCCGGAAGTGCTGGCGTGAGGGGCCTCCGGTCACTGCGTACCCTGCTGGCCCTCGTCGGCATCGCGCTGCTGGCGGTGATCCCGGGCTTCGCCAATCCCTATGTCGTGTTCGTCGCCAACCAGCTCATGCTCTACGTCATGCTGGCGGTCGGCCTGAACATCCTCGTCGGCTTCGCGGGCCAGCTCGCCTTCGCCAATGCGGCGATGTTCGGCATCGGCGCCTACGGCACCGGGCTGCTGCAGGTGCATTTCGGCCTGCCCTATTTCGTGGCGGCACCCGCGGGTGCGGCCATGGCAATGCTGATCGGGCTCGCCATGGCATGGCCGGCCCTGCGCCTCTCCGGCCTCTACCTGGCGCTGGCGACGCTCGCCTTCGCGCAGTTCACGCTCTGGGTGTTCCTGCACTGGGAGGCGGTCACCTTCGGCGCCGGCGGCTTCAAAGTGCCGCCGCCCTCCTTCGCGCCGCTGCCGATCGCCTCCAACGTCGGCATCTACTACCTGTCGCTGATCGTCATGAGCGGCCTCGTCGTGCTCGCCTGGAACGTCGTGCGCTCGCGCATCGGGCGCGCCTTCGTCGCCATCCGCGACGGCGAGGTGGCGGCCCAGGCGCTCGGCATCGACCTGCTCCGCTACAAGGCGATCGCCTTCGGCATGAGCGGGCTCTACGCCGGCATCGCCGGGGCGCTGCACTCAGCACTCCTCAACTACGTCTCGCCCGAGGGCTTCGACCTCTTCCAGATGGTGCTGCACAAGGCGATGGTCGTGGTCGGCGGCCTCGGCTCGCTTGCCGGCTCCGTCGTGGGTGCCGCCACGCTGACCCTGCTGCTGGAGCTGCTGCGCGAGTTCAAGAGCATCCAGGAGATCGTCTTCGGCGCGATGCTGCTGGCCTTCGTGATCTTCATGCCCGACGGCATCGTCGCCGCCATCCGCAAGCGGCGCGCCGGCTGGGAGGAGCCGCTGCGCCGCGTCGCCGCCGCACCGCCCGCCTCCGCCCCGGCCGAGGTGCCACCCTGACCATGCTGGAGGTGCGCGGGCTCACGGTCGGATTCGGTGGCGTGAAGGCGCTGGACGGCGTCTCGTTCACGGTCGGTGCGGGCGAAATCCGCGGCATCATCGGCCCGAACGGGGCCGGCAAGACGACGCTGCTGAACGCCATCTGCGGCCTCGTGCGACCACAGGCGGGCGAGGTGCTGCTCGCCGGCACGCCGGTCGGCGGCCTCAAGCCGAACCTGATCGCCGCCCGCGGCCTCGGCCGCACCTTCCAGACCTCGCAGCTCTTCCGCGGCATGACGGTCCTGGAGAACCTCATGACCGGCCTGCACGGCGAGACCAGGGCGGGCCTGCTGGCCGCGGCCTTCGGCGGCCGCGCCATGCGGGCGGAGGAAGAGGCCGCGCGCGAGAAGGCGTGGAAGGCGCTCGAGTTCGTCGGCATGGAGCGGTTCTGGGACCGCCCGGCGCACGCCCTCTCCTTCGGCCAGCAGCGCGTCGTCGAGATCGCCCGCACGCTGATCGCCGACCCGAAGGTGGTTCTGCTGGACGAGCCGGCGGTCGGCCTCTCGCTCAATCGCCTGACGGAGCTCGACCGGCTGCTGCGCCGCATTCGCGACGAGCGCGGCGTGACACTGCTGATGATCGAGCACGTCATCCGCCTCGTCATGGAGGTCTGCGACCGCGTCACCGTCATGGCGGGCGGCCTGGTCATCGCCGAGGGGACGCCGGCCGCCGTACGCGACGACCCGCAAGTGATCGAGGCCTATCTCGGACGCCGCGTCGATGCTCGCCGTCGCGCATCTTAACGTCTGGTACGGCGTCACCGAGATCCTGCGGGACGTCTCCTTCGACGTGCCCGAGGGGCGGATCGTGGCGCTGCTGGGCGGCAACGGCTCCGGCAAGACGACGATCCTCAACACCCTGACCGGACTCGTGAAGCCGCGTGCCGGCTCGGTCGTTCTGGCCGGCCAGGAATGCGCCGGGCTGCGCGCCGACGAGATCGTGCGCAAGGGCATGGTCCAGGTGCCGCAGGGCCGCGAGGTCTTCCAGACCATGTCGGTGGTCGAGAACCTGGAGATGGGGGCGGCGACCCGCGCCGGCCGCGCCACGATCCGCGCCGACGTCGAGGACATGATGACCCTCTTCCCGACGCTGGCGCGCAAGAGCCGGCAGCGCGCGGGCAGCCTGTCGGGCGGCGAGCAGCAGATGCTGGCGATCGCCCGCGCGCTGATGGCCAAGCCCCGCTGCCTCCTGATGGACGAGCCGTCCGCCGGCCTGTCGCCGGTCGTCGTCGACACGATGATCGACGCGATCCTGGCGCTCCACGCCCGCGGCCTCACCATCCTGCTGGTCGAGCAGAACGTCGGTGTCGCCGCGGCCGCCGCCGATTCAGCACACGTCCTGCAGAACGGCGAGATCGCCTTCTCCGGCCCCGCCGGCTCGCTGCTGGATAACCCCGAGGTGCTGAGGTCCTATCTCGGGCGCTGACGGCGCGGCCTCCCCCTTCGACAAGCTCAGGGTGAGGAAACACTTCATATCTCAGGCGGCAGGGTCCTCGTCCTGAGCCTGTCGAAGGACGAGGCTCTCAGGCGGCGGCCGGCCGCAGCCAGACCGCGGTGTCGTGGAAGGCGACGCCGCCCGCCGGGGGCACCGGGTCGGCGCCGACGAGCTGGTTGATGCCTATGCCTTCGGGGAAGGCATCGTTCGGCCAGATGCCCTCGACGATCACCGTGCCACGCTGCAGGCCGGCGAAGCGGCGCAGCGCCATGGTCGCCGCCCCGCGCCGGTTGCCGAGCGTGACCGTCGCGCCCTCGGCGAGGCCGAGGCGGTCGGCGTCGTCGGGATGGACCAGGGCCATCGGCCGGCCCTCGCGGCCGCGGCTGGCCGAGGTCTCGGTGAAGCTGGAATTGAGGAAGCTGCGCGCGGGCGGGGTGACGAGGTGGAAGGGGTGCTCCGGCCCGGCCCCTGAATCGGTGCGCGCCACGTAGTCGGCGATCGGCGGCATCGCCGCGTGGGCGGGCCCCAGCGCCGCCCAATCCGGGCGGAAGCGGAAGCGGCCATCCGGATGCGGGAAGCCGTCGAGGAAATGCGCGCGCTCGAAGGGCAGCGCCAGGTCGACCCAGCCGCGCTCGGCCACCTCCGCGAAGCTGCCGAGTCCGGATGCCTGGAGCGTGTGGTCGACCAGCTCGCGGTCGGTCATGCCGAAGCCCGGATGCTCGGCGCCGAGGCGGCGGGCCAGGGCCTGCGTCAGCCAGTGGTTAGGCCGCGCCTCGCCGACCGGGTCGATGACCTGCGGCGCGATCGTCAGGTGGGTCTGGCCGTATGCCAGGTAGATGTCGTCCGCCTCGAGGAAGGTCGTCGCCGGCAGCACGAGGTCGGCCAGCTTCGCCGTCGGCGTCATGAACTGCTCGTGGACGGCGACGAACAGGTCGTCGCGCATCAGCCCGTCGCGCACCCGGCGGCTGTCGGGGGCGACCGAGGCGGAGTTGGCGTTCTGGATCAGCATGGCCGCGACCGGCGGCCCGCCCTCCAGGGCACCCTCGTCGCCGCAGAGCACCGCGCCGATACGCGACTGGTCCATGGCGCGGATGCTTGTGTCGAGGCGATCGGCACCCGTCACCATCCGCATGTCGAGCCGCTCGGGCCACCAGTTGAGGAAGAAGGCGCCACCGCCCTTGTGCCGCCACGCGCCGGAGACCGCGGACAGGCAGGAGACGGCGTGCATGGCCGCACTGCCGTTGCGGCGGCGGGTGAAGCCGAAGCCGAGCCGCAGGAACGCGCGCGGCGTCGAGCCGTAGAGGCGGGCCAGTGCCACGATGTCCGCCTCGGGCACGCCGGTGATCGCCGACGCCCAGGCCGGCGTGCGGGTCGCGATATGGGCGGCGACCCCGTCGTCGAAATCGGTGAAGCGGGCGAGGTAGTCGCGGTCCGCCAGCCCGTCCGCCAGCATGACGTTCATCATCGCCATGGCGAGCGCCGCATCGGTGCCGGGCTTCAGCACGATCGCCATGTCCGCCTGCTCGACGGTCGGCGTGCGGTAGCAGTCGACGACGACCATCTTCGCCCCGCGCTCGCGGCGCGCGCGGGTGATGTGGGTCATGGCGTTGACCTGGGTCGAGACCGGATTGGCGCCCCACACCAGGATCAGGTCCGCCTCGGCCATCTCGCGCGGGTCGACGCCACGCAGGGCACCGACGCCGGCCCGCCAGCCCATCTCGCCCGGCATCATGCAGATGGTCGAGCGCTGGCGCGAATAGCCCATGACGTTGCGCAGCCGCTCCAGCCCGGAGCGGCCGATGAGGCCCATGGTGCCGCCGGAATGGTAGGGCCACACCGCCGTCGGGCCGTCGCGCTCGGCCGCACGCACGAAGGCATCCGCCACGAGGTCGAGGGCGGCGTCCCAGGAGACTGGCTCGAAGCGGCCCTCGCCCTTGGCGCCGACCCGGCGCAACGGCTGCGTCAGGCGGTCGGGGTGATGCACACGGTCGGCATAGCGGGCGACCTTGGCGCAGACGACACCGGCCGTGTAGCCGTTGTCCTCAGCACCACGGATGCGGCCGATGCGGGTCGGCGACAGGCGCTCCACCACCAGCGAGCAGCCGCTCGGGCAGTCGTGGGGGCAGGCGGAGCGCAGGCGCAGGGTACCTTCGTCGGGCATGGTCCTATCCGATCACGTAGCCGCCATCGGCGATCACCGTCTCGCCGGTAACATACGATGCGGCATCGCTCGCGAGGAAGACGATGAGCTTGGCGACTTCCTCGGCGGTGCCCCAGCGCCCGAGCGGCACCCGCGCCAGGCCGCGGTCGCCGCTCGGCCCCGCCACCACGTCGCGGGTCATGCGGGTGATGGAGCGGCCGGGCGCCACACAGACGACCCGCACGCCCGACGGCCCCCACTCGACCGCGGCCGCCCGCGTGTACTGCGCGATCGCAGCCTTGGCCGCCGCATAGACGCCCCTGCCCTCGCCGCCGGCGAACGCCGTCTGCGAGCCGACATTGACGATGACGCCGCGCCCGCGCGCGACCATCCCGCGGGCGACGAGCGGCGTCAGCACCATGGGCCCCACTAGGTCGACGTCGATCAGCCGGCGGATCTCCGTGGCCGAGGTCTCCAGCAGCGGCTTGGCGAGCAACATGCCGGCGTTGTTGACGAGCACGTCGACATCGCCCGCCGCCTCGGCCATCCGCACGATCGAGTCCGGGTCACCCTGGTCGTAGACGTGGGCCGCGGCATCCAGCGCCTTCGCGCGCTCCGCCAGCGCATCGGCTTCGCGGTCCGCCAGCACCAGCGTCGCACCGTGCGCCGCGAACAATGCGGCCGTCGCCGCCCCGAACCCGTGCGCCGCGCCGGTGACCAGCACCCGCCGGCCGGTGAAGTCGAGGTCGCGGGTGAGGGCAGTCATGAACACGCCCTCTCCGCCCATCGGGGGGAGAGGGAGGGGACCCATTGCGCCAGCAATGGGGAGGGTGATGTGGGCAGCCGCCGGCGAGGGGCCCCCCCCTCCCC
>JBFWXJ010000365.1:0-6632 GCA_050187535.1 Alphaproteobacteria bacterium | reverse complement strand
CGTCGTCGAGTTCCACGATGTTGTCGCGGGCGGCGACATGCGGGTCGGCGAAGATCTGCGCGATGTCGTTGACGGGCGCCACCGTGGCGTCGGCGCGCACGAAGCGCTCCATCAGCTCGTCATAGGTCAAGCGCGCGATCGCGTCGGCCATCGCCGCGTCCAACTCCTGGACGTTGGCGAGGCGGAGGCGGTTGTCGAGGAAGCGCGGGTCCCGCGGGATGTGCGGGATCTCGAGGGCTTCGCACATCCGCTCGAAAGTGGATTGCGCCGCGCCGGCTATGGCAACGTACTTGCCGTCCGCCGTGCGGTAGCAGTTCCGGGGGGCGGTGAAGTTGTGCAGGCTGCCGGTGCGTTCCTGGATGATGCCGAGCTGGTCGAAGTTGATCGCCTGCGGCCCCAGCAGGGTGAACAGCGGCTCGTAGAGGGCGAGGTCGATCGACTGGCCGCGGCCGCCGTTCGCCGCACGACCGTGCAGCGCCACCATGATGAGATAGGCGCCCATCAGGCCGGTCGTGGAATCGGCGAGCCCGAACGACGGCAGGATCGGCGGCCGGTCGGGGAAGCCGTTGGCATAGGCGAAGCCGCTATAGGCCTCCGCCAGCGTGCCGAAGCCGGGGCGGGCGCTGTTCGGGCCGCTCTGGCCGAAGCCTGTGATGCGCAGCATGACGAGGCCGGGATTGATCGCCGACAGCGTCTCCCAGCCGATGCCCCACTTCTCCAGCGTGCCCGGGCGGAAGTTCTCGCACACCACGTCGGCGTCGCGGATGAGGCGCTTGACGATCTCGACGCCGAGCGGGGTGCGCAGATCGGCGGTGACCGAACGCTTGTTGCGGTTGATCACCTTGTAGTAGAGGCCGACGCCGTCCTTGTCGTTGCCCCAGAAGCGCATCTCGTCGCCGGTGTCGGGTCGCTCGACCTTAATCACCTCGGCGCCGAAGTCGGCCAGGAACATCGCGCAGATCGGCGCCGCCAGGAAGCAGGAGAGGTCCACGACGCGCACGCCGGCCAGCGGAAGACGAGTCTCGGACGACGGCGGTTGCTCGCTGCGCATGCGCTTCCCTTCCCTGGAGCCCTCGCCTCTTTCGGACGATCGACGATGCATTCGTATACGCAGCGGCGGCGGCGAGGGTCAACGATAGGGACGCCGACGCGGGCGCTGTCGCGTTGACGTGTCTCGCACGCGTGACTTACGGTGCCCGCCCACGAACGCACCGCGAGAGTGCGAGGCCCCGATCAAGGCAGGAGGAACACGCCGATGAGCGCTCTACGCACCATCGCCGCGGCCGCGGCCATCACCGTCGCCGCCGGCGGCATCGCCCGGGCGCAGGATTGCTGCCCGAAGGATCTGGTGGACGCCGCCAACAAGGAAGGCAAGCTCGTCCTCTACACGGCGCTGCTGCTCGACAGCGAGCAGATCGTCATGAAGGAGTTCAACAAGAAGTTCCCGCGCGTGAAGGTGGACATCGTCCGTGCGCCGGGTGCCCGCCTCTTCACCCGCATCGAGACCGAGGCCGCCGCCAACAAGCTCGGCGCCGACGTCGTCGACATGACCGACCGCGGGCTGGCCAAGCGCATGGAAGGCGTCTTCGCCGACTATGCGCCGCCGAATGCGGACAAGTGGCCCAAGCAGGAGCAGATCTCGCCCAAGCTGTGGCCGCGCACGGTCCACGTCTACGGCCTGGCCGCCAACCCCGCCCTCGTCTCCAATCCCCCGAAGAGCTGGAAGGACCTGGAGAAGCCCGAGTACAAGGGCAAGCTCGGGGTCGTGGTCGCGGGCTCCGGCGGGACGACCTGGACCAAGGCGATGTTCCAGCGCCAGGTCCTGGGCCTCGATTACTGGAAGAAGATCGCCGACCAGAACCCCCGTCTCTTCGAGAGCAACGGTCCCACCGCGACGGCGGTGGTGAGCGGCGAGGTCGCGGTTGCGATGCTGCTCATCAACGCCTCCCTGCCGCTGCACCAGGACGGCGCGCCGATCATTCCGATCTATCCGACCGAAGGGATGCCGGCCACTCCGGGTGCGGCGGGCATCACCAAGGTCGCGACGAACCCGAACGCGGCGAAGCTGTTCCTCAACTGGTTCCTCTCGATCGAGGGCCAGAACGCCATGGTCGAGAAGCTCGGCTTCGTGTCCCTGCTGCCCGGCGCCGCCGTTCCACCCGGTGCGCCCAAGGACGTCAAGCTGTGGCTGCCCAACAAGGACGAGTACGAGCAACTCCGCGACAAGTGGATCGAGGAGTGGAACGTCATCTACAAGTACCGCCAGTGACCGGCTGACCGGCGAGCCGCGCACATGTCCGCCGAGCTTCGGGTCGACGACCTCGTCAAGCAGTTCGCGCCGGGCATCCGCCCGGCCGTCGACCACGTCTCCTTCCTGGTCCCGGCGGGCGAGATCATCGTCCTGCTGGGGCCGTCGGGGTGCGGCAAGACGACGACGCTGCGCATGGTGGCCGGTCTGGAGCGGCCGACGGGCGGCACCATCGCGATCGGTGGGCGCATGGTGGCGCGGGCGGCGACGGGCGACTTCGTCGCCGCCCAGCACCGCGAAGTCGGCATGGTCTTCCAGTCATATGCGGTCTGGCCGCACATGACCGTTCGCGAGAACGTCGCCTACCCGCTGAAGCATCGCCGTCTCGCGCGCGCGGAAATCCAGGCGAAGGTCGCGGAGGCCTTGGCGCTCGTCGGCCTCGAGGACTATGCGGGACGCTCCGTCACGGCCTTGTCGGGCGGACAGATGCAGCGCGTGGCGCTGGCGCGGGCGCTCGTCTACCGCCCGCAGATCCTGCTGCTCGACGAGCCGCTCTCCAACCTCGACGCCAAGCTGCGCCTCAGGCTGCGCGACGACCTCCGGCGCATCATCAAGGAGACCGGCGTCACCGCCCTCTACGTCACGCACGACCAGGCCGAAGCGGTGGTCCTGGGCGACCGCATCGGCGTCATGCGCGACGGCAAGATGCTGCAACTGAGCGATCCCGTGTCGCTCTACAATCGACCGGCCGATCTCTTCGTCGCCAACTTCACCGGCGCCTCGAACATGCTGGACGGGGTCATCGACGGTGACGGCGGTGTCATCCGCCTGACCGACGGCACGCGACTCTCCGCCAGCCTGCCGACGGACGCGCGCGCCGGCGCGGCCGCGGTGGTCGCGATCCGGCCCGAGAACGTCGAGCTGCATCCGCCGACGCTGAACGGCAGCGGCCTCTTCCCAGCCCGGATCACGGCCGAGCGCTTCCACGGGACCCAGACGGTCTATGCGGTCGAGGCCCTGGGCGCGATGCTGGAGGTCGTCGAGGGTGGCACCGTTCCCCGCTTCGCGGTCGGCGATCACGTCGCGGTGACGCTGCCCTCCGACCAGTGCCGGGTCTTCACCGGCACGGCGGCCGACCGCAGCGGCATCGACTCCGAGACGAAGCTGGAGGTCTGAGGCCGGCGCGCCGCCGGCTCAGACCGGGATGCCGCCGGCGATGCCCGCGCGGTGGAGGCGCCGGCGCCGGTCGCCGTAGTCGAAGACGGCGAGGTGGTGGGCGGTGCAGTTGTCCCAGACCACGAGATCGCCCTCGCGCCAGTTGTGGCGATAGATGAACGCCGGGTTCTTCAGATGGGCCCAGAGGCGCTCCAGCAGCGCATCGCTCTCGTCCTCGGGCAGGCCGACGACCGAGGCGGTGTGGCCCTCCGTGACGTAGAGGCACTTGCGGCCCGTGACGGGATGGGTGCGGACGACCGGGTGGGAGACGTCGGGCATCTCCTTCTTCTGCTCTTCCGTCAGCGGTGCGCGCTTGAGATTGCCGAGGCGCCGCTTCTTCTCGATGTGCTGGACGAGGCTGTGGATCGCCCGCATCCGTTCCAGCCGGTGACGGTCCTCGTCCGGGAGCGCCTCGAAGGCAGCGGCAGCGTTGGTGAACATCGTGTCGCCGATCACCCGGTCGCCGTCGCGCGGCACTTCCAGCGCATAGAGCAGCGTGTACATGTCCGGCTCGCGCAGATAGGACGCGTCGGTGTGCCAGAGCATGCCCGCATCCGCGATGCCGATCGCTCTGCCGTCCTCGACGATGTTCGAGACGACGGTCAACTCCGGGTGATCGGGCACGGCATAGCGGTTGTAGAAGGAGACCCGCATCGGCCCGACCCGCCGGCTGAAAGCGATCTGTTGGGCGGGCGTGAGCTTCTGCCCGCGCAGAACGATGACGGCATGGCGATGGAGCGCGTCGCGAAGCGCCTGAAACTCCGCCTCGGGGAGACCGGCGGCGACGTCGACGCCCGAGACCTCGGCACCGATCACGTCCGTCAGCGGGGTCACCTTCAAGCCGGCGGCGGCGGGCGCATCGAGGACGGCGGCTTCGGCTCCGAGCATCTTCCACTCCGATCGAAAAAGCAGCCGGCGACGGGCTTCCCGCGATCCGGCCTACATGCTTATACTAAGTATAAGGACGAATTCGAGGGGAGGTCAACGTGGCCGCGGCCACGCCGTCAGCCGAGTTGCGGCAGCACGATCTTGCGCGCGAGCCCCGGCAGCAGCCGGGCGATCCGCGGCAGCAGCACGTCGCGCAGCGTCTCGACCGCGGCCGCCTGGATCGTGGTGGCGATGCGGGCGTGCTCGCCACGACGCATGGCGAGGACCACGTCGCGGCGCAGGTCGGCTCCCGGCAGCGGCACCGTGCGCACGGCGTCGTGTGGTCCGAGGGACTTGTAGAGGATCGTCGGCGTCGAGATCGTCCAGCCGAAGCCGCCGCCCACCATGCGGATCACCGCGTCGGTGGTGTTGAACTGGAAGCGCCGCGGCGGCGCCACGCCCTGCCCGGCCAGATAGCGCTCCAGGAGCTGGCGCATGTGCGCTTCGCGGCCGTAGCGGACGAAGTCGAGCCGGGCTGCCAGCTCGCGCATGCTGTCGACGCGCCCACGATAGCGCTCTGGCAGCACCAGGACGAAGGGCTCCGTCAGGATCGGCAGCGCCACGACCTCGGGCGGGACCGGCGATTCGTCGGACGAGACGACGACGTCGACCTTCCGCTCGACGAGCGCGGAGAAGCGCGAATCGGCATAGCCGGAGATCACCGCCCACTCGGTGGCCAGATCGCGCACCCTGTCGATCACCATCGGACCGGCGGTCGCGACGAAGCTGTCGAGCATGCCGACGCGCAGCAGCGGCAACGGCCCGCCGGCATCGGCCCGCATCGCGTCGCGGAGCGCATGGACACGGGCGACGATCTCCGTTGCGTGCACGAGCGCGGCGCGGCCGGCGATGGTCAGGCCGGGCGGCCGCATCGAGCGGTCGAAGAGAGCCGCGCCCAGCGCCTTCTCCAGGGCCCCGATCGCCTGCGAGGCCGCGGGCTGGGTGACGTCGAGCCGTTCGGCGGCGGCACTCATGCTGCCGGCGGAGGCCACGCCGACGAAGATTTCGAGATGGCGCAGGTTGAGTCCTGCCGCGCCCGCCGGCGGCGTGCCGGCGCCCTGCGGGGAGGCGGAGGTGCGACGCGGCATTTCGTCTCCTGGTCGCAGCGGGGCAAGGGATCGACGAGTGCGGGTTCGGGCGATCTTGCCAGATCGGCGGCGCCCGCAGTGGGAGGAAGTTGATGAGCGTCGAGGTCGTGCGCAGCGATGCCCCGCTCGGGGCGGAGATCAGAGGGGTGGACATCGCCCGCGGCGTCGATGACGCCGACTTCGCCCGAATCCGCGACGCGCTGCACGAGCATTCCGTCATCGTGCTGCGCGGGCAGCGGATCACGCCCGAGCAGCAGATCGCCTTCTGCGGGCGCGTCGGCACGCTGGAGCCGCACATCCTCCCGCAGTACCTGGTGCCGGGCTACAAGGAACTGGTCCGCATCTCCAACATTCTGGACGACGCGGGCAAGCCGATCGGCATGATCGACGCCGGCCGGGTCTGGCACAGCGACGGCCAGTTCCAGGAACGGCCGAACATGTACTCCATGCTGTATGCGCTGGAGATCCCGACGGCCGAGGACGGCAGCCCGCTCGGCGCCACCCTCTTCGTCAGCACGATCCGCGCCTACGAGCGGCTGCCGGCAGAGACCAAGGCACGCATCGAAGGGCTCAAGGCGGTGAACAGCCTGGCGGCCGTGTACGAGATGCTGAAGCGCGGCGGCCACGCCGCCAAGCGCGAGCCGCTGACCGATGCTCAGAAGCGCGAGGTGGTCCACCCGCTGGTCCGGACCCACCCCGTGACCGGGCGCAAGTGCCTGTACGTCAGCCAGGCGGCGACCCTGCGCATCCAGGGCCTGCCCGAGGACGAGAGCCGGGCGCTGATCGACGAGCTCTCCGAGAGCATTCTCGGCGAGGAGCATACCTATACCCATCGCTGGCAGGTCGGCGACCTGCTCATGTGGGACAATTGCTCCAGCCAGCACTTCGCCGTCGGCGACTATGCATTGCCGCAGCGGCGGCTGATGCATCGCACGACCGTCGGCGGCACCGTGCCGTACTGAGGGCCGCGGCCGATGACGGTGAAGGTGAAGGCCAAGCTGGCGGCGGGCGAGCCCGTCGTCATGGTCAATGTCAACTACCCGTCGCCGGGGCTCGTCGAGCAGATCGGCCGTCTCGGCTTCGACATCGCGTTCATCGACTGCGAGAAGGGCAGCGCCTCCTTCGAGCGGGTCGAGGAGATGTGCCGGGCGGCC
>JBFWXJ010000364.1:0-6672 GCA_050187535.1 Alphaproteobacteria bacterium | reverse complement strand
GGCCGTCGCCACGCCGAGGCCGGCGAGGATGCCGATCATCAGCGACGACATGGCGGAGTTGAGGAAGGAAGCGGCCGTCACCACGAAGCCATACAGGAATGCGGCCGCGCGGGTGTCGCCGCGCCGCGGTGCCGGCCGGTCGGCGCGTCGCGCCGCCGGTTCCGGCTGCCAGCGGCCGGCCGGGATGGCGAGGTGGAGCGGCAGCGTCGCCAGCGCGAAGAGGGCATAGACCGCGACGGCGCCGCGCCAGCCGAGCGCCGCCGCCAGCGCCTGGCCGACCGGCCAGAAGGCGGACGAGGCGAGCCCGCCCAGCAGCGTGATCTGTGAGATCGGCCGCCGGGCGGCGGGTCCGCCGAGGCGCGCCAATGCGGCGAATGCCGCGTCGTAGAGCGTCATCCGCATGGCGACGCCGAGCACAATCCAGGCGGCATAGAAAGAGGCGATCCCTTCCGCGATCGCCAGCAGCCCGCAGCCGGCCGCGGCAGCGACCGAGCCCGCCGCCATCACCCGTCGTCCGCCCCAGCGGTCGAGCGCCGCGCCGATCGGGCCGGAGACGAGGCCCATCGCCACCAACGACGCCGAGAAACCGCCATAGACGAGCGTCGCCGGCCAGCCGAGGTCGGCTGTCATCGCCGGCCCCAGCACGCCGATCAGATAGTAGGTGACCCCCCAGCCGACGAGTTGCGATACGCCAAGGGCGAGGACGACGCTCCGACGGATCACTGGCCCGGAACTCCGGGGACGCCGCTCAGGTCGCCGCCGGCACGGTCGTATCGCCGGCGCCGAGCGGGCGCTGCATGATGACGCTGTCGAGCCAGCGGCCGTGCTTGAACCCGACCGAGGCGAGCACGCCCACATGGCGGAAGCCGTGACGCGCGTGCAGCGCGATCGATGCCTCGTTGGCGCTGTCGCCGATGACCGCGATCATCTGCCGCCAGCCGCCGGCCGCCACCAGGTCGATCAGGGGGGCCAGGAGCGCGCTGCCGACGCCGCGCCGGCCGAGGCCTTCGGCGACGTAGACCGAGTTCTCGACCGCGAAGCGGTAGGCCGGGCGCGGGCGATAGGGGCCGGCATAGGCGTAGCCGACGATGCGGCCTCGGCACTCCGCGACGAGATGGGGCAGGCCGCGCGTCAGCACGTCGGCGCGCCGTCGCGCCATCTCCGCCGCGTCGGGCGGCACCTCCTCGAAGCTGGCCGTGCCGTGCAGCACGTGCCGGGCGTAGATCGCCTGGATCGCGGAAGTGTCCGCCTCGGTTGAGGCGCGGACGAGAAGGGAAGCGGGGGCGAGCGCGTCGGGCATGGTCCTCTCGTGGTCGTGTCGGCCCGCATGCTGCCGCCGGCGCGCCTCAAAGGAAAATTCATTGTTCAAATCATTCGCATGAGAAATTCTTTGCTCATGCGCAGCCTGAATCTCGACCATGTCGGGGCTTTCGCCGATGTCGTGGCCCTCGGCAGCTTTTCAGCCGCGGCCGGCAAGCTCGGCCTGACGCAGCCCGCCGTAAGCCTGCAGATTCGCCAGCTCGAGCGGCGCCTCGGCGTGCGGCTGATCGAGCGCACCGGCCGACGCGCCGCACCGACCGCCGCCGGCCGCACGCTGCTCGAGCACCTGCCGCGCATCGACGCCGCCGTGGCCGCGGCGACCGAGGCTGTCGCGATCCACGCGGAGAGCGTGGCGGGGCGCGTGCGGCTCGGCACCGGTGCCACCGCCTGCATCCACCTGCTGCCGCCCCTCCTGCACGACCTGCGCCGGCGCTATCCGGCGCTGGAGATCGTGGTCAGCACCGGCAATACGCCCGAGTTCCTGAAGGCGATCGAGGACAACGTCATGGACGTGGCGCTGGTGACGCTACCGGTAGCGGGCCGCATGCTCCAGACGACGCCCGTGCTCGACGACGAGTTCGTCGCGATCTTCCCGGCCGACGGCATGGCGATCCCAGCCGCCGCATCGCCGGCCGCGCTCGCCCGGCTGCCGATCGTGCTGTTCGAGCCGGGGGCGCGGACGCGCGCGCTCGTCGACGCCTGGTTCCTGCGGGCCGGGCTGACGCCGCGGCCCGTCATGGAACTGGGCAGCGTCGAGGCGATCAAGGAACTGGTCGGCGCCGGCCTCGGCTGCAGCATCCTTCCGGGGATGGCGGCGAAAGGGATGGAAGGCCGGCTCGTCGTGCGGCGCCTGTCGCCGCGCATGCATCGGCGGCTCGCCATCGTGCTCCGCCGCGACAAGCCGCTCGGCCGCGGCCTGCGCGAGGTCGTGCGGGCGCTGGGCAACCTGCAGGGATCGGGGAAGGAGGGTCAGCCGCGCCGGCCGGAGTCCCTTCGGGCGGCGGCGAGCCCGGCCACGCGCACATAGTCGATCTTGCCCATCGCGTTGCGCGGTAGCGCGTCCGCGCGCATCAGCGCGATCGGGAAGCCGCGGAAGGCGCCACGCACGTGGTCGCGCAGAACCTCCAGGTCGACCTGTCCGCGCAGCACCACCACGATCATGGGCACGGTCTGATAGCGCTCCGATGGGATGGGTACGACGGCGGCCTCGACGACGGCCGGATGGGTCGCCATGACCGCCTCGATCTCCTCGGCCGCGGTCAGCACCCCGCCGATGTTCATCGTCCGGTCGGCGCGTCCCTTGAGACGGAGCGCCCCGTCGGCTGCCCGCACGGCGAGGTCGCCCGGCAGGAACCAGCCATCGCGGCAGTGCCTCCACGTCGCCTCCGGGTCGCCGACATAGGCCGCCATCACACCCGGCCCGCGGACGCGGACCATGCCGGTCTCGCCCGGTCCCACGGGACGGTCGTCGGGCCCGACCAGTTCCAGATCAATTCCCGCGAGCGGCCGTCCGACGCCGGCGGGCTCCGCCGCCAGCGCTTCGGGCCCGGCGACGGCAATCGTGCCGGCCTCGTTGGTGCCATAGGTGAGGTGCACGCGATCGGTCAGTCGTGCCCGCGTCGCCGCCAGCGTGGCGGCGGGCAGCGCCGCCGAAGAGACGCGCAGCACGCGCAGATGCGGCAGCCGCGGACCCGCTTCCGGCAGCGCGCCGACGAGCGCGAAGAGATGGCTCGGCGTCAGCTGCAGGAAGCCGACGTCGTGGCGCTCGACGGTGTCGATCAATCCTTCGACCGAGCGGAAGCTGCGGTCGAGGACGACGGTGCCGCCCTGCGCCAGGCAGCGGATCATCGCCGAGGTGCTGTTGTAGAAGCCGGGGCCGATCAGGGTCAGCCACGGCTCGCCGTCGCCGTGCCGAAACGCCTGCATGTCACGCGCGTTGCGCGCGATCTCCATCGCATGGGTGACCGCGATCGCCTTCGCCGCACCGGTGGTGCCCGAGGAATGGGCGATGATCCACGGGACGTCGTCCGCGTCGCGCGCAGGGATGCCACCGTCGCTCCCGCCCTCGAGCCATTCCATTCGCGGACGGACCAGGGGCAGGCCCAGCGTGTGATCGTCCTCGGCGACCAGTGCCGTCGCGCCCAGCATCCGCGCCTGGGCGCGCAGCGCGTCGGCCGGCTCGTCCGCGCGCAGCGGCAGATGGGTCGCGCCCAGCCGGGCGAGCGCCAGCACCGTCACCGCATGCAGCACCGGATCGCCGGCGGCCACGACCGCCACCATCTGGCCGGCGGATATTCCGGCCGCGGCCAGAGCCGCCGCCGCGCGGCCGGCGGCCGCGTCCGCCGCGGCGCGGTCCAGCCGCCGGCGCGCGTCGACGAAGGCAGGCGTCCTCGGCGAGCGCCGTGCCTGCTCGCCGATCGCGTCGACGACGTTGGTCAGCAATCGCTCCCGGCGGCGTGCCTCAGCGTGGCTCGACCAGCTCGGGCTCCTTGGGCTCGGCGCGGTCGGACTTGTCCTCGTCGGGATAGGTGAAGACGAGCTTGCCGTCGGCGACGCCGACCCTGACCGTGCCGCCCTTGGCGAGCTTGCCGAACAGCAGCTCGTCGGCCAGCGGCTTCTTGATGTGCTCCTGGATGACGCGGGCCAGCGGCCGCGCACCGTAGAGCCGGTCGTAGCCCTTGTCGGCGAGCCACTTGCGTGCCGCGTCGTCGAGCTCGATCGCGACCTGGCGATCGCCGAGCTGGCCCTCGAGCTGCGCCACGAACTTGTCGACGACCTGGGAGATGATCTCCGGCGTCAGGTGCTGGAAGGTGATGATCGCGTCGAGCCGGTTGCGGAACTCCGGCGTGAACATGCGGGAGATCGCCTCCTGGTCGTCGCCCTCGCGCGCCTCGCGGCCGAAGCCGATCGCGGGCTTTGCGAGGTCGGCCGCACCGGCGTTGGTCGTCATGATCACGACGACGTTGCGGAAGTCGATCGTCTTGCCGTTGTGGTCGGTCAGCTTCCCGTAGTCCATCACCTGCAGCAGGATGTTGAACAGGTCGGGATGCGCCTTCTCGATCTCGTCCAGCAGCAGCACGCAGTGCGGATGCTGGTCGATCGCGTCGGTAAGCAGGCCGCCCTGGTCGAAGCCGACATAGCCGGGAGGTGCGCCGATCAGCCGCGAGACGGTGTGGCGCTCCATGTACTCCGACATGTCGAAGCGCTTCATCTCGACGCCGAGCACGCGGGCGAGCTGGCGGGCGACCTCGGTCTTGCCGACGCCGGTCGGCCCCGAGAAGAGGTAGGAGCCGATCGGCTTCTCCGGCTCGCGCAGGCCGGCGCGGGCGAGCTTGATGGCGGCCGCCAGCGCCTCGATCGCCTTGTCCTGGCCGAACACGAGGGTCTTGAGGTCGCGTTCCAGCGTGCGCAGCACGAGGCCGTCGTCGCGCGACACGGTCTTGGGCGGGATGCGGGCGATCTTGGCGACCACCGCCTCGACGTCCTTGACCGCGATCGTCTTCTTGCGCCGGCTCTCGGGCACCAGCATCTGGGCGGCACCCGTCTCGTCGATCACGTCGATCGCCTTGTCGGGCAGCTTGCGGTCGTTGATGTAGCGCGCCGACAGCTCGACCGCGGCCTTGATCGCGTCGTTGGTGTAGCGCACGCGGTGATGGTCCTCGTAGTAGGGCTTGAGGCCCATGAGGATCTTCACCGAATCCTCGAGCGTCGGCTCGTTGACGTCGATCTTCTGGAACCGGCGTACCAGCGCCCGGTCCTTCTCGAAGTAGCTGCGGTATTCCTTGTAGGTGGTCGAGCCGATGCAGCGGATGGTGCCGCTGGCGAGCGCCGGCTTGAGCAGGTTGGATGCGTCCATCGCGCCGCCGCTGGTGGCGCCGGCACCGATCACCGTGTGGATCTCGTCGATGAACAGCACGGCGTGCGGCATCGCCTCGAGCTCGTTGAGGACCGCCTTGAGGCGCTCCTCGAAGTCGCCGCGGTAGCGGGTGCCAGCCAGCAGCGCGCCCATGTCGAGGGCGAAGATGACGGCCTCCTTGAGGACGTCGGGCACCTCGCCCTGGACGATGCGCCGGGCCAGGCCCTCGGCGATCGCCGTCTTGCCGACGCCGGGATCGCCGACGTAGAGCGGGTTGTTCTTCTGCCGGCGACAGAGGATCTGGATGGTGCGCTCGACCTCGTTCTCGCGGCCGATGAGCGGGTCGATCTTCCCGTTCCGCGCCTTCTTGTTGAGGTTCACGCAGTAGGCGTCGAGCGCCTCGTGTCCCTTCTTCACGACCTTCTCCGCAGTCGCATCCTCGTCCGCGCCATGGACCCGCCGCGCCTCGCCACGGCCGGCGACCTTGGCGATGCCGTGCGAGATGTAGTTCACCGCGTCGAAGCGGGTCATGTCCTGCTCCTGCAGGAAATAGACCGCGTGCGACTCCCGCTCGGCGAACATCGCGACCAGCACGTTGGCGCCCGTCACCTCCTCGCGGCCCGAGGATTGGACATGGATCGCCGCGCGCTGCAGTACGCGCTGGAAGCTCGCCGTCGGCTTCGCGTCCTCGAGCCGGTTCGAGATGAGGTTGGAGAGTTCGTTGTCGAGGTATTCGACGACCGCGCGGCGCAGCTTCTCGATATCGACGCCGCAGGCCCGCAGGACCGCCACCGCGTCGCGGTCCTCGGTCAGGGCCAGCAGGAGATGCTCGAGGGTCGCGTACTCGTGGCGCCGCTCGTTGGCGTTCGCGAGCGCCCGGTGGAGCGTCTCCTCGAGGTTTCGCGACAGCATCAAGCTACTCCTTCTCGAGCGTGCACTGCAGAGGATGCTGGTGCTGGCGGGCGAAGTCCATCACCTGGGTCACCTTGGTCTCGGCGACCTCGTAGGTGAAGACACCGCAGATGCCGACGCCGCGGCGATGGACGTGCAGCATGATGCGCGTCGCCTCCTCGCGGGTCTTGGCGAAGAACCGTTCGAGGACGTGGACGACGAACTCCATCGGCGTGTAGTCGTCGTTCAGCATCAGCACCTTGTACATGGACGGCTTCTTGGTCTTGGGCTTGGTCTTGACGACCACCCCCGTGACCGGTCCGTCATTGCCGCGGCGCTCGTTGTCGCTCATCCACCGTCGGCGACCGCGCTCGTCGCGCGCCCGCTCCTTCTGCGTTGCACCATGGCCATCAATGTGGGAAGCGATGATGGCGATTTCGCGGTGCCGGTGGAAGGATATTGGATCGCGCGGCGCCGCGAAAAGACCCCACCCTCGGCGGGCGGCGGCGCAGCCGAAATCGGGCCAAACGAAAACGGCCCGGCGGAGGCCGCCGGGCCGTTCGTTCGGGTAGGGTCGCTGCCGGTCCGGCGGCGGCGGTCTTCGG
>JBFWXJ010000363.1:0-6700 GCA_050187535.1 Alphaproteobacteria bacterium | reverse complement strand
GGAGCGCATGGCCGAGGACGGCGTCGCCTCGCGTGCCGACGTCGATGCCGCCATCGCGAGCCCGATCGTCATCCGCAGCCGCAGCGAGGCTGAGGCGGTGCGTGCGGACGTCTTCGCGGAGGAGGTGCGCCGCGACCTGATGCGCCGCTATGGCGAGAAGACAGTCTATCGCGGCGGGCTCAGCGTCCGCGCGACGATGGATCCGACGATGCAGGGCTACGCCGAGAACGCTTTCCGCGAGACGCTGGTGGCCTATGACCGGCGACACGGTTGGCGCGGCCCGCTCGCCCGCGGCGCGTTCGATCCGAAGGCCGACGACTGGAAGGGCAAGCTGGCGGCGTTCCCCGCCCCGCCCGGCCTCGCCCCGTGGTCGCTGGCGGCCGTGCTGGCGGTCGGCTCGTCGGAGGCGACGATCGGATTGCCGGACGGCAGCCGCGGCCGGATCCCGCTCGACGAACTGCGCTGGGCGCGCGAGACGAAGGACGACCAGAGGCTGGGGCCGGCCGTGCGCAATGCCGGAGACGTCCTCCATCCGGGTGACGTCGTCGCTGTCGAGAAGGTCGCGGCCGCGCCGGCGGCCCGCCCGGCCGGGCGCGGCCGGCAGGCGGCGCCGGAGCCGCCCGCCGCTTCCGACCGCTTCGGCCTGCGTCAGATTCCCGACGTATCCGGCGGGATGGTCGTGCTGGACCCCCATACGGGCCGCGTGCTCGCCATGGTCGGCGGCTTCAGCTACGAGGGGTCGCAGTTCAACCGGGCGACGCAGGCGATGCGCCAGCCGGGATCGGCCTTCAAGCCCTTCGTCTACACGGCGGCGCTGGAGGCCGGCCTGCCGCCCAACACGATCATCCCCGACGACCCCTTCGTCTTCGATCCGGGCGGCGGACAGGACCGCTGGAAGCCCGGCAATTCCGACGGCAAGTTCCTCGGCCCCATGCCGATGCGGGTCGGGATCGAGAAGTCGCGCAACCTGATGACGGTCCGCCTGGCCGAGCAGATCGGCATGGACAAGGTCGCCGACGTCGCCAAGCGCTTCGGGGTGTTCGACGACATGCAGCCGGTCCTCGCCCTGTCGCTGGGTGCCGGCGAGACGACGCTCCTGCGCATGGCCGCGGCATACGCGATCTTCGTCAACGGCGGCAAGAAGGTGACGCCCTCGATCATCGACCGCATCCAGGACCGCGAGGGCAAGACGATCTTCCGGCACGACACCCGCGACTGCGATTCCTGCCGGCGCGGAGAAGCGTGGAAGGGCCAGGCGCCGCCCACCCTCACCGACCCACGGCCGCAGGTCATCGACCCGCAGACCGCCTATCAGATGGTCTCCATGCTGGAAGGCGTCGTGTTGCGCGGGACGGCGGGGCGGGCCGCAGCACTGCGCCGGCCGATCGCGGGCAAGACCGGCACCACCAACGACGTCTTCGACGCATGGTTCGTCGGATTCTCACCCGACCTCGTCGTCGCCACGTATGTCGGGTTCGACCGGCCGCGCACGCTGGGCCCCGGCGAACAGGGCGGCGCCACCGCCCTGCCCGCTTTCGTGCGCTTCATGGAGCAGGCCCTGAAGGACACGCCGGTGGTGCCGTTCCGCGTGCCCTCCGGCCTGCGGCTGGTGCGCATCGACCGCTACACGGGGCAGCTCGCGGGCGCGGGCGACCCGAACACGATCGTCGAGGCCTTCAAGCCGGGTACCGAGCCCACCGCGGACTCGATGCCGCCCATGTCCTCGATTCCCGGTATGATGCCGGGCGCGCCGGTGCCGTTCAGCACCTCGGGGCCGGCGGCACCTTCGGCGCCGGGATTGCCGCGCCCCGCGATCCCCGCCGCCGCGCCGAGTGGCATCTACTGAGCGGTATCGCTATACAGGCCGTCCGCCGGTGAAGCCCGGCGGCAACATTCGAAGGGAAATCCGCGCATGCGCGCCGAACTGCAGGCGGTCGTCGAGGCGATCCAGGGATCGCTCGCGCTGCTGAGGAGGCATCTTTGACTGGGATGAGGCACAGCGACGCCTCTCCGAGCTCGACTCGCTCGTAGAGAATCCCGACCTCTGGAACGACTCCGGGCGCGCCCAGGCGCTGATGCGCGAGCGCACCGCCCTCACGACCGCGATCGGCGAGGTGCGGGCGATCGAGCAGGGCATCGAGGACGCGGTCACACTCATCGAGCTCGGCGAGGCCGAGGATGATGCCGACACCGTGGCGGAGGGCGAAGCCGCGCTGGCCGCCCTGCGCCAGCGCGCCGCAAAGGCCGAGCTGGCGACGCTCCTGAGCGGCGAGGCCGACGTCAACGACGCTTACGTGGAGGTCCATGCGGGCGCAGGCGGCACCGAGTCCCAGGATTGGGCCGAAATGCTGCTGCGCATGTATGTCCGCTGGGCGGAGCAGCACGGCTACAAGGTCGAGTGGCTGGAAGAGAGTGCGGGCGAGCAGGCCGGCCTGAAGTCGGCGACGGTGCGGGTGCAGGGTCCCAACGCCTATGGCTGGCTGAAGACGGAGAGCGGCGTGCATCGGCTCGTCCGCATCTCGCCCTTCGACAGTGCCGCCCGCCGCCACACCAGCTTCGCGTCCGCCTGGGTCTACCCGGTGGTCGACGACAAGATCGATATCCAGATCGACGACAAGGACCTCAAGGTCGACACCTACCGCGCGTCCGGCGCCGGCGGGCAGCACGTCAACAAGACCGAGAGCGCCATCCGCATCACCCACGTGCCGAGCGGCATCATCGTGGCGTGCCAGATCGACCGCTCGCAGCACCGCAACCGCGCCATGGCGATGGACATGCTGCGCGCCCGGCTCTACGAGGCCGAGTTGCAGAAGCGCGAGGCGGCGACCGCAGCCGAGAACGCCCAGAAGAGCGACATCGGCTGGGGCCACCAGATCCGCTCCTACGTGCTGCAGCCCTACCAGATGGTGAAGGACCTGCGCACCGGGGTGGAGACATCCAACGTCGCCGCGGTGCTGGACGGCGACATCGACGCCTTCCTGGAGGCGTCGCTGGCCGCCCGCGTCGGCAACAAGCGCGAGGCGGCCTGAGCGCTATTGTGTCGGCTTGACGCCGTCCTGGCGGAAGGCCGGCGCGCCGCCGCTCGTCTGGGTCCGCGGGTCGCCCGCGTCGAGGAAGGGCAGGATCTTGCGCAGGATGCCGGGGGCGAGCGCGCTCAAGGGATTGACGGACACCTGCGGGTCGGCGATCGGCCCGGCGACCCGGTAGTTGGCGGCGAAGACCCCCTCGTCCCGGCCGCCGGCGAGAATGGTCCCGAGGATCGGGATGTTCCCCAGGAGGTTGTTCAGCGTGTAGGCGGGGACCAGCGTGCCTTCCAGGTCGACGACCGCGGCACGCAGGTCGACCGTGCCCTCGAAGGTACCCCCGATGGCGCCGCCATAGGCGCGGCCCTGGCGAATGGCCAGTCGCCCGTCGCTCCAGGTGAAGTCGAGGCGCGCTTCGGTGAACGGCAACCCGTCGCCCTGCAGCAGGCTGACGAACGAGGTCAGCGACAGTATCCCCAGCAGCCGCGTCAGGATCGGCGCACGCACCATGCGATAGCCGGTCGCGAGGGCCGTTCCGTGGACCACCTGATGCCCGGGCGGGCCATGGAAGGACCCGTTCACGACCAAGGTGCCACCACGGATGTTGTCGGGGCCGTCGAACCCGGCGACGAGGCCGCCGAAGTCCGCGGCACGGATATCCAGGCGCTCGACGCCGTCGGGGCCCGGCGCGAGCCGCAAGGTAACCGCGCCGCCGCCGTTCACCACGCCGTCGACCGCGACACGGCGCCCGCCCTTCCCGTCGAGGTCGATATCGGCCGCGACCGACTGCAGCATGCGTCCCTGGCCGAGGATGACGCGGTCGAAGCGGGCATCGAGGCGGAAGGCCTGCCCCTCCGTCGCCGAGCCCGATTCGCCACGCTCCAGAAATGGCCGCAGGTCGAGGGTCGGACCCCGCAGGGTCGCCTCGTAGCCGGCACCGCGGGGCCGCACCCGGCCGGCGAGCTGGGTCTCGCCCAGCGCCAGCCGCGCGACGTCGAGGGTCCACGAATCCCGTGCGAGGTCGACCGAGCCCTCGACGGCGAGGCCGGGTGCAGCCACCCGCAGCGTGCGGGCCGCGATCGGGCGGTCGCCGACGAAATCGACAGTCAGCTCTCCGGAGGCGGCGGCACCCGGCGCCTTGCGCCATCCGGCGGGCGCCACCGCCATCGCCGCCGCCGCGAGATCGGCCCGTACCGTGAGGGTGGAGCGCTTCTCCGCGCGCTGGACGAAGGCGAGGTCGACGTCGGCCGGACCGGTGACCCACGGCGCCACGTCGATGCCCAGGCGCCGGCGCGCGTCGTCGTCGATGCGGCCCTTCAGGGTGTATTCGCTGCGCACGGCCACCGCCGCCGAGAACACTTCGCGCCCGGTAAGCGCCACCGGCACCCCATGCAGACGCCCGTTGCCGCGCAGCTCCAGCCGATCCTTGTCGACGTCGAGCGCCAGGTCGGCGTCGGTCAGCCGCCAATCGCGCACCCCGGCCGGCAAGGCGCCGCCCTTGATCGCAGCCGAGGCACGCAGCCGGACGTCGTCGATCCTGAGAGCATCGATCGCCGGGAAGGCAAACGAAAGCTGCACCTGGGAGTCGCCCGCGACCTCGGCGGGCTTCAGGCCGAAGCGCGCGAGGAAGCCGAGCCGCGGCCGATCGATCACCTCCAGCGCTTCACGCGCCGGCCCGGACGTCTGCACGTCGATGATGATCTGCTGGTCCTTCTTCTGGAAGTCGGTCAACCGGATGGTGCCGCGCCCGACGCGGGTCTGGCGCAGCAGGACGCCGCCGGCCGTCTCGAGAACCATCTGCTGGTCGTCGAAACGCGCGGTTCCCGCAACCTGCCGGACGGGCGGCAGGCCGTTCATGTAGTTCACCGTCAGGCCGGCATAGGAGAACACGCCCTCCAGGCGGTCGACGCGTGGCTCGGCGCCGGGCGTCGGCAGGGTCATGTCCAGTTTCAGCTGGGCGTCACGGATGCCGCCGTCGGTGATGTTGGCGATGACCCAGCGCCGGCCGTTGGGCACGACGGCCCGAGGCCAGATGCGTCCGAGCGTCGCCGTCGAAACGTCCACCAGCGCCGCGTCCATCGCGACGCGCATCGGCCCGCCGTCGATGCCGTCGTGAGCGATCCCGTCCACCGTGCCGGTCACGGTCAGGCTGGGTCCGCCCAGGTCGACGAAGAGATCCTCCAGCGTCAGCCGGCCGATGTCCGGCGCCCAGCGCGCACGACCGACCGCGGCCGCGACCTCGATCTGGCCTTCCGGCAGCGCCGCATGGACGATCCGACCCGCCCCGGCATCGACCCGGAGCTCCGCCGCGCGCACCCGTTCCAGCGGTCCGAGCGTCAATTTGGCGTCGGCCTTCAGCGGCACCTGCAGGTCGGCGAGCGGCGCCAGTTCCGGGGCGAGCTGCGCCAGTCGCGTCGGGTCGGGCAGGTCGAGATGGACGAGGACCTCCGTCTGCGGCGTCTCCGTGCCGCCGGCGTCGCGCCGATGCACGAACTCGCCGTCTATCCGCAGGGCGCGCCCGCCGAGATCGACCGCCAGCGACAGTGTGCCGTCGAGGCCGCGGTCTCCACGGCGGAACACGAAGTCGCCGTCGGGGAGGGTCCAGGTGCGGCCGAGCTTGCGGTCGTCGATGGTGACGATCGCGTCGCGGATGCCGAGACGGCGGAGCTGGCCCAGCGGGCTGTCGCGGTGCGGCGGCGCGGACAGCTCCCGCGCCATCCGCTCGACCACCGACGACCCGCCGCCCTCCGCGGCCGCCTGGCCGATATCGATCCGGATGCCGCCGTCGGCCTCGCGCACGAGATGCAGCCGCGGCTCCACCAGCTCTACCCGGGCCGGCGCCACGACGCCGCGCAACGCCGATTCGAGGCTGATCGATACCGCGACCGCCGGGACCGTAGCGATGATGCTTCCGTCGGGTCCCTTGGCCGTGACCCCTTCGGCGCGCAGCTCCGGATTGGCGTCCCATCCGCGCCAGGTGACGACCGTCCGCTCGATGCCGACGGTCGGACCGTCCGGTTCCGAGAGCGCCTCCTCCAGATAGGGTGTCAGGAACTCGAGCGCGATCGGTCCCGACGACAGCCGCCACGCGACCAAGCCGACCGCGATCGCCGCGCCGGCCAGCAGCGCGCCGAGAAGCTCGAAGAGCAGACGGGCCGAACGGCGAACCAACCGGGATTACCTCTCGTATCCCACCCTGGGTGACGGGCAGGCGTCGCTTGACCGGGGAAGCGGCGACACGCATCGTCCCGTCCGCCAGCGATGCCGCTCCACCCCGCCCTCGCAGATTCGCAGCGCCTGCCCCCCGCCGGCAACCCCGAACAGGCGGCCGTGGGGCGGGAACATTGGCTCGAACGGGCGGCCGACACCGGCGTTCCCGAGATCGAGTCGTTCGCGCAGTGTGTTGCCGAATCTAGCACGGGGCGTGTGCTGCTCGACGCCGTTTTCGGGAACAGCCCGTTCCTTGGCGAATGCCTGCTGGCCGAGCCGACCTTCTCGCGCCTGCTGCTGACCGAGGGCCCCGAGGCGGCGCTGGCTGTCGCGGATGCCGACCTCGCCCTGCTCCAGGGGCCGAGCGAGGACGAGCCGATACGCCGTGGCCTGCGGGTCGCGCGCCGGCGCACGGCACTGGCCGTGGCGCTCGCCGACATCGCCGGCATCTGGCCGCTCGACCGGGT
>JBFWXJ010000362.1:4513-6710 GCA_050187535.1 Alphaproteobacteria bacterium | reverse complement strand
ACCCCGACGAGCGGCGCAACCTCCTGGCCGGCCCCGAGCCGGCGACGGCCCGCGCCCGCGACCTGGCCGGCCGGATGCGGACACTGGCGACCGAGGCCGGCGACCGGATCGGGATCGCCGCGGCCGATGCGGTGCTGCGACGCTAGCGCCGCGGCCGCAGCATCGCCGCGCCGAGGGCGGCCAGGGCCGCTTCGAGCTCGGGGCTGCCTCCGATCGCGACCTCGGGCGGAGATGCCTCGGGCAACGGCGCCGGCGGCACCGGGCGGCGGGGGACCGGGCCGTGGCGCAAGGTTAGCCGGGCCACCGCGCGAAAGCCGAAATGGCCGTTGATGCGCTCGACGATACGGTGGGAGAGGTGCTGGATTTCCAGCGCCCAGGCCGACTCGACCCGCAGGTACAACGTGCCCTCGCGGCGCGCACCGGTGGGGAAGACCAACCGTTCGGGCAGGGTGTGATCGGCGAGCGGCGTGCCCACGATCGCCCGCCATTCCGTGACGATCGCCGCCACGGCGAAGCCGTAGCGCGCGAAGACGCGCTGGGTCATCCCCGGCACCATCCGTCCGAGGGGGCTGAGGCCGCCCTGTCGCCGCTCGTCCCGCATGGCGGCCAATCTAGCCGTTCGGGCGGACGCGCGTCTCTGCGGCTATAGTCGCCGCCCCGTGCCCACACCATTCCGAGACCCCGATCCCCATGCGGTGGCGCCGGCGCTGCTCGCCTGGTACGACCGCCATCGCCGGGTCCTGCCGTGGCGGGCGGCTGCCGGCGAGCAGCCCGACCCGTATCGCGTCTGGGTCAGCGAGGTGATGCTGCAGCAGACGACGGTGGCGACCGTCGGACGGGCGTTCGAGCGGTTCCTCGCCCGCTTCCCCACGGTCGAGGCGATGGCCGCGGCCCCGCTCGACGACGTGCTGCACGCCTGGCAGGGCTTCGGCTACTACGCCCGCGCGCGCAACATGCACCGCGCGGCGGCGGTGGTGGCGGCCGCGGGCGGACGTTTCCCCGACACCGAGGACGGGCTGCGGGCGCTGCCGGGCGTGGGCGCCTACATCGCGGCCGCGGTGGCGGCGATCGCCTTCGGCCGGCCGGCGACCGTGGTCGACGCCAATGTCGAGCGGGTCGTGGCCCGGCTCTTCGCCATCCGCACGCCGCTGCCGCGCGGCAAGGGCGAGATCCGCGCGCGCGCCGGCCTGCTGACGCCGCCGGCACGGGCCGGCGACTTCGCCCAGGCGATGATGGACCTGGGATCGGGAATCTGCGCGCCGCGGGGCCCGCGCTGCATGCTCTGCCCGTTGCGCGAGGATTGCCGCGGCCGGGCCGAAGGGGTGGCGGGCGAGCTGCCGGCGCGCGCGGAGAAGCCGGTGCGCCCGCTGCGCCACGCAGTCGCCTTCTGGCTGGTGCGCCCCGATGGCGCGGTGCTGCTGCGCCGCCGGCCGGACGACGGGCTGCTGGGCGGCATGATGGAGGTGCCGACCACGCCGTTGCGCGACGCGCCCTGGCCGTTGGCCGAGGCGCGACGCGAAGCCCCGATGGCCGCCGCATGGCGGCCGCTCGCTGGCACCGTCGCCCACGGTTTCACGCATTTCTCCCTGGAGCTGACGATCCTCACCGCCCGCGCGCCCCCCCGTGCCCGGCCGGGCGGAGTCTGGTCGACCATCGACGGCCTCGCCGGCCACGCGCTGCCGACCCTGACGAAGAAGGTCGTCCGCCACGCCGTCGGCCACGGGGCGACGGCGGAGGACCGGCCTGCCTAGGAACCGATCCCCCGCGCGACCTCGGGAGGCAGGGACCCTTCGCGCCATGCCAGCTCGAGGGCGAGGAGAGTGGCGACGCTGAGGGCGTCGCGGATCGTGCCGTCGCGGGCCATGGCGAAGGCCTCGCGGAGCGGCAGGCGCTTCAGGGCCAGATGCTCGGTCGGCTCGGGCTCGGCTGCACCCTGGCTCAGGTTCCAGGCGAGGTAGGAAACCGAGCGCTCGTCGGACACGCTGTTGGAGAGGTCCATCTCCAGGACCCTGCGCCAACTCCCGGCGGCGAGCCCCGTCTCCTCGCGCAGCTCGCGGGCGGCCGATTCCAGGGGATCGATGCCGTGCGGGCCGCCGCCCTCGGGAATCTCCCAGCTATAGGCGTCGAGCGGGAAGCGGTGCTGGCCGACCAGCCAGGTGTGTCCCTCCGCGTCGACCGGGACGATGCCGATGGCGAT
>JBFWXJ010000362.1:0-4413 GCA_050187535.1 Alphaproteobacteria bacterium | reverse complement strand
GGGGATCGATGCCGTGCGGGCCGCCGCCCTCGGGAATCTCCCAGCTATAGGCGTCGAGCGGGAAGCGGTGCTGGCCGACCAGCCAGGTGTGTCCCTCCGCGTCGACCGGGACGATGCCGATGGCGATGTTCTTGAAGTGGACGGTGCCGTAGATGCCGGGCGTGCCGGCCGGCGTCGTCACGTCGTGATGGGTGACGCGGATCCAGCGGTTGTCGTAGCGGATGTCGTGCCCGTCGACGGTCCAGGGGCCGATGGAGCGGCGCTCCGCCGAAGGACGGTCGCTCACTTCTTGCGGAAGGCGTCGAGCGCCACGACCTCGCCGGTGCGGGCCGGCGGCTGCTTCTCCGCCGCGTCGGGCTCCGGGGCGGCCGGCACCGGCAGGGGCAGGGCGACCGCCTTGGGCGGCGTCGCCTCGCCCGGCTTGGCGCCGGAAGCGGCGTCCTTTCGCGCCTCGAACTGCAGCCCGAAGCTGACCGAGGGATCGGCGAAGCCGGTCAATGCCGCGAAGGGCACGACCAGCCGCTCGTGGATGTCGCGGAAGCTGAGCGTCACCGAGAACCGCTCCGGCTCGATCTCCAGCCCCCAGAACTGGTGCTGCAGGACGATGGTGATCTCCTCGGGGTACTTCTCGCGCAGGTACTCGGGCATGGTCACGCCCGGGTCGTCGGTGCGGAAGCTGATGTAGAAGTGGTGTGCCCCCGGGAGGCCGCGCTCCGCGGCGCGTTCGAGCGACTGGCGGACGACGCTGCGCAGGGCCGCGTCCATCATCGCCGGATAGTTCATCAGATCCTTCGCCATGCCCTCGCGATCGTCCCCGATGCTGTGCCGTGCCGCGCCGGAGGGCCGGCGGAAAGTGGGGGGCTTCTGTTGCCCGGCGCCCCCCGAACCGCGCTTACCTAATTAGGCAGCGAGTGCGACCTTGTTGTCGTTCGCACTTAGGTTTTGACCCGATAACGGCGGTATCATGCCGGGCAAAAGTCACGCCTTTACTACGCGCGTCGATCCTGGTTCGCCCCCGTCGGACCGGCTCCGGAGAGACCGGTAGGATTGGTGGAGGCGCCGGGCACTGCCCCCGGGTCCGCTACGCCTATTCCGCGCACCGTTTATCGCCATAGTCGGTTTCCCGACGAGCCGAATATAGGTCGCGGGAAGCCGGCGCGCCAGAGGCGGCGACGGCCTCGATGCCGCGAAAGGCGGGCGGCAGGCGTCGTCGGGCGCGAAGGCGGGATTCTCAGCGCCTGGCCTTGAGGGCAGCGGCGAGGGTGCCCTCGTCGAGATAGTCGAGCTCGCCGCCGACCGGGACGCCGTGGGCCAGACGCGAGACCTTGACGCCGGTCGGCTCCAGGCGCTCGGCGACGTAGTGCGCGGTCGTCTGGCCATCGACGGTGGCGTTCAGCGCCAGCACGACCTCGCCGATGCCGTCGGCCGCGACGCGCGCGGCGAGCCGGGCGATCGACAGGTCCTCGGGGCGGACGCCGTCCAGTGCCGACAGCAGGCCGCCCAACACGTGGTAGCGGCCGCGGAAGGCGCCCGAGCGTTCCATGGCCCAGAGATCGGCCACGTCGGCGACGACGCAGACGAGCGTGCCGTCCCGGCGTTCGTCGCGGCAGATGCCGCAGGGGTCGAGCGTATCGAGGTTGCCGCAGGCCGAGCAGGGCTGCACCTTGTCGGCCGCGTCGGCCAGTGCCGCCGCCAGCGGCTGCATGACCAGCGCGCGGCGCTTCAGCAGGAACAGGACGGCGCGTCGGGCCGAGCGCGGGCCGAGCCCCGGCAGGCGCGCCAGGAGCTGGACGACGCGCTCGATCTCCGGCCCGCCTGCGACCGCCATGGCGTCAGAACGGCAGCTTCATGCCGGGCGGCAGCTTCAGCCCACCCGTCAGCTTGGCCATCTCCTCCTGGGCGTGGGCATCGGCCTTGGCGCGGGCGTCGTTGATCGCCGCCACCACGAGGTCCTCGAGGACCTCCGCTTCGTCGGCCTTCAGCAGCGAAGGGTCGATGCGGGCGCGCCGCGCCACGCCCTTGCCGTTCATCGCGATCTCGACCATGCCGGCGGCCGACCGCCCGGTGACCTCGGTCTCCGCCAGGCGGTCCTGCATCTCCTGCATGCGCTGCTGCATCTGCTGCGCCTGGCGCATCATCTCGCCGATGTTCTTCATGGGAAGTCCTCTCCTTCGTCCACCGGGTCCGGTGGCAGCTCGTCGGGCTGGATGTCGTCGTCCTGATCCGTGCCGGCGGCGGCGGCCGGCGGCGCCCCGTCCAGCATCCGCACCGCTTCGATCGCCGCGCCCGGAAAGGCATCGAGGGCGGCGCGCACGAGCGGGTGCTGCGCCAGCTCGCGGCGCAGCGCGCTCTCCTTTTCCGCCTCCTGCTCGCGCAACGTCGGCGCACCCGGCGAATCCGACAGGCTGATGAGCCACCGCCGACCCGTCCATTCACCGAGCAGCGCCGCCATGCGGTTCGGCAGCTCGCGTGCCGCCGACGGCCCGAGCCGCAGCTCGATGCGGCCCTCCTCGAAATGCACGAGATGGACGTCGCGCTGGATATGGGCGTGCAGGATCGCCTCGCGCCGGTCCCGGAAGAGGGCGACCGCCTCCTCGAAGCTCCGCGGCTGCGGCAACGCGGGCACGGGCGCGGCCATGACGGGAGCCGCGGCCGGGGCGGCCAACGGCATCGGCCGCGCGCCCGCCACGGCCTCCATGCGCGGCGCCGGGCCACCACCGGCAAGCGGCTGGCCCATCGCCGCCGCCGCCGCCGGGCGACCCTCCTCGATCGCGCGCACGAGCTGCGCGGGGTCGGGCAGGTCGGCCGCATAGGCCAGCCGGATCAGCACCATCTCGGCGGCCTGGCGCGGTGCGGGCGCGGCCTGGGTCTCGCCCAGGCCCTTCAGCAGGATCTGCCAGGCGCGGGTCAGCGCCGGCACCGACAGCGAAGCGGCGAGCGCGCCGCCCTCGGTCCGCTCGATCTCCGGCAGGCTCTGCGAGTCGACCGATTCCGGCGCGACCTTGAGCCGGGTCGCGACATGGACGACGCCCAGCAGGTCCTGCAGCACCGCCACCGGGTCGGCGCCGGCGCGCCAGGCCCGTTCGAAGCGGTCGAGCGCGTCGGCGATCTCGCCCTTCATCGCGGCGGCGAAGAGCGCGAACATCTGGCCGCGGTCGGCCAGGCCCAGCATGTCGCGCACGCGCGCCGCCTCGACCCGGCCCTCGCCCAGCGCGATCGCCTGGTCGAGCAGCGACAGCCCGTCGCGCACGGACCCGTCGGCGGCGCGCGCGACGAGGCGCAGCGCCTCGTCCTCGGTGGCCACGCCCTCGGCCTCGGCGATCGTGTGGAAGTGCCGGACCAGCCGGTCCGCCTCGATGCGGCGCAGGTCGAATCGCTGGCAGCGCGACAGGATGGTGATCGGGACCTTGCGGATCTCCGTGGTCGCGAAGATGAACTTCACGTGCTCGGGCGGCTCCTCCAGCGTCTTCAGCAGCGCGTTGAACGCCGCCGTCGACAGCATGTGGACCTCGTCGATGATGTAGATCTTGTAGCGCGCCTGGACCGGCAGGTAGCGCACCCCGTCGATCAGCTCGCGGATGTCGCCGACGCCGGTGCGCGACGCCGCATCCATCTCCAGCACGTCGACATGCCGGTCCTCGGCGATGGCGCGGCAGTTGGCGCACACCCCGCACGGGTCGATGGTCGGCCCGCCGGTGCCGTCCGCGCCGATGCAGTCGAGCGCGCGGGCGATGATGCGCGCCGTCGTCGTCTTGCCGACGCCGCGCACGCCGGTGAGCATGTAGGCATGGGCGATGCGGCCGGTGCGGATGGCGTTGGCCAGCGTGCGCACCATCGCCTCCTGCCCGATCAGGTCGGCGAAGCGGGCGGGACGGTACTTCCGGGCGAGGACGCGATAGGGCTGCTTGGCTTCCGTCGCCTCGGCGGGGGATGCGGCGGTCGGTTCGGTCATGGTGCCGGCGGCCGGTCGGATCCCTCTGGCAGGGGGCGGCGGGTGGGAGGCTGGACGAACGACCCGGACCGGAACTCGTTACGGCTGCTTCCTTCCGGATCTGACCGGGTTGGCGAGGGGTCCGTCCGCCGCCAACCTCCCGGGGGCACTATATCGGCCAGCTCACCGCCCAGGGCAAGGCCCGCCGTCAGACGATGTAGAGGAGGATGGAACCGTCCGAACCGAGGACGGTGTCGGTGTAGTGGCCGTCGGCGAGGCCCTCGAAGACGATCTGGCCGCCGCCGACCTTGGAGAGCGACAGCACGCCGCCGGTGATCACGAGGCTGTCGAGGTACTTGCCCTGGGTCGCCGGGTTGAGCCCGGTGATCGCGATCACGTCGGCGTCGGCGTCGGCGTCGTTCTTCGGGCTCTTGGAATCCTCCGACAGGTGGAAGCCCGAGATGGTGTCGCCCGCGAGATGG
>JBFWXJ010000361.1:0-6721 GCA_050187535.1 Alphaproteobacteria bacterium | reverse complement strand
ACTGATCCTCAACCGCCGATGGGGTCCGACCGGTGCGGTTCAGCGATGCGGGGCTGTTCGCGATCGACGTCCTGGCGGACGGGCGGGTCAGGCTCGCCTTGACCGATCCGTTCGGGATGCCGATCGGGGACGTCGCGATGGAGGCCGACTTCGTGGCGGACCTGGTGGCGGGGCTCGCGGATGCGCTGGCACTGCGCAAGAGCGCGGGATACCCGGACGTGGTCCCGGCCCATGCGCGCGTGCGGACGATCCCCGCAACGGTGGAGACGGACGCCGTCGTGCGCGACGGACCCGTGCGCGCCGGCGGCGATGCGGACCGTCGGGGCGCTCCCGACGCCGGCACCGCCCCGCGCAGGCCCGCGCCGGTGCAGGAGCCCGGCCGGACGGCCGCGGACAGCCTGGCGATGCGTGGGTGGTGAAGCCACCGTCACCGCCCGGGCACGAGTACCGGAGTGATCGTGAAGAACGGCGCCGCCCCGCCACCGCCGTCCCAGGTCTCGCCCCGCCCGATCGCCGCGCGGATCGCGTCGGCCTCGGCGGCGAGGCCGTCGTCGGCCTCCAGCAGCGCATCGAGGCGGCAGGCGATGGCCGGCAAGCCCTCGGGGATGACAGTAACGTCGGCAGCGGTGTCGGACATCGGCGGCTCCGATTAACTGATATTCTGATATTAATAATGGGAAAAACCGATTGTCAATCGGGATATCCAATTGGACGAGTCGCGCCTCGGGCGCGACCATGGATCGAATATCCATGATCGGAATCGCGCTGAGAGGGAGGCGATGGTCCGTTTTCAGCGGAGGGTGCGGCTATTTCCCGGCGTGCGGCTGAACTTCAGTGCCAGCGGGGTGTCGGCGACGCTGGGGCCGCGCGGCCTCGGGTTGACCGTCGGGCCCGGAGGCACGTTCCTGAATGCGGGTATTCCCGGCAGCGGACTATCCGTCCGTCAGCGGATCGACAGGCCTGCAAATCCGGTGCGGCCACGGCCGGTGCTTGGTCCGCCGCCGGCGCCCAGCGCACGGCCGGCACCTGATCCGCTTCCGGCGCATCGTGTGATCGACGGCGCGACACCGATCGCAAGTGCTGCGGCGGAAGAGCTGACGACGGTCGGCATGACGGAGCTGCTCGAACTCATGCGCGATGCGGCGCGCGAGCGGCGCGAGATTGCGGCGGCGAGGGAGTTGGCTGATCAGGATCTGCGCGCCGCGGAGCGGTCTCTGCGGCACCTGTCACGACCGGTCGTGCGATGGTTCACCAAGGGCCGGCAGGCTGCCGCACAACAGCGGATGTCCGATGCCGAGGGGGCGAAGGAAACGCTGAAGCAGCAGCATGACGAAGCTGTCGTCGATCTCGACTTCGATCTGTCCCCGGCGGCGCTCGAGCGGTATCCGGCCGTAACCCAGGCGTTCGGCGAGCTGGCGCGGTCGGCGAAGATCTGGGATGTGACGAGCACGCAGGTAGTCGATCGGGTCCGCGAACGAACGACGGCGCTCGACGCGATCGAGCGGACGCCGGTATCGTTCGGGCGCTCTCCGCTCGACTTCGTGCGCTCCTCCTTCGCGCCGCTGCACATGCAGAACGCCAATGGCGGCGATCTCTATCTGCTCCCGGGATGCCTGTTGATGCGCGATGGAGAGCGGATGGGGCTCGTCGACCTTCGCGATCTGACGGTGGAGTTCCGGGCGATCAGGTTCATCGAGGAGGAGGCGGTGCCGCACGATGCGGAGCGTGGCGGCCATACGTGGAAGAAGGCGAACAAGGATGGTTCGCGGGACATGCGCTTCGTGGGCAACGTGCAGATACCGATTGCGATCTATGGCCGGATCGACCTGACGGCGACGAATGGTCTGCGCGAGGCTTACCTCTGCAGTCGCCGTGGCGCGGCCGAAGCGTTCGTTTCAGCGGTGAATGCGTTCAGAGCGGCGCTGCCGCCGTATGCCGGCCAGCGGCGGCGCTAGCGTCCCTCGTGCTAGCGTCCCTCGTACTGGCCGACGATGCGGTGCACCCCGTGCAACTCGCCGCGGGGGATGCGAATGCGTGCGTGCGGGTTCAGCTGCTCGACCTCGAGCGCATCCTCGGTCCAGCGTTCGAACCGCTTCACCATCGCCGAATGCTCGTGGTCTGAGCTGGCCTTGACGACGAGGACGTAGTCTCCCCGCCGCGGCGGCTTCGTCGGGTGGATCAGCAGCAGATCGCCAGGTTCGTAGCGCGGCAGCATGCTCTCGCCGACCACGTAGAGACCGAAGGCGCCCGGGACGCCGATCAAGGGCGCCGGCCGTGGCCGGAACTCAATAGCCTCGTACTGCACGATCATGCCGTCAGGTCCCCCCTCGGCCGTGCCGTAGACCGGCAGATCGTCCGGGTCGACCGTTGCAGCCACGGGCGCCGCAGGGGCGGGGTCCGGCTTTCGGTGTCGTAGCGACGGCGCGTCTCCGGCCCCCGTCGTCAACCATTCGACGCTGCTTTCCAGCGCCTGAGCAATCCGTGGCAGGCGGGTGCGCGCGGGTCCGTTCGCGTCGCTCTCCCACCCAGCGACACTGGACTGCTCGACCCCGACCGCCTCGGCGAGTTGCGCCTGGCTCAAGCCCTTCGCCTTGCGTGCGATGCGAATGCGGTCGCCGATCGATGCCATCGGGAAACCTGATAGCGGGTTCCGGTCATCGGCTTCTAATGAGATTTTCCGATTGACAATATCGGATGAACCGATATTTGATCGACCCATGGTGAATGCGGTCTCGCGCATCGTCGAGAAGTTCGGGTCACAGGCAGCTCTTGCGGCGGCGTGTGGCCGATCCCAGCCGGCAGTCGCGGGTTGGGTGAAGGCGGGATTTGTTCCGGCGCGCATTCAGCCGGTCATCCTGAGGGCGGCGCGCGAGCGCGGGATCACGTTGACCCCTGCCGACTTCTTCGCGGCCTCCGTCGAGGACGCCGCGGCATGAACCGGCGTGGCTTCCTCGCCGGGCTCGCGGCGATGCCGGCGGGGGACTTCGCCCTGGGCGGCATCGTGCCCGAGCGGCTGCCGCCCCCGGGCGGCATGATGACGCTGCATCCGGCGGAGACCGTGATCCGCCTGCGGTCGCCGGATGGCGTGCGTCGGGCGCTGGCGGCGATCGGTTCCGTCGGGCGGGAGATGGAGCATCGTCCGGAGATCGTCGCCGAGGCGGGCGCCGTCGTCGCCCGCGATCGGCGGCCGAGGTTCGCGGCATGACCAAGCTGCGCCCCGCCGGGTCGGTGAAGCAGGCGCTGATGCAGTGCATCGGGGCGCTCGGCCCGGATGCGCCGGCGGCGGCCGGGCGGTCGCTGCGGCGGCTGCACGAATGGTCGGACCCGGACGAGCCGTCCTGCCTGCCGATGGACGTGGCGAGGCGGCTCGACCGCGCGATGCGGCGCGCGGGGCACGGCACGCCCTTGCTCGACGCCTATCGGCTGGAGGTGCTGCGCGACGAGCTGGCGCCGGCCGGGCAGTCGCGCGCCCTGCTGCTGGCAGCCCTGGTGGCCGAGGTCGGCGACATCGCGCGCGAGCAGCACGCGGCCGAGGCCGATGGCCGTGTGTCGGCCGCCGAGCGGGCACGCATGCAGGCCGAGATCGCCCAGGCGCGCGCCTGGCTCGACCAGATGCATGCCGCCTATGCCGATCCGCCGCCCGAGACGGTGGCGGGAGGGACGGTGGCGGGAGGAACGCGATGACGCGCGCGTCGCATGCCATCGAGCGACCGGACCGCGCGCGTCGCGCCGGCGGGGCGCTGCACCGCCCCGCCGGCGCATGCCTGCGCCATGCCCGTAGCCGGATGTCCCCGATGGGCTCCGGCCAATCCCGACTTTGCCTGTGGCGGGCAGGGTCATCGGGAGGGTGGGCCTGCCCGCCGTCGTCTGCTCCGAACGGCTTTCCCTCGGACATAGCTGGGCGCGCCAGTCGAGCCGGTGGAAGGCCGGTGCCCATGCTCGGGCGTTTCCTCCCTGACCTGCCCGCCGACCGCTGCGATGCGGTCGGCGGGACTTTCTCGCGGGCGGCGGCATGAGCCTCTGGCGCGACCGGATTGTGCCGGCCCTGCGCCGGCGCCTGCTGCGCGTCGCCACCGGCCGCGCGCCCGACAAGGTCATCGGCGGGGCGGAGCGGCCGTACCTCCGGCGCTGGCACCTGGTGCCGCGCAACCCGCTGCTGAACGTCTACCTGCACCACTTCCTGCGATCCGACGACGATCGGGCGCTGCACGACCATCCCTGGCCCAGCTGCTCGATCATCCTGGCCGGCGGCTACGACGAGGTGCTGGCGACGCGCGGCGGCACCACCGCCGCCGGGACGCGGCTGGCGGGCGACGTCGTCGTGCGCGGCGCCCGCACGGCGCACCGCGTCGCGCTCTTCGCGCCGGCCGGTCCCGCCGGCCGCATCGAGCTGCCGTGCTGGACGCTCTTCCTGACCGGCCCGCGCCTGCGCGCCTGGGGCTTCTGGTGCCCGATCATCGGCTGGGTGCACTGGCGCGACTTCACCGCCGGGCCGAACGGCGAAGTCGTCGGCAAGGGGTGCGACCAGTGAATTGCTGGGATCGTCGCCTTTCGGAGCGATCGGGCGAGGGGCCCGAGTGGCGGATCGGCGATCCGCTGCCGCCGCCATCGGCCGCGTGGTGGATCGAGCGCGCGGTGCGCGCGGCGCTGCCCGCGCTCGTCGTGCTGGCGTTGCCAGTCGCCGCTCTCTGGCTCGCCGGAGTGGCGCGGTGAGGGGCGGCGCGAGGAAGCGGGCTCGCGGCGATACCGAGAGGATCGCGCTCGCCCGCATCCGAGGGCGCGTGGCGGGATCGCTCGGCGCCTCGCCCGTCTCCTGCATCTACGACAACCACGCGGCGATGGCCGCCTGGGTCGAGGGCTGGTGCGCCGGCTACCGCGCGGCCGGTGTTTCCGCCGAGACCAGCCCGATCAAGGTCCTGGCCGGGTCGCACGTGAAACGCGACGGCGCGGTCTGGCTGCCGGTCGAGCTGCTCGCGGTCGAGGCTGCCGCCGCGGCCGGGCTGTCGCACGCCGAAGTCGCGGACGCGCTCGGCCGCAGCCCTCAGGCGGTGCGCATCCAGGCCTGCCGCCTGCGCCGCGGCCGCGCACCGAGGGCGGTGGCGTGACGGAGGGGCCGGCCGACTATCTGGGCTTCCTGCGAGCCAAGGCGCCGGTCGCCGAGGCGGCCGGCTTCGACTGCGATCCGGCCGAGGTCTCGCCGCTGCTGAAGCCGCATCAGCGTGACGCCGTCGTCTGGGCGGTGAAGGGCGGCCGGCGCGGGCTCTTCCAGTCCTTCGGCCTCGGCAAGACGGTGCAGCAGATCGAGATCCTGCGGCTCGTCCTGGCGAAGGCCGGCGGCGGCCGCGGGTTGATCGTGGCGCCGCTCGGCGTGCGGCAGGAATTCATCCGCGACGCCGCCATGCTGGGGGTGCCGATCCGCTTCGTGCGGCGGATCGAGGACTGCGCGGCCGACGGGCTGCACCTGACCAACTACGAGACGGTGCGCGACGGGAAGCTCGACCCGGCGCATTTCGTCGCCGCCTCGCTCGACGAGGCCTCGGTGCTGCGCGGCTTCGGCGGCACCAAGACCTTCCGCGAGTTCATGCGCCTCTTCGAGCCGGTGCGCTGGCGCTTCCTCGCGACAGCGACGCCCGCACCCAACGAGTTCATCGAGCTGCTCGCCTATGCCGCCTTCCTCGGCGTCATGGATGTCGGGCAGGCGAAGACGCGGTTCTTCAGGCGCGACAGCGAGAAGGCCGACCGGCTGGTGCCGCACCCGCACAAGGAGACCGAGTTCTGGCTCTGGGTCGCGTCCTGGGGCCTCTTCCTGCAGCGCCCCAGCGACCTCGGCCATTCCGACGCGGGCTACGACCTGCCGCCCCTCGACGTGCGCTGGCACGAGATCCCGACCGACCATTCCGGCGCGGGGGCGGAGCGCGACGGGCAGGGGCGGCTGTTCAGGAATGCCGCGATCGGCGTGTCGGAGGCGGCGGGCGAGAAGCGCGAAAGCCTGGACGCGCGCATCGCCCGGCTGCTGGCGATCCGCGCCGAGGACCCCTCGGCGCACCGCATCATCTGGCACGACCTGGAGGCCGAGCGGCACGCGATCGAGCGGGCCATTCCCGGCGTCTCGTCGGTCTGGGGCGCCCAGGACCTGGAGGCGCGCGAACGCACCATCGTCGACTTCTCCGAGGGGCGGATCGCCGAGCTGGCGGCCAAGCCCGTCATCGCCGGGTCCGGTTGCAACTTCCAGCGCCACTGCGCCTGGGCCGTCTTCCTCGGCATCGGCTTCAAGTTCAACGACTTCATCCAGGCGATCCACCGCATCCAGCGCTTCCTGCAGCAGCGCCCCGTGCGCATCGACCTGATCTACACCGAGGCCGAGCGCGAGGTGCGCCGGCAGCTCGAGGCGAAATGGGCGCGCCACGGCGAGCTGGTCGCCAACATGACCCGGATCATCCGCGAATACGGCCTGGCCGATGCGGCGCTGGCCGGGCAGCTCGCGCGCTCGATCGGCGTCGTCAGGCGCGAGGCGGCGGGCGAGGGCTGGCGCTGCATCCACGCGGACTGCGTCGAGGAGACGAGGGGCCTGCCGTCCGACAGCGTCGACCTGGTGGTGACCTCGATCCCGTTCTCGACCCAGTACGAGTACACGCCCAGCTACAACGATTTCGGCCACACCGACGACGACCGGCACTTCTTCCGGCAGATGGATTTCCTGACGCCGGAGCTGCTGCGCGTC
>JBFWXJ010000360.1:0-6738 GCA_050187535.1 Alphaproteobacteria bacterium | reverse complement strand
CGGTGGAAGGCGACGGGGAAACCGAAATGGCGCTCCAGGTCCGGCGCCGCGGCATCGCCGTCCCGCCAGTCGCCGCCCGGCAGGCGGACATGGACGCCGTCGGCCGTGGCCCGCGCCTCGACATGCGGCGTCGGGTGCCAGCGGCGGCGCTTGGGCGAGGCGATCTCGCCCGTCGCCGCCTCGACCAGGCCCCAGAGCCGGTCGCCGGCGATGCCGCCCGGGCCGACCTCGGCGCGTTCCAGCGCCTCCCCCGCCATCGAGCTGACGGGGTAGCGCCAGATCGTCCGGAGCCGGCCGGCGGCCACCTTCAGATCACCGCTTCGATCAGATACGGCCCCGGCGTCGCGATCGCCCGGGCGAGCTGGTCGTTGAGCTCGTCTGCCGTCGTGGCGCGGCTGCCGGGGACGCCCATGCCGCGCGCCATGTCGACCCAGTTCAGGTCCGGCCGGTCGAGCGTCAGCATGTCGAGTGCCTTGCGGCCCGGATTCTGCGCGCCGACATTGGCGAGCTCGCCGCGCAGGATGGCGTAGGAGCGGTTCGAGAAGATGACGTTGACGACGTTCAGCCCCTCGCGCGCCTGCGTCCACAGGGACTGCACCGTGTACATGCCGCTGCCGTCGCCCTCCAGGCAGAGCACCTTGCGGTCGGGGCAGGCGACCGCGGCCCCGGTCGCCATGGGCAGGCCGAGCCCGATCGCGCCGCCCGTCACCTGCAGCCAGTCGTGCGGTGGCGCGCCCTTGGTGAAGGGGAAGAGGCCGCGGCCGGAGGTGACCGCCTCGTCGCAGACGATGGCGCCCTCGGGCAGGAGCGCGCCAATGGCGTTGGCGGCGGCATCCACCGTCAGCTTGCCGGTCGACAGCGCCGGCCGCATGGCGGGCTCGAACTTCGGCGCCGCATCCTTGGCGCCGACCTCGTCGGCCAGCCATTCCAGCGCGTGGATCAGGTCCTGGTCGATGGTCGCCAGCCGGAAGATGTGGCAGCCGGGCGGCGTCATGACGCTGGGCTTGCCCGGATAGGCGAAGAAGCCGATCGGCGCCTTCGCGCCGATCAGGATCACCTGCCGGAAGTCCTTCAGCCGCGCGATCGCCTGGTCGACGGGGTAGGGGACGCGGTCGATCGAGACGAGGCCGGCACCGCGCTCGACCCGGCCGTTGGACGTCTGAGCCAGCACCTGGCAGCCGGTCTTGGCGGCGATACGTCCGGCGGCCGTGGTGCCGGCGACGCGCAGCGCCTGGCCGGTGATCATCACGAGCGTGCCGGCGCCGTCCTTGCGCAGCATCCCGGCCGCCTCGCGCACGTCGTGCTCGGCGACGCGCACGCGGGCCGGCGGCGGCTCGACGGTGGCGGGGCCGGTGCCCTCGTTCCACGCCGTGTCGGCCGGAAGGATCAGCGTGGCGATCTGGCCGGGCGCGGTGCGCGCCGCGCGGATGGCGGCAGCCCCGTCGGCGGCGATGTGCTCGGCCGAAGGCGAGGTCTTCACCCAGTGCGAGACCGGCCGGGCGATGCCTTCGATGTCGGAGGTGAGCGGCGCGTCGTACTGGACGTGGTAGGTCGCATGTTCGCCCACGATGTTGACGATGGGCGTGAAGGCGCGCCGCGCGTTGTGCAGGTTGGCGATGCCGTTGCCGAGGCCGGGGCCGAGATGCAGCAGGGTCGCGGCCGGCTTGTCGGCCATGCGCGCATAGCCGTCGGCCGCGCCGGTCACCACACCCTCGAAGAGGCCCAGCACGCAGCGCATGCCGTCGACCCGGTCGAGTGCGGCCACGAAATGCATCTCCGACGTGCCCGGATTGGTGAAGCACACGTCGACGCCGCCCCCGACCAGGGTCCTGACCAGGCTTTCCGCACCGTTCATCTGTCGCGATCTCCCATCGCAGCCACCGGCATCCCGCCTTGGAGCCGGGGGACGGCGCGCGTTATCCTCGTTCCGGATGGCGCGGGCGAGCGGCCCGCGACGAGCGGCGGCGAATGTATCGGCCGGCGTCGGGCCGGACAAGGAGCGGCGGACATGGGTCTGGCGGCGAGCGCGGCGTTGGCGGGCTGGCTGGCGGTCGCGGGCACGCTGATGCCGGCCCAGGCGCCGGCACCGCCGGCGGCGGCGATCGACCCGGCAGCGGCGCGATCGGCCATGGTCGAGCTGATCCAGACCAAGATGACGGCGCTCGCGAGCCGCACCGGCTACGCCGCCCTCGACCCCAGGGTGGCGGCCGCCTTCCGCGGGGTGCCGCGCCACGCCTTCCTGCCGCCCGAGGCCATGCAGTTCGCCTATCTCGACACGCCCCTGCCGCTCGGCCACGGCCAGGCGCTGACGATGCCGCTGATCGCCGCCATCATGACCCAGGCGCTCGACATCCGGCCCGGCGACCGGGTGCTGGAGACCGGCACCGACGTCGGCTACCAGGCGGCGATTCTGGCGACGCTCGGTGCCGAGGTGCATTCGGTCGAGATCGTCGCCCCGCTGCTCGCGGTCGCCAAGCGCACGCTGGCAGAGCTCGGCCACGGCCGCGTGCGCCTCAAGGAGGGTGACGGCTGGTACGGCTGGGCCGAGAACGGGCCCTACGACGCCATTCTGCTGAAGGAGTCGGCAGCGGAGATACCACCACCGATCTGGCGCCAGCTCAAGCCGGGCGGCCGCTTGGTCATGCCGCTCGGCGGACCCGGCGCGCAGGAGCTGGTCCGCATCGTCAAGCAGCCGGACGGCGGCCGGCGCTCCACGACCCTGCTGGAGGTGCGCTTCACGCCCTTCCAGGGCGGCGAGCGGACCTGAGGCGATGCGTGTCCTGATCTGCGGCGGCGGCGTCATCGGCACGGCCATCGCCTGGTTCCTCGCCGCCCGCGGCGCCCAGCCGGTGGTCATCGAGCGCGCCGGCGTCGCCTGCGCGGCCTCGGGCAAGTCCGGCGGCTTCCTGGCCGAGGACTGGTGCGACGGCACGCCCTTGCAGCAGCTCGCCCGCCGCAGCTTCGCGCTCCATGCGGAGCTGGCCGAGGGCATCGGCCGCGACTGGGGCTATCGCCGGCTGGACACGTATTCGGGTTCGGTCGGCGGCCGACACCGGGCGGGCGGGCGCCGCTCGGCCTGGCTCGCCGAGGACGTGGCGATCGAGCGGCGCATCGGCGACACGGCAACCACCGCGCAGGTCATCCCGGAGGACTTCACCAAGGGCCTGATGCGCGCCGCCGAAGCGCGGGGCGGCGCTCTCGTGAACGGCCGTGTCACCGGCATCGGCCTGACGCGGGATGGCAGCCGCGTGCGCGGGGCCGAGGTCGACGGCCGGCTGGTCGAGGGCGATGCGATCGTGATCGCCATGGGCCCGTGGACGCTCCTCGCCGCCGCCTGGCTGCCGCTGCCCATCGTCTATGGCCTCAAGGGCCACAGCCTGATCTTCGACACGCGCGACGACGTCCCGGCCGAGGCGATGTTCCTCGAATGGTCCGGCCGCGACGGCGAGACGCATTCGCCGGAGATCTTCCCGCGGCCCGACGGCACGACCTGGGTCTGCGCCGTCTCCAGCGACGCGGCCCTGCCGGTCGACCCCTCGCAGGTCGTCCCCGATCCCGGCGCGGCCGAACGGCTGCACGAGATCGCGGCCGCCCTCTCTCCGGCGCTCGCCCGCGCGCCGGTCCTGGTCCGCCAGGCCTGCTTTCGTCCGGTCGCCCGCGACGGCCTGCCGTTGATGGGCGCGGTCCCCGGCGTCGCCGGCGCCTATGTCGCGACCGGCCACAACGTCTGGGGCATCCTCAACGCGCCCGCCACCGGCGAGGCGATGGCCGATCTGATCCTCGACAGCGTTACGCGTGCGGTCGACCTGACGCCGTTCGCGCCGGGCCGCATGCCCGCCTTCGACGCGCGGCGTAAGAGCTAGAATCGACGCGATTGTTGGCGCCGAGAGAATCGCATAAACTATCAACTGCCTTGGGGGAAGCATTTGCTAGGCCCAAGGGGGAAGCGGTTGATGATGACAAGGGCGAGTTCGCACAGAGCGAGCAAGCACTTGCAAGCGGTCGTCAGGTGTTCAAGCAACATCGGGCGGTCTCCGCTGCTATCGCTACCAGTGTAGCAGATAATGTTGAAGCCGTGGCCGGCAGCCGCCGGAACATTGTTGTAATGGCAGCCGGGGGAACAGAAGGGTTGAACGGCACCCTCCCCCGGCGCGTAACTGTCGGCGACCTGAAGCCGAGAAGCTATCATCATTTCGATGAGCCCCTGACCAGAGAGGATCTGGCGCAGTTTGTTGTTGATAGAGATTTGGTAGCGAAGAACGCGTTTCTGCCTCTCCTAGGGTATAAAAAGCTAAGAAGAAAGATCGACTTCTCTGTATTTCCGCCGCTTGTTGCGGAAAAAGAAAGAAATATTCGATTTGCAGGACATCAGGATTCTGCAATTTATAGTGCGTATTCCGCGCTCATTGGAGAGGACTACGAGAATGTCCTATCTGTTCGCCATCTAGGCGGCGCCGTTCTGGCTTACCGTGGTGGGATTGGGTACAATGTGGGGTTTGCCAAGTCTCTTTTCGACGAGATTAGGAGATTGAAGGACTGTACGGTCATTTGCTTTGATGTGTCGAAGTTTTTTGATTCCTTGGATCATAAGATACTGAAAGCCCGTTTATTGGATGTTCTCCATGTATGCAGTCTTCCAAACGACATATTCAAAATCTATGAAAGAATCACAAAATTTGAATACGTCGAAATAGACGAACTAAAAGAAGTTATAAAATCATATGGCAAAAACAGAATCTGCAGTATCGAAGATTTTAGGGAAAAGGTTCGTCCGCTCATAAGGCGTAACAAGTTTGCTGCTGGAATTCCTCAGGGAACTCCCGTGTCGGGATTGTTTGCAAACATTTATATGATTCAGTTTGATTCTGCGATGCAGTCTCTTGTGGATAGTGTGGGCGGCAGCTATCGAAGATACAGTGATGATATTGCTGTGGTGATTCGTAGTGGCGATCAAGAGTCTTTAGTAAAATCGAAGGTGTCTGAGCTATTATTAGATCAGAAGCTTTCTCTCAACGGTGATAAGACGACGGTTTCTCGTTTTAGTTTCTATGATGGAAGAATTCACTGCTCTGATAAGCGTCTTCAGTATCTGGGGTTTACGTTTGACGGCGAGAGAATACTTATAAGACCTGAGAGTATAAAGGCCTTCTACGCGCGCATGAAAGTTAATATACGGCGATATGTCCGCGCGGCATCAAGATCAGGTATTCCAAGCAATCGATTGAGAAGACGAGTTCTGGTCGGTCGCTTTACGCACTGGGGTGACAGCAGAAACTTTGTGCAGTATGCATATAGAGCCAGCCGTGAACTTCAATCTCCTGAAATTAAGAGACAATTGAGGAACCATGTTACGATCTTTGACCGACATTGGAAGAAAATGGTAACTTTATACTACAATTAAATGCATTGTGATCACTAAGTCGCCCGGCTGTCCTTCCAGCGGTACCAGCGCACGGACGGCGCCAGGAACCACGGATTGCCGGTGTAGAAGGGCCGCGTCTGGAACGGCACCTCGTGGAAGGCCGTGCGGCCCTCGGGACGGCCCAGCACGGTCTGGCCGAGACGCATGCCGAGGTAGTTGGCCATGCCGACGCCCGAGCCGCAGTAGCCCATGGCGTAGTGCAGCCCCTCGCGGCTGCCGATATGCATCAGCTCGTCGAAGGTGTAGGCGACGAAGCCCATCCAGGAATGGCTGATGCGGGCCGATCGCAGCTCGGGGAAGATGTGCACCAGCTCGTCGCGCAGCAGCGGGCCGCTGATGCGGGGGTCGGTCTCGGAATGGGAGACGCGGCCGCCGAAGACGATGCGCCGGCCGTCCGGCGAGGCGCGGTAGTAGTAGACGACCTTGCGGGTGTCGCTGACGACGCGGTCGCCCGGAATGAGCTTCGCGATCGTCTCGCGCGGGAGCGCCTCGGTCGCGATGACGTAGCTGCCGATCGGGATGACGCGGCGGCGCAGCCAGGGTGTCAGCTTGCCGGTGTAGCCGTTGGTCGCGACCACGACGTCGCGGGCGGCGACGGTGCCGCGCGCCGTGGCGACGCGGAAGCCGTTGCCCTGCCGCTCGATGCCGGTAGCCGGGCAGTGCGGCTCGACGCGCACGCCGGCCGCCATCACCCGCTCCAGCAGGCCCTGGTGCAGCCGCGCGGGATCGACCGACGCGTGGTGGGCGTAGACGGCACCGCCGAAATAGGCGTCCGAGCCGATCTCGCTGCGTTGCTCGGCGCGCGGCACCATGAAGGAGCCGGCGGCGCGCTCGCGCGGCTGGTCCGCCAGCCGGCGGGCCAGCGCCTCGTACTGCGCCGGGTTGTGGGCGGCGTGGAAGCGACCGACCTTGCGGTAGTCGCAGTCGATCGCCTCCGTGCGCACCAGCTCTTCGACCCAGGCCAGCGAATTCCAGCCCTCATCGACGAGACGCTGGGTGAGCGCGGGCCCGTGCCGGCGCGCCAGCGCGTCGCGGCCGGGCTTGATGCTGGTCGAGATCTGGCCGCCGTTGCGCGTGCTGCAGCCGAAGCCCGCGTCCTCGGCGTCGACGATCAGCGTCTCGCGCCCGCCGCGCGCCGTCTGCAGTGCGGCGTTGAGGCCGGTGTAGCCCGAGCCGATCACCAGCACGTCGACCTTGGCCGGCAGGTCGCCCCGCGGCAGGTCCGGCCGCGCCACGCGCTCCCACCAGTAAGGTGTCAGCTTCACGTCGTCGGACAGGGTCGGGGCGGTCATCGGGCGGGATTCTCCGCAGCGTCG
>JBFWXJ010000359.1:0-6753 GCA_050187535.1 Alphaproteobacteria bacterium | reverse complement strand
GCTCGATCTTCAGCCCGTCGATCGCCACCACGCGATGGCCGTCGTTCATCAGGTGGTGCGAGAGGTTGAAGCCGGCGGGGCCGAGGCCGACCACCAGCACCGTGCGCCCCGTGTCCGGGCGCGGCAGCGGCCGGCGGATGTCCAGCGGGTTCCAGCGCGTCAGCAGCCCGTAGATCTCGAAGCCCCAGGGCAGCTCCAGCACGTCCTTCAGCGTGCGTGTCTCGACCTGCGGGATGTCGACCGGCTCCTGCTTCTGGTAGATGCAGGCCTTCATGCAGTCGTTGCAGATGCGATGGCCGGTCGCCGCACAGAGCGGGTTGTCGACGGCCACGATGGCGAGTGCGGCCAGCGCATGGCCGCCCGCCTTGGCCTCGTTCATCTCCGAGATCTTCTCGTCGAGCGGACAGCCGGCCAGCGGGACGCCGAAGACGGTGCGCTGGAACTCGCCGGTCCTGCGGTCGCGCAGGCCGGTCGAGCAGGAATCCTTCCCCTGGTGCTGGCACCAGATGCAGTAGTTCGCCTGGTCGAGCGCGCCCGCCAGGTCCGTGCCGCGATCGGTCAGCGCGAAGCCTTCGCGGTGCCGCCAGCGCTCCGGCGGAAAGCGGAGCATGCGCACGCCATCGACCTCGATCGCCTCGACCGGGACCAGATGCTGAGGGTCGACGCGGTGCGGCACCTTGAAGAGGATGCCGGCGTGGTGGCGCTCGGCGCCGGCCGGCGTCAGGACCGCCCAGGCGGCGTAGCGCGCGGCCAGGGCCAACGCATTCGCATGGGCAGATTCGTCGGCGAGCCAGCCTTCCACCACGCGGGCGAACGCAAGCTCGTCGTCGGGATCGGCACCCAGCGCCCGCAGCTCGGCCGCCAACACGCGCCCATCGGCGGTGGCGGCACCATCGGCGGCGGCACCCTTGACCGCCCGGCGCTGCACGAAGAGGCGCTTCACCGCATAGAGCGGCGCCAGCGCGTAATGGGCGGCGCGCAGCGTGGCGACCTCCGGCTCGATCGCAAAGAGCTTCGCCAGGAAGTCGTCGACATGCGGCGCCAGCGCCAGCAGCAGGTCGCCCTCGGCCTTGCGCGCGGTCGCCGCCGGGTCGGCACGCGCCGCCAGGAGCCGCACCTGCAACTCGGCGTCAGCCTCGCCCAGATCATCGATGAAGGCCCGATCGATCCGGATCAGGCCATCGCGGTCGTAGAGATCGGCGAACTCGAGGCCGAAGCGCAGTGCGGGACCCATCACGCGTTGGCCGCGCGCAGCATCGCCCGCAGCAGCACGTCGCAGCCGGCGGCAAGATCGGACGGCTTGGCGTCCTCGATCTCGTTGTGGCTGATGCCATCGGCGCAGGGGACGAAGATCATGCCCGTAGGGGCGACCTTCGCCATGTAGACGGCGTCGTGGCCGGCACCGCTGACGATGTCCATGTGCGGCTGACCGGTCTGCCGGGCCGCCTCGCGCACCGCCGTCACGCAGTCCGCGTCGAACGGCGTCGGCGGGAAGTACCAGAACTCCTTCACCTCGGCCTCGGTGCCGGTGACGGCCGCGTGCTCCGCGCAGGCGGCGCGCAGCTCCTGGTCCATCTTCGTCAGCACCGCGTCGACCGGGTGCCGGAAGTCGACGGTGAAGAACACCTGCCCCGGAATGGTGTTGCGGGAGTTGGGCGAGACCCGCACGAAGCCGACCGTCGCGCAGGCATTGGGCTGGTTGGCGAGGCCGATGCGGTTGACCGCGTCGATCATGCGCGACGACGCGACGAGCGCGTCGCGGCGTTTCTTCATCGGCGTCGGGCCGGCATGGGCCTCCTGCCCCGTCACCGTGATCTCGTACCAGCGCTGCCCCTGGGCGCCTGTGACGACGCCGATCACCTTCTCCTCGTCCTCCAGGATCGGCCCCTGCTCGATATGCGCCTCGAAATAGGCCTTGGCCGGCCGGCCGCCGACGGGGGCCGGGCCGGCATAGCCGATCGCCGCCAGCTCGCCACCCAGCGTCTTCGATGGATCGTTGTTGTCCGGCCGCTCCAGCCCGTATTTCAGGTCGAAGACGCCGGCATAGACCCCCGATCCCACCATCGCCGGTGAAAAGCGCGAGCCTTCCTCGTTGGTCCAGACCACCAGCTCGATCGGCGCCTCGGTGGTGTACTCGGCGTCGTTGAGGGTGCGGATGACCTCGAGGCCCGCCAGCACGCCGTAGACGCCGTCGAAGCGACCGCCCGTCGGCTGCGTGTCGAGATGGCTGCCGGTCATCACGGCCGGCGCCTGCGGGTTGCGACCCGGCCGCCGCGCGAACATGTTGCCGATGCCGTCGACCTCGATCGTACAGCCGGCTTCCTTGCACCAGCGGGCGAAGAGGTCGCGGCCTTCGCGGTCGAGATCGGTCGCGGCGAGCCGGCACACGCCGCCCTTTGGGGTGGCGCCGATCCGTCCCATCTCCATCAGCGACGCCCAGAGCCGGTCGCCGTCGATGCGCAGGTTCTCCATCCTCGAGCACTCCCGTAGGCAGGCGGGCTAGATATCGGCATCGCGAGCGCACGGGCAAGCGGCAAGACCGCGCGCCGTTGCAGCGCAGCACGCTCCCGGGGATACTGCGCGCCGCCGTCCTTTCCCCCGCCCGCGAGAGCCGATGACCGAAGCCGCGATCGAGACCGCCATCCGCGACGCCGTCGACAAGGGATTCGACGAGCAGCTCGACTTCACGGCCGAGTTGGTGCGCTTCCCCTCGGTGCGCGGTGCCGAGCACACCGCGCAGGACTTCATGGCGCGCGCCATGCGCGACCGCGGGCTGGCGATCGACCGCTGGGTCATCGACCTCGACGACATCCGCGCGCTCAAGGGCTTCTCGCCGGTCAACGTCTCCTACGAGAACGCCATCAACGTCGTCGGCATCCATCGGCCCACCGCACGCAAGGGCCGCTCGCTGACCTTGAACGGCCATATCGACGTGGTCCCGGTCGGCCCGCTCGACATGTGGACGACGCCGCCTTTCGAGCCGCGCATCGCCGACGGGTGGCTCTACGGCCGCGGGGCGGGCGACATGAAGGCCGGCCTCGTCGCCTGCGTCTTCGCGCTGGATGCGCTGGAGCGCGCGGGCTGGAGGCCGGCGGCCGAGGTCTACGTCCAGTCGGTGATCGAGGAGGAGTGCACGGGCAACGGCGCGCTCGCCTGCGTCGGGCGCGGCTATGTCGGCGAGGCCGCCCTCATCCCCGAGCCGCGCGGCGGCCCGGTCCTGAGCGGTCAGGTCGGCGTCATGTGGTTCGAGGTCAAGCTGAAGGGCCGCCCGGTCCATGTCGCGCGCGCCGGCGAAGGTGCCAACGCCATCGAGGCGGCAGCACCCATCATCCGTGCGCTGCACGCCATGACCGACCGCTGGAACGGCGAGCGCCACAAGCATCCGCCCTTCGACAAGGTCGACCACCCGATCAACATCAACATCGGGAAAATAGCGGGCGGCGACTGGGCCTCCAGCGTGCCCGCCTGGTGCGATATGGAGATCCGCATCGCCGTCTATCCGGGCCAGGACCTGGCGGCCGCCCGCTTCGAGATCGAGGACACTATCCGGGCTGCCGCACAGAAGGTGCCCTTCCTCGCCAACAACCCGCCCGACGTGCTCTACAACGGCTTCCAGGCCGAGGGCTTCGTGCTGCCCGAGGGCAGCGACGCCGAGCGCACGCTGGCCGCCGCGCACCTCAAGGCATTCGGCGCCCCCCTGCAGCGCGCGCCGACGACGGCCACCACCGACGCCCGCTTCTTCGGCCTCTATGCCGGCGTGCCGGCGCTGGTCTACGGCCCCAAGGCCTCCTCGGTGCACGGCTTCGACGAGCGCGTCGACATCGAATCGATACGGACGACGACCCAGGCGATGGCGCTCTTCATCGCCGAGTGGTGCGGCCTGGAGGCGGCGTGATGCTCGACAGCACCATCCAGACGGCACTCCGCGACGCCGTCGATAACGGCTTCGACGAGCAGTTGGCATTCACCCAGGAGATCGTCCGCTCGCCGTCGATCCGCGGCGCCGAGCAACCGGCCCAGGACCTCATGGCCGCCGCCATGCGCGAGCGCGGCCTGCCGGTCGACGCCTGGCATATCGACGTCGACACGCTGCGCCACCTGCCGGGCTTTTCGCCCGTCACCGTCAGCTACGACCATGCGACGACGGTGGTCGGCGCCTGGCGCGCCCCCGACCCGCGCGGCCGCTCGCTGATCCTGAACGGCCATATCGACGTGGTGCCGACGGGCCCCGAGGGGATGTGGGCGCTGCCGCCGTTCGAGCCGAAGATCGAGGATGGCTGGATGCACGGCCGCGGGGCGGGCGACATGAAGGCCGGGCTGTGCTCGACCCTCTTCGCCTTCGACGCCATCCGCCGCGCCGGGCTCCGGCCGACCGGCGACATCTACTTCCAGTCGGTGATCGAGGAGGAGTGCACCGGCAATGGGGCCCTCGCCTGCCTCGCCCGCGGCTACCGCGCCGACGCCGCACTCATCCCGGAACCGCTCGGCGATTGCCTGCTGCGCGCCCAGGTCGGCGTCATCTGGTTCCAGGTCAAGCTGCGCGGCTTCCCCGTTCACGCCGCCTACGCCACGACCGGCGCCAACGCCATAGAGAGCGCGTACGCCCTCTTCCCGGCGCTTCACGCCATGGCCGAGGAGTGGAACGCCCGGCGGTCGTCGGTGCCGCATTTCGGGCACCTGCACCACCCGATCAACCTGAACATCGGCAAGATCGCCGGCGGCGACTGGGCCTCCAGCGTGCCGGCCTGGTGCACATTCGACGTGCGCGTGGCGACATATCCGGGCCAGGACCTGGCCGAGGCGAGGCGCGAGATCGAGACGCGCCTGCGCGATGCGTCGCGCAACATTCCATTCCTCGCCAACAGCCCGCCGGAGATCGTCTGGAACGGATTCCAGGCCGAGGGCTACGTGCTGGAAAACGCGGCCGAGGCCGAGGGCACGCTGGACGCTGCCCACCGCGCCGTCTTCTCGGCCGACCTCGACCGCATCACCTGCACCGGCACGACGGACGCCCGCTTCTTCGGCCTCTATGCCGGCATCCCCGGCCTCGTCTACGGGCCGAAGGCCGAGAACGTCCACGGCTTCGACGAGCGCGTCGATCTCGAATCCCTGCGCCGCACGACCCAGGCGATGACGCTGTTCGTCGCCGAGTGGTGCGGCGTCGAGAAGGCCTGAGCCATGGACGTCGTCTTCAGCGAGGCCCATGCCCGCCACGCGCCGACGCAGTTCATGCTGCGCGGCAACTTCGCTCCCATGGCGGAGACGACGGCGCGGGCCGAAAGTCTGGTCTCAGCGGCCCGCGCCGCCGGCCACAAGGTGACGGCGCCCGACGATTTCGGCATGGCGCCGATGGCGTCCGTCCACGCCGTCGACTACCTGGAGTTCCTGGAAACCGCCCACAGCCGCTGGATGGAGCTGCCGGGCGCCAACCCGGAAATCCACCCCCACTCCTATCCCGGCCGCCACATGCGCGCCCGGCCCGACAGCATCGCCGGCCAGGTCGGCTACTACATCGGCGACCTGAGTGCCCCCATGGTCGCCGGCACCTGGCCCGCCTCGGTCGCCAGCGCACACGCCGCCGTCCAGGCGACGGAGCTGGTGCTGGCCGGCGCCCCCGCCGCCTATGCGCTGTGCCGGCCGCCCGGCCACCACGCCTTCGCCGACCTCGCCGGCGGCTTCTGCTTCATCAACAACGTCGCGGTCGCAGCCGAGCATGCCAGGCGCAAGGCCGGCCGGGTCGCCATCGTCGATGTCGACGTGCATCACGGCAACGGGACCCAGGGCATCTTCTGGGAGCGTCCCGACGTCTTCTTCTGTTCGCTGCACGCCGACCCCTCGGGCTTCTACCCCTACTATGCCGGCTATGCGGGCGAGCGCGGCGGCGGGGCCGGTGCCGGCTACACGCTCAACCTGCCGCTCGCCCACGGCTCGGGCGACAACGCCTATCTCGACGCGCTCGACCGCGGGCTGGCGGCGGTCAAGCGCTACGACCCCGATGTACTGCTCGTCTCGCTCGGCTTCGACGCCTACGAGAAGGACCCGCTGGGCGTCCTCAAGATCTCGACCGAGGGCTTCGCCGCCATCGCCGGCCGCCTCGCCGCACTGGACCTGCCGACGGTCCTGGTGCAGGAAGGCGGCTACCATGTGGAGGACCTCGGCCGGAACCTCGTGGCCTTCCTGGCGGGCTTCGAGAGCGGGCGATAGGAGAACAAGAATGGCCCAGACCCAAGTCGTCGACCTGAAGGCGCTGGCCGCGCGCATCCCCGACGGCGCCTCGCTGGCGATCCCGCCCGACTACAGCAACGTGCCGATGGCGCTGACCCACGCGCTGCTGCGCCGCGGTGCGCGCGACCTCAGGCTGCTCTGCGTGCCGACCAGTGGCATCCAGGCGGACCTGCTGATCGGCGCCGGCGCCGTCGCCGAGGTCGAGTGCGCCGCCGTCTCGCTCGGCGAGCAGGGCCCGGCGCCGCGTTTCACGGCCGCCGTCGTCGGCGGCTCGCTCAAATATGTCGACAGCACCTGCCCGGCCATCCACGCCGCCCTGCAGGCGTCCGAGAAGGGCCTGCCCTTCATGCCGCTGCGTGGCATCCTCGGCTCGGACATCCTGGCCCACCGGCCGGACTGGAAGGTCATCGACAACCCCTTCGCCGAAGGGCCGGACCCGATCGTCGTGCTGCCCGCCCTCAAGCCCGACATCGCCGTCTTCCACGCCCGCTGGGCCGACCGGCAGGGCAACATCTGGGTCGGCCGCCG
>JBFWXJ010000358.1:0-6766 GCA_050187535.1 Alphaproteobacteria bacterium | reverse complement strand
GCCATGGTCTGGCGCAGGTCCTGCCCCTGCATGAAGCGGAAGACGGCGACCTGCAGCACGAGGCCGCAGACCGCGGTCGACAGGAAGCCGGCGGCGACTGCCAGGAACCAGGAATCCGTCGCGTCGCCCACCACCCAGCCGACATAGGCGCCCAGCAGGTAGAGCGAGCCATGCGCCAGGTTGACATTGCGCAAGAGGCCGAAGACCAGCGTGAAGCCGCTCGCCACCAGGAAGTAGAGGGCGGCCAGCGTCAGCCCGTTCAGGGTCGTGATCAGGAACAGCCGCGTGTTGTCCATGAGCGCCCAGACGACGAATGCCGCGACCGGCAGCCCGATCGCGATCGTCCAGATCCAGGTGCCCAGGCGGATCATCGCGTGCCTTCTCCCTCTCTGCCCCCTGGGGGCTGAGAGGGTCGGGGTGAGGTGGGGCGTCGCCGGCGGATGCCCACCTCACCCTCCCCGTCGCTCTGCGACGGGTCCCCTCCCTCTCCCCCCTGACGGGCGGAGAGGGCCCATCCTGCGCGCATCGCGGCCTCCGTCATCACGCGACCGAGCGCGACCAGCGCGGGCGGGCGGCGTCGGCTTGCGGGCGGCGGTGGAACTGGCCGTCCTTCATGACCGCGAGGATGCGCTTGCGGTCGACCAGCACGGAGAGGTCCGCCACGGGGTCGCCGTCGACCAGCAGCAGGTCGGCGAGGTAGCCCTCCTTGACCTGCCCCAGCTCGTCGGGGCGCATCATCAGGGCGCCGCCGTGGCGGGTGGCCGCCACGATCGCCTCCATCGGCGTCATGCCCGCGTATTTCACGAGGTACTGCAGGTCCATGGCGTTCTCGCCGTGCTGGGCCCACAGAAAGCCGTAGTCGCCGCCGGGCAGCACGCGCACGCCGCGCTTGTGCATGGCGCGCAGGCTCTTCTCCACGGCCTCCAGCTCCTCCTGGTAGCCCATGGCGACGGCTTTCGCGTGCGGGATGCCGACGATGTCGCCGGCATAGAGCAGCTTGACGATGACCGAGAGGCCGGGCGCCACGAACACCGTGTCGCGGCGCGCCTCCAGCATGTCGAGCGCCTCCTCGTCGGTGAAGCTCGCGTGGAAGATGATGTCGATGCCGTGGCGCAGAGCCTGCTTGATGGATTCGCAGGACCGCGCATGCACCGCGACGCGCTTGCCGCGCATCTTCGCCTCGCGCACGGCGACCGCGACCTCCTCGTCGCTCATCCAGGTCGACTTGGCGTCCGCACCGGGCACGAGGTTGTCGCCCGACAGGTTCAGCTTGATCGTGTCGACGCCGTATTTGAGGAACATGCGCACGACGCGGCGCATCTCGTCCGGGCCGCTCACCACCTGGCCGAAGGAGAACTCGGGGTAGGGCAGGTGCGGCGGCATGTCGTCGCCGAGCGCGCCCGCCACGGTGATCTCCTGGCCCGCGGCGAGGTAGCGGGGGCCCGGGATCAGCCCCTCCTCGATGGCGTTGCGCACGACCACGTCGAGCCGGGGCTTGGCGGTGGCCGCACCGATGCAGGACGTCCAGCCATGGTCGAGATAGGTGCGCGCGACGCCGGCCGTCCACAGCACATGCTCCTCGGTCGGCATGCGCTGGATGGCGTCGAGCGTAGCGGCGTTGTTCCAGGCGAAATGCGTGTGCGCCTCGACCATGCCCGGCATCAGCGTCGCGCCGCCGGCATCGACCGTCTCGACGCCGGTCACCGGCAGGGCGCGCTGTCCGCGCGCGACGCGGGCGATGCGGTTGCCCTGGACCAGGACCTCGCCCGAGAAGGCGGGCGCACCCGAGCCGTCGAGGATGCGCACATTGGTGAAGAGGACGCTCGCCATGTCGGCCTCCCTAGGGCATGCGCTGCTGGTGGAAGCGGCGCGCGAGGTCGGCGCACGCTTCGGGTTGCTCGATCGTCGTCCAGTGGCCGCAGCGCGGCAGCACCTCGACGCGGGCCCCCGCGATGCGGGTGCCGAGCTGGCGCACCGCCTGGGCCGGCGCGATCGCGTCCTCGTCGCCGGTGACGAGAAGCGTCGGGCAGCGGATCGCCGCGGGATCGGCCGGCTGCGCGTCGGCCAGCGCCTCGCAGCTTCCGGCATAGCCTTCCGGCGTCTGGCGCATGATCAGCTCGCGCACCATTGCGACCACGACCGGCTTGCGCGCCTTGGTCTCGGCCGATGTGCCGGCCTGGACGATCTGATCGGCGATCGCCTGCATGCCCGTGACCCCATCGCGGCGCGCGGCGTCCGCCCGGGCGCGCAAGCCCGATCGTGCCGGATCGGCCGGTGCCAGCAGTGGGCCGAACAGGGTCAGGCTGCGCACCAGCTTCGGCATGGCGGCCGCCAGGTGGAAGGCGACGATGGTGCCGAGGGAATGGCCGACGACATGGGCGCGCTCGACCCCGGTCGCGGCGCACACGGTCCGCATCGCCTCGACGAATCCCGCGATCGAGAAGGGGCCCTCCGCGCGGTGCGAGCGGCCCGCCCCCGGCAGGTCGGGTCGGATCGTGCGGTGGCGCGCGAAAACCGGCAGCAGCGGCCCCCAAACGTTCGACGAGCCGCCGAGGCCGTGGATCATCAGCACGGCGTCGCCCTCGCCATCGCACTCCACCGCGATCCGTCCGACGAGGCGTGTCGCCATGGCGTCCGTCAGACGACCGACAGGTTCCAGCGGCTGCGGCTGGAACGGATCTCCGGCTCCTTGTGGAAGAGCCCGTCCTTCATCACGGCGAGGATCCGGGCCGGCTCCTGCAGCACGGCGATGTTGGCGAGCGGGTCGCCGTCGACCAGCAGCAGGTCGGCGAGGTAGCCCTCCTTCACCTGGCCCAGCTCGTGGCCGCGCATCATGATCTCGCCGCCGAGCTTGGTCGCCGACAGGAGTGCCTCCATCGGCGAGTAACCCAGGTACTTCACGAAGTATTCGAGGTCCTTGGCATTGGTGCCGTGCTTGATCCAGGCGAAGCCGTAGTCGCCGCCGGGCAGGATGCGGATGCCGCGCTTCTTCATTTTCCGCAGCGTCTCGCAGGCGACCTCGAGCTCGCGGTGATAGCCCATCTTCTTCGCCGATTCGGGCGTGATGCCCCATTCGGCGGCGTGGAACGAGGTGTTGATCAGCCAGGCGATGCCGGGCGCCACGAAGTGGCGGTCCTTGGCCGCCTCCAGCATGTCGAGCGCCTCCTCGTCGGCGAAGCTCGCATGGAAGATGATCTCGATGCCGTGGCGCACGCACTGCTTCACGGACTCGCACGACCGGGCGTGGGCGGCCAGGCGCTTGCCGCGTGCCTTGGTCTCCTTGACCGCGATCGCGATCTCCTCGTCGGTGACCGGCGTGAACTCCGCCGGGATGCCGGCGATGTACTCGCCCGAGAGGTTCAGCTTGATCGTGTCGACGCCGTATTTGAGGAACATGCGCACGGTCTTGCGCATCTCCTCCGGGCCGTTGACGATCGCCCCGAAGCTGAACTCGGGATAGGGCAGGTGCGGCAGCGTCTCATCGCCGAGGCCGCCCGGCACGGTGATCTCCTGGCTGGCCGCCAGGTAACGCGGGCCCGGGATCTGGCCGCTCTCGATGGCGTTGCGGATGACGACGTCGAGGCGCGGCTTGGCGGTCGCCGCTCCCATGCACGACGTCCAGCCCATCTCCAGGTAACGCTTGGCGATGTGCGCACACCAGAGGATGTGCTCCTCCGGCGGCATGCGCTGGATGGCGCCGAGGCCGGGTTGGTCGTTCCACGAGAAATGGGTGTGGGCCTCGACCATGCCCGGCATCAGCGTGGCGCCGGCGGCGTCGATGACGGTCACGCCCGCGGTCGGCAGCACGCGGGCGCCGCGCCCGACGCGCTGGATGCGGTTGCCGCGCACCAGCACCTCGCCCGCATAGGGTGCCGCACCGCTCGCATCGAAGATGCGGGCATTTGTGAAGAGGACGTCGGCCATGGCGCCTACCGCCCCGCGATCCGGCGGGTGCCGGGGCATGGCACGACGACACGCGCTCGCGTGGGTCGCCGCACTGTCTCCTCCCGTCGTCCGGCCGCTCCCCTTCAGGGAAGTCGCTCACCGGATCGCTTATTGATTGTTGCGTCGCGCCCACCTCTGACGCCAAGGTGAGACGCGCATCTCATTTCGCTCGGCACAACGCTAAGTGGGGGCCTTCGTGATTGTCAAGGACAGGCGGGCGCGGACCCATCGCCAGCTCCTCGACGCCGCGATGACGCTGTGCGGCAGCGGCCGGATTCCCTCCGTGGCCGAGGTCGGCGAGGCGGCCGGCGTGTCGCGCGCCACCGCCTATCGCTACTTTCCCAGCCGCAGCAAGCTGATCACCGAGGTGGTCGGCCGCAGCCTCGATCCGGTGCGCCGTTATCGCCCGGCGGCGTCCGACGGCTGGCAGCGCGTGCGCGAGCTGTTCGCCCAGACCTTCCCGCGCTTCAAGGAATTCGAGCCGCACATGCGGGCGGCACTACAACTCGCATTGGAGCACGGCGCGCTGGCCCGCGCCGGCAAGCTGACGGAGGAGCGCTACGCCCGCGGCTTCCGCCGCGACATCCTCCGCCGCGCCGCCTCGCCCTTGCGCCGCCAGCTCGGCGGCGAGCGCTTCGAGCGGCTGCTGCGCGCGCTCTCGCTCATCTACGGCATCGAGACCTACGTGGTGCTGAAGGACATCTGGGGCCTGAACGACGGCGAGGTCGAGGGCATCACGCAGTGGGTGCTGGACGCGCTGATCACGGCGTCGCTCCGGGAGATCGCCTGACCGCTCACCCCGTTCCCGGAATCCGCCCCTCGCGCACCAGCTCGCGGCACAGCTCGACGAAGGCTTCCGTCGAGCGGGTGCGCAGCATGCCCTTCACGAAGACGATGCCGAGCGCCAGCGCGCGCGGCTGGCCGTCGAGCGCCAGGTAGGCGAGCGGGCGGCCGTCCAGCGAGGCGCGGTTCTTCGGGCGGATGTTGGCGAGGCCAAAGCCGTCGCCGCGCGCCACCAGACTGCGGATGACGTCCATGTGCTCGAAGGCGCCGCCGATCTCGGGCGTCAGGCCCGCCTGATGGAAGAGCGACAGGAAGTAGTCGCGGCTGAGCGGCAGGTCGAGCAGCAGGAAGGGCTCGGCCGCCAGCGCCGCGAGCGGCACGCTGCGCCGCTTGGCCAGCCGATGGCCGGCGGCGACGAAGGCGAAGGGCGGCAGGTCGACGAGGCGCTCGACCTCCATGTCGCCCGGCAGATTCATGTCGTAGGAGAGCGCGGCCGCGATCTCGCCGCGGCGCAGATGCTCGAACAGCGTCGACTGGTCGCCGGCGACGGCGTGGATGCTGGCGCGGTCGTGGCGGGTGCGGAAGGCGTGCACGACCTCGGGCACCAGCAGCGGGTAGAGCGTGACGAGGCAGCCGATGCGCACCGGCCCCGTCACCTTGCTGGACAGCTCGCTCGCCACCCCCTGCAGCTCGTGTGCCTGCAGCAGCAGGGTCTTGGCCTCGCGCAGGAAGCGGGTGCCCTGCGGCGTCAGCGACAGGCCCTGGGCGTGGTGGCGGATGAACAGTTGGATGCCGAACTCGGTCTCCAGGTGCGAGACGGCGGCCGAGATCGAGGGCTGCGAGATGTGCACCCGGTCGGAGGCGAGCGTGATGCTGCCGGTCTCGGCGGCCGCGACGAAATACTCGATCTGCCTCAGCGTGAAGCGCATCCGCCGCGGTTGCCCGCCATCCCCTGCTTCGATTAATCCGAGGCAGGAATTTCAAAGCCTATGGTTTCCTGCTGTCAAGCCGATGCGTCCCAATCGGAGCCATAGCCCATGACCTTCTCGATCTCCGCCCTCTGCCCCGAAACCGGCCGGATCGGCCTCGCGGTCGCGTCGTCCTCCCCGGCGGTGGCGGCGCGCTGCGCCCATGTCCGCGCCGGCGTCGGCGCGGTCGCCACGCAGAACATCACCGACCCGCGCCTGGGGCCGCAGGGTCTCGACCTGATGAAGTTGGGGGCGTCTGCCGCCGAAGCGCTGGCGGTGCTGCGCGCCACGGGCCCGCATATCCGCTATCGCCAGCTCGCCCTGCTCGACCGTCAGGGACGCACCGCCGCGTGGTCGGGCGAGGGTGCGCTCGGCATCCACGCGACGGCGCCGGCCGACGGCGTGGTGGCGGCCGGCAACCTGCTCGCGAATGCGGGCGTGCCGCAGGCCATCGTCGACGGCTTCAACGCGGCCGTCGGCAGCCTCGGCGACCGCATCCTGGCCGCCATGCAGGCGGGGTTGGCGGCGGGCGGCGAGGCGGGGCCGATCCGCTCGGTCGGCATGATCGTCATGGCCGACGTGCCCTGGGCCGTCGTCGACCTGCGCGTCGACTGGCACGACGAGCCGATCGCCGAGCTCGCCCGCCTGTGGCAGGTCTGGAAGCCGCAGGCCGACGCCTACGTCACCCGCGCGCTCGACCCGCGCGAGGCGCCCAGTTTCGGCGTGCCAGGGGATCGGTAGGTGCCTGCGAGCACGCCTGCTGCCAAAGTATTCTGGCTCGGGGCGGATGATTGGGAGTAGCTCTGAATGGCTCCTTCGATGCGCGACGATCGAAGCAGCTACACTCGCTTGATTCTCCTGAATTCAATCTTAGCGGGAGCCCTTCATGGCTGCCGCTCTCTTAAGGATTTGCATGACGACATTAACTCTAGACGAACGTCTCTAAGAGCCTGTTTGGAAATTCACGGATGGGCATTTCTGCGGAGAAGGTTGCCGCCCATGGCGACGAGGATCATTGCCTTCGAGACGTCGATGCGGCGCTCGAAGTCGCGGACCAGCCTGCGCCAGCG
>JBFWXJ010000357.1:0-6772 GCA_050187535.1 Alphaproteobacteria bacterium | reverse complement strand
AACGACCGCTTCGTCAACGCCGAGCGCATGTGCCAGTCGATCGTGCCGATGTGGGAGCGCATCGGCGTCAAGGTCGTCTACAGCCCGCAGCCGGACTCGATCTACTTCAAGAAGATGATGTCGGGCGGCTCGGACGTGTTCCTGATCGGCTGGGCCAACACGCCGCAGATCGACGCCTACTCGATCCTCAACAACTGCATCCACTCGCCCTCGCCGCGGCACGGCCGGTGGAACCCCGGCAAGTACGCCAACGCCGAGGTCGACCGGCTGATCGAGACCGCCTCGGTCGAGCTCGATCTCGCCAAGCGCACCAAGCTTATGTCTGACGCCTTCCGCCTCTACCGCAACGACTACGCGGCGATCCCGCTCTACCAGGAGCCGCTCGCCTGGGCCGCGCGCAAGAACGTCAAGGTGGCGATCGCATCCGACAACAAGATGCGCCTCTTCTTCGCACGCATGGACTGAGGAACAAGCACATGAAGGTCGTCGTCGCGGCGTTCAGCCACGAGACCAACAGCTTCTCGCCGATCCCGACGACGCTCGACCAGTTCGGCGTCGGCAAGGGGCCCTACTACGGGGCCGAGGCACGCGCCGCCTACGAGAAGACGGGCATGCCGATGGCGGCCTTCATCAAGCTGGCGGAGGCGGCGGGGCACACGGTCGTGACCCCCGTCGCCGCCCGCTGCAGCCCGAGCGCGCCGGTCGATCGCCTCGCCTTCGACACGGTCGCCGATGCGATCGTGGCGGCCGTGCGCGAGGGCTGCGACTACGCCATGCTCGACCTGCACGGCGCGATGATCGCCGAGCAGGCCGACGACGGCGAGGGCGAGCTGCTGGCCCGCATCCGCGCCGTCGCCCCCGACCTGCCGATCGCGACCGCGCTCGACTTCCACACCAACCTGACGGCGGCGATGGTCGACAACGCGACCGTCGCCGTCGGCTACCGCACCTATCCCCATATCGACATGTACGAGACCGGCGTGCGCGCCGGCCGCCTGCTGCTCGACGCCATGGCCGGCCGCATCCGCCCGGTCATGGCCTGGGGCAACGCGCCGATGCTGACGGCGACGTTGAAGCAGGACACCAACGACGAGCCGATGAAGACGCTGGAGCGGCTCTCGGCCGAGGCCGAGAAGGAGCCGGGCATCCTCGCCGTCACCATCTTCGGCGGCTTCCCCTTGGCCGACACGCGCGAGGCCGGCCTCTCCGTCCTCGTCGTCGCCGATGGCGACAAGGCGGCGGCCGAGCGGGTGCGCGACCGCCTGCTGCGCGCGGCGTGGGAGCAGCGCGAGGGCCTCGTTTACACCGGCCGCCCCTTGGCCGACAGCGTGGCCGAGGCCGCGCGGGTGGCGGCCGGTCCCGGCACCGGCCCGGTGCTGCTGATCGACCACGCCGACAACTGCAACTCGGGCGGCACGCTCGATTCCATGGACGTCGTCGCCGAGGCGATGCGCCAGGGCCTGACCGACGTGGCCGTCGTGCCGCTCTGCGACCCGGACGCGGTGCAGCGCCTCCAGTCGGCCGGCCTCGGCGCGACGGTCACGCTCGACATCGGCGGCAAGGTCGCCTGCCCGACGCTGGCCCAGCAGCCGAAGTCGATGCGGCTGACCGGCACGGTCGGCGCCTTCTCCGACGGCGCCCTGACGGTGACCGGCCCCGTCTTCACCGGCACCAGGATCAGCATGGGGCCGTCGGTGCGCTTCGACACCGGCGGCGTGCAGATCGTCGTGACCTCGCGGCGGATCGAACCCTATGACTTGGGGGTCTTCCGCGCGCTCGGCATCGAGCCGGCGGAGAAGCGCTTCCTCATCCTGAAATCGCGCATCCAGTACAAGCCGACCTTCGTGCCGATCGCGCGCGGCGTCGTCGAGTGCGACGGCGTCGGCGTCGCCAGCTCCGACTTCGCCCATTTCCGCTTCCAGCGGCTGCGCCGGCCGATCTACCCGATCGACCCCGCCGTCGCCTTCGCAGAGGCCGCCGAGTGATGACCACCCGTCCCGTAGCCATCGTCACCGGCGCCTCGGCCGGCATCGGCACCGCCACCGTCGACGCGCTGGTCGCCGCCGGCTGGCGCGTCGTGGCTGCCGCCCGACGCCTCGACCGGCTGGAGCAGATCGCCGCCCGTCACGGCGACCACTGCCTGCCGCTCGTCCTCGACGTCACCAACGCCGAATCCGCCGCCTCCTTCCCCTCGCGCCTTCCCGCGGACTGGCGCCAGGTGAAGGCGCTCGTCAACAACGCCGGCCACGACATCGGCGGCAAGGTGCCGTTCGAGGACGGCCCGGTCGGCGACTGGCTCTCGATCATCGAGACCAACGTCGCCGGCATGATCCGCGTGACGCACGCGCTCGTGCCCCTGCTGCTGGCCGCGGGCGGCCACGTGATCAACATCGGCTCGATCGCCGGCGTGACCGCGCTCGCCAACGATTCCGCCTATTGCGCCAGCAAGTTCGCGGTGAACGGCTTCAGCAAGGCGCTGCGCCTCGACTATTCGGGCCGCCTGCGGGTGACCGAGATCCTGCCCGGCGTCGTCGAGACCGAGTTCGACCGCACCCGCCGCCACGGCGACGAGGCCGCCGCCGCCAAGTTCTACGCCGGCTTCAAGGCGCGCCTGCAGCCGGACGACATCGCCGGCTGCATCCTCTTCGCCCTGTCCCAGCCGCCGCACGTGACGATCGCCGAGCTGCTGGTGATGCCGTCGGCGTAACGACGGGATCAGCGTCGTTGCGTCCCTCGACGATGCTCGGGGTGAGGGCCGATCTTATTTGCAATTAATGCGTTACACACCCCCAGCATCCTCGAGGGGCGCAACGACGACTGTGCAATCCTGACCCAGCATGCCCGACTTCAGCCCGATCGCCCTCTACTTCGCCGCCGCCCTGGTGCTGGCCGTCACCCCCGGCCCCGGCATCTTCTACGTCGCGGCCCGCACCTTGGCCGGCGGCCGTGCGGAAGGCATCGCGTCCAGCTTCGGCACCGGGGTGGGCGGCATGGCGCATGTCGTGGCCGGCAGCCTTGGCGTGTCCGCCATCGTGCTCGCGAGCGCGGAGCTGTTCACCACCCTCAAGCTGGTCGGCGCCGCCTACCTCGTCTGGCTCGGCGTCCGCACTTTCCTCGCCGCCCGCCGGGACGCTTCGGCGGCCCTGACCGGCGCGCCGACGCCGCCGATCGGCGCACGGCGCGCCTTCCGCGAAGGTGTCGTGGTCGAGGCGCTCAACCCGAAGACGGCGGCATTCTTCCTGGCCTTCGTGCCGCAGTTCGTCGATCCGGCGGAGATCCCTGTCGCGCTGCAGTTCGTGGCGCTCGGCTTCCTGTCGGTCGCCCTCAACACGGCGGCCGATGTCGTCGTCGCCTTGGCGGCGAGCCGCATCCGCGACGGTGCCGCGGCCCGTCCCCACCTGATCCGCCGCCTGCGCGAGGCATCGGGTGCGGCGATGGTGACGCTTGGCCTCGGCCTCGCTTTGGCCAAGCGCCCGGCGAGCTGAGCCCTCAGCGGATCAGACGCTCGCTCGCCAGCTTCGCCCCCTCGGCCAACGTCCGCAGCTTGGCCCAGACGACGTCCTCCGCCACGCGGCCCATACCGGCCGAGGTGTCGAAGCCGCAGTCGGTGGCCGCCAGGATGCGGCGCGGGTCGCCGACGGCGCGGGCGGCCTTCTCCAGGCGCTCGGCCACCACCTCCGGGTGCTCGATGTAGTTGGTGGTGGTGTCGATGGCACCGACCAGCAGCACCTGGTCGTCGGCCAGGTGGTCGGTGGCGAAGACGCGGCTCTCGTGGGAATGGCGGGGGTTGGCGAAGGGCATCAGGAAGCCGCCGACATTGGCCTGGAGGATGGGCCGGGCGATGTCGGCCAGCGGCACGTCGCAATCGTGCGGCCCCTCGTAGTTGCCCCAGCAGACATGCAACCGGATGCGATCGCGCGGCAGGCCGGCGATCGCGCGGTTGATCGCGGCCACGATGCGCTCGACGAAGGCGACGAAGTCCGATGTCGGCCGATCCTGGTAGGTGATGTGCCGTTCCATCGCCAGGTCGGGGCAGTCGAGCTGCAGGATGAAGCCGTGATCGACGACCGAGCGGTACTCCACCGCCAGCGCGTCGGCCAGCGCGTCCACATAGGCCTGCTCGCCGTCGTAGTGCTCGTTCGGGATGGCGGACGCGACCATGCCCGGTGACGGGGCACAGATGAAGGCCTCGGCGTGCGGGGTGGCGGTCTCCTCGAGCACCCGGCGGAACTGCCGGCATTCCGCGTGGATCGTCTCGGGGTCGAAGAAGGCGACGGGGCCGATCACCTTTGGCGGCTCCAACTGTCTGACCCAGGCGCGGCCCGCCATCGCCTGCCGGCGCATCTCGACGAAGCCCGGATAGCGCACGCCGTCCTGCCACAGCCGGCGGAAGCCGCGGCCGCCGAAGCCGGTCATCCGCCGCTGCACGTAGAGGAAGAAGCTCTCGCGCCCCTGCTCGCCGTTGCCGACGATATCGATGCCGGCCGCCGCCTGTCGCGGCACGATCGCCGTCGTCGCCGCCTCGATCTCCGCCTCCAGCAGGGCGGTGTCGACCGCCTTGCCGCCGACCCGCTCGGCGAAAAGGCGCGTCAGGCTCTCCGGACGGGGCAGGCTTCCGGCATGCGTCGTCAGGATGCGCTCGTTGCTCCACCGCATTTCAACCGTCCCTCCCCCTCAAGTTCGATCCACTCTATCCAGCGCTGTCGAAATTTCGTTATGCTATTTTCAACGAACTGCAAGGGGACCCTGCCCCGGACATGACCTCGCCCCCTTCCGTCGAGCATGCCCCATCGGTGTGGCGCACGACAGCGCGCGTGCCGCGACCCGACGTCGGCCCGCTCGCCGAGGATGTGGAGTGCGACGCCGTCGTGATCGGCGGCGGCTTCACCGGGCTGGCGGCGGCGCACTTCCTGGCCGAGGCAGGGATGAAGCCGGTGGTGGTCGAGGCGCTCGACCTCGCCTGGGGTGCCAGCGGCCGCACCGCGGGGATGGCCGGCACCCGCTTCAAGCGGACCTATTCCAACCTGGCGCAGCACTACGGCACGCCGACCGCCCTCAAGATGCACGGCCTCGCCCATGAGGCGATCGGCACGCTGGAAGGCATCGTCGCCCATTACGCCATCCCCGACGCCTTCGGGCGCACGGGCCAGCTCATCCCGGCCCATGTGCCGGGCGCCCTGGAAGGGCTCGCCAGCGACGTGAAGTGGCTGGCGGCCGAGGCCGGCGACCACACGCCGCGCATCCTCGATACGGCCGAGACGGCGCGCGAGATCGGCTCGTCGGAGTATTTCGGCGCCTGGCTCGACACCCGCGGCGGCGCCATCCAGCCGATCAACTACGTCCATGGGCTGGCCGCCGGACTGCTGGCGCGCGGCGTGCCGATCCACACCCAGACGCCCGTGACCGCGCTGGACGACCTGGCGGACGGTGTCGTCGCGACCACGCCGCGCGCTCGCGTGCGCGCCAGGCTCGCCATCCTCGCGACCAACGCCTATTCCGGCACGGCCTTGAAGCTGGGCGACCTGCACAAGCGGTTCATCCCGGTCTCCGCCTCGATCATCGCGACCGAGCCCTTGTCGGACAACGTCGCCAAGTCCGTGCTGCCGGGCCGGCGGGTCGCGTCCGACACCAAGCGGCTGCTGCACGCCTTCCGCATGCTGCCGGACAACCGCCTGCTTTTCGCCGGCCGCGCCGACGTGACCGGCCGGCGCGCCGCCGACCCGACCGCCTACTCCCGCATCGAGAAAGTGCTGGCCAAGACCTTCCCGCAGGTCGGCGAGCCGCGCATCGCCCATCGCTGGTCAGGCCTGGTGGCGATGTCGACCGACGCCGTGCCGCATATCGGCCGGCACGGCAAGAACGTCCTTTACGCGCTCGGCTGCTCCGGGCGAGGCGTGACGCTGACGTCGCTCCTCGGCAAGCACCTCGCGCGCATGGCGACAGGCGAGGCGCCGGACCTGGGACCGATGTCGGATGGTCCGTTCGCGCCGATCCCGCTGCACGGCCTCAGGGTCCCGATCCTGCAGGCGATGACGACCTGGTACGGCATTCGCGACGCGCTCTCCCGCTGAGGACGGCGCAGCACGAGAGGAAGAAATGGACGGAACGAGCAGGGACGGCATGGCAACGATCGACGTCGGCGTCGACATCGGCGGCACCTTCACGGACATCGTCTGCCGGCGGCGCGGCGAGCCGATGCGCATCGTCAAGCTGCCGACGACCAAGGGCGACCCGTCGCGCGCCGTGCTCGACGCGGTGCGCTACATGGTCGAGACCTGGAGCGTCCAGCCGACCGAGATCGCCCGCTTCCTGCACGGCACCACGATCGCGACCAACGCGGTGCTGGAGCGCAAGGGCGCCACCATCGGCCTCATCACCAGCCGCGGCTTCCGCGACGTGCTGGAGATCGGCCGCGAGATGCGCCAGCAGCTCTACGGCATCATCCTGGAGCCGGAGACGCCGGTATTCCTGGCGCCGGGCGTGCGCCGCAAGGAAGCGACCGAGCAGATGTCGGCCCAGGGCGAGGTCGTCATCCCGCTCGACGAGGAATCGGTACTGAAGGCGGCCGACGAGCTGGTCGCCGAGGGCGTCGAGGCGATCGCCATCGCCTACATCTTCGCCTTCCTCAACCCCGTGCACGAGCGCCGCACGCGCGAGCTGATTGCCGCGCGACACCCGCACCACATGATCACGCTGTCGTCGGATGTCGACCCGGCCTTCCGCGAATACGAGCGCACGGTCGTCACCGCCTTCGACGCCTACATGAAGCCGG